>NZ_CP162414.1:1668371-2001088 GCF_040932005.1 Aestuariibius sp. HNIBRBA575
TCATTATCTGGGCAAAGAAACAGTTCAAAACCTGATGGCGGTACGGTTTGGTAATGTGCTGTTTGAACCGCTTTGGAACAATCACTACGTTGATCACATCCAGATCACGGTGGCCGAAACGGTCGGCGTTGGGGGGCGCGGCGGGTATTATGACAAATCCGGCGCGATGCGCGATATGGTGCAAAACCATCTGATGCAATTGCTGTGTCTGATTGCGATGGAACCGCCCAGCATGTTCGAAGCGGACGCAGTTCGGGACGAAAAGCTAAAGGTTATCCGTGCCTTACAGCCTGTTGATTACCATCAAATCGTACGTGGCCAGTATAATGCGACGGACAAGACCCAGAACTATCGTGATGACGCAGAAAATCCACGATCCCACACAGAAAGCTTTGTTGCGCTGAAATGCCATATCAACAATTGGCGTTGGGCGGGCGTGCCATTTTATATGCGCACGGGCAAACGCCTAAAGGCGCGGAATTCCGAAATTTCCGTGGTATTTAAGGATTTAGGTCATTCGATTTTTGAAGGCGACGAGGCGCGCCACCGCAACATTCTGACCATTCGGTTGCAACCCAATGAAGGCATTGATTTGCAAGTGACAATCAAGGAACCGGGACCGGGCGGGATGCGACTGGTGGATGTGCCTTTGGACATGACCTTTGCTGATGCGTTGGGCCCGGATGCGGATGGCGGGTCGGATGCGTATGAACGACTGATTATGGATGTGATCCGTGGCAACCAAACCCTGTTTATGCGCGGTGACGAAGTCGAAGCCGCGTGGTCATGGACCGATCCGATCATCAATGGCTGGCAGGAACGCAATGACGTGCCCAAAGAATATGATACCGGGTCATCCGGCCCAGAGGATTCATTGATGTTGTTGCATCGGGATGGCCGAAGATGGCATGAGATCAAAGCGTAACCATCTGGGGACGTTTAGAATAAAGGGCAGGGCGCGGCCGGTTTGGTAGCGCTGTTGCAACAAACGATAGGACAACCCATGAAGCTGATCGAATATGCCGATGGCGAAATGATGATGATGGATCTGGCCAATATTTTGGCCGGCGAGTTGGAAAATGCGTTGTTCCAAGGCGACAAAGTCACCTTTGCGGTGCCGGGTGGAACCACGCCGGGTCCGATTTTTGATGTGCTCAGCGGTGTGGACCTGAATTGGGCCAATGTTCGGGTGATGTTAACCGATGAACGTTGGGTTCCTGAAACCTCTGACCGGTCCAACACGCGTTTGTTACGGCAGCGGTTTTTAACCGACCGTGCCGCCGCCGCGCAATTGCTGCCGCTATATGCCAATGCCGACATTCCAGAGGCGGTGATCAATGAATTAGAAGCCCAGATCGCGCCCGCATTGCCCATCGATATTTGCCTGTTAGGCATGGGGGCAGACATGCACACAGCGTCCATTTTCCCCGGTGCGGATCAATTACACGAAGCGCTGCATGGGGATGCGATTTTGGTGCCCATGCGTGCGCCCGGCGCAGGAGAGCCGCGGATTACGCTATCTGCCAAAGTGTTGAATGCAGCGATAAACAAACACATTCTCATCAAAGGCAATGACAAACGCGAAGCCCTGGAGGCTGCGCAAAAATTACAACCCGAAGACGCACCCGTTGCAGCGATCCTAAAGGGTGCAACAATCCATTGGGCCGAAAGCTAGAGGCAATTCAAAACCATGTTTGACACGCTGCGCAACCACCAGAAATCGATCGCTCATCGCCGCTTTGAAACCCTGTTTGACGCGCCCGACACCCCAGATCGTGCGCAGGATTTTTCAGCGCAAATGGGGGATCTGGTGCTGGATTATTCCAAAACCAATATCGACAGCGCCGCGCGGGACTTGTTGATTGATCTGCTGACCCAAACTGGTGTGGCTGAAAAACGCGACGCGATGTTTGCCGGTGCGCTGATCAATGAAACCGAAACCCGCGCCGTTTTGCACACTGCCTTGCGCAATCTGGATGGCGGCCCGGTTCATGTTGACGGCCAAGACGTCATGCCCGACATTTTGGAAACGCTCGACCGTATGGCCGCCTTTGCCGAGGTAGTGCGCGATGGGTCCTATATGGGCGCGGGCGGTAAAATTACCGACGTGATCAATATCGGTATCGGTGGGTCCGACCTGGGTCCGGCCATGGCAGTGAAGGCTTTGGCCCCATATGCGGACGGGCCGCGTTGTCACTTTGTGTCTAACGTTGATCCCTCTGATATTGCAGGTGTTTTGCGCGTTTGTGATCCGGCCACGACACTGGTGATTGTGGCCTCAAAAACCTTTACCACCATCGAAACCATGACCAATGCCCGCACGGCTATGGCCTGGATGAGCGATCTGGTCGGCAATCCCGGTCATCAATTTGCCGCCCTCAGCACGGCGGCGGATAAAACCGGCGCTTTTGGCATTGCCCCAGAACGGGTGTTTGGCTTTGAGGATTGGGTTGGTGGGCGTTATTCCATGTGGGGGCCGATTGGCCTGTCGCTGATGATCGCGATTGGACCGGATGCGTTCCGCGCGTTTTTGCGGGGTGGTCAGGCGATGGATCGGCATTTTTGCGCGGCGGACTGGCAGGAAAACCTGCCTGCGATGTTGGCTTTGGTCGGGATCTGGCACAATCAGGTCTGTGATTATGCCACGCGCGCCGTATTGCCCTATGATAACAACCTATTGCGCCTGCCTGCCTATTTGCAGCAGCTGGAAATGGAAAGTAACGGCAAAGGTGTCAGCATGGATGGCGCTGATTTACCGGTGCAGTCCGGGCCTGTTGTCTGGGGTGAACCCGGCACCAACGGTCAGCACGCCTTTTATCAGTTGATCCACCAAGGCACGCGGGTCATTCCCTGTGAATTTCTGGTCGCGGCCCGTGGTCATGAGGATGACTTACATCATCAACATCAATTGCTTGTCGCCAATTGCCTTGCCCAATCCGAAGCCCTGATGAAGGGGCGCGATCTGGAACAGGCCCGCGCAAAAGTTGCCGATAAATTCACCGGAGAAGAGTTGGAACGTCAAGCGCATCATCGGGTTTTCCCCGGCAATCGCCCATCTACGACGTTGGCCTATCCGTTGCTGGATCCGTTTATGCTGGGGCAGATTATCGCGCTATATGAACATCGCGTTTTCGTCGAAGGCGTGGTTCTGGGCCTGAATTCCTATGATCAATGGGGCGTTGAGCTGGGCAAAGAATTGGCCACAGCCCTGCAACCCATTGTTGAAGGGGCGGATGCATCCGGCAAAGATGGCTCAACCGCTAATCTGGTTGCGATGCTGCGTAAAAACGGGCTTTAGACCGCGCTGATTGCGCCATCTTGTTTGGTCAGGATGGTGATCAGGTCGGGTGTCAGCGCCATTTTGCCGCCTTCTGGGGCCAACAGAACCAAAACGGCATGTGACGTGGTGCACAAAACCGGCTGACCATCACGCAGCGCATAAACGGCATAATCCATGGTGAACGATGTGCGACGATAATCGCGCACGCGTGACGTAACCACGTAATCTTCGTTCATGTGCATTTCGCCCAGATAGTCGATGCCAACCTGACGAATGACAAATTTCGGCTGTCCGGGGCCAAAATAGGACAACTTACGCGCGGATAACCATGCAAGCCGGACATTTTCAAACCAGCTGAGATAGGCGGCGTTGTTCACATGCGCCAATGGATCCATGTCCGACCAATGGGTGCGATCCGCGATGCCAAAACTCCATGCATCCGTGATCCCCAGATTGGCCAGATCGGTTTTATCAAAAGGGGTGTGATACGGCACAGACATCGCGGATATTTCCATTGGACAATGGGAATGGGTAAAATTGGAGCGGGTAACGAGAATCGAACTCGTAACTAAAGCTTGGGAAGCTGCCGTGATACCTTTTCACCATACCCGCTCGCTGGGGTGGTGACTAATCCGATGGCTGTGGCGGGTCAAGTCGGATTGCACCTGACAATTTGATTTGAGGGCAATTGCGCCGACATGTGACGCCTTTGCCCTCAAAATGGGTCTTTAACCGCGGCGCCGTCGGCGCCGTCCACCTGCATTATCCCCGCCGCCAGTGTTAAAGTTCACCTGCGGCAGGGTCACAATCGCGGACAGTTCTGGGAATGTATCCGTGGCGTGGGGGATGGCATTGGCATTGACGAAATGCTCTTGGAATTTGGGTTCAATCGCGGTTTCGACTTTGGTGATCTCATGCACCATCGTTTCGATCTGGGCGCGTGCAGCGACGGAACACAGGGCGATCCGCGCGCCAGTGCCAGCGGCATTGCCCGCCGAAAACACTTGGTTCAATGGCGCATCTGGGATCATGCCCAAAACCATCGCATGTTTTGGCGAAATATGCGCGCCAAACGCCCCGGCCAACACCACGCGGTCCACTTTGTCGACGCCCATTTCGTCCATCAACAAACGCGCCCCTGCATAGAGCGCGGATTTGGCCAATTGGATGGCGCGAATGTCGCCTTGGGTCACGGTGATCAACGGTCCGCCATCGGCTGTGCCATCATGCAGGACGTAGGAATACGTGCGACCTTCAGGGATGTTGCGCGGCGTTCCGGTGGCTTCGGCCGATCCGATCAACCCGGATGGATCCAGCAGCCCCGCGATGCGCATTTCAGCCACCGCTTCGATAATGCCTGATCCACAGATGCCAGTGATGCCGGACACGGCGATGGCCGCATCAAAGCCGGGTTCGTCTGACCAGATGTCGCTGCCAATGACCCGGAAACGCGGTTCTTTGGTGACGGGGTCAATTTCAACCCGTTCAATCGCACCGGGGGCGGCGCGTTGGCCTGACGAAATCTGCGCCCCTTCAAAGGCGGGACCGGTGGGGGATGAACAGGCCAGAACGCGGGTTTTATCGCCCAGCAGAATTTCGGCATTGGTGCCCACATCGACGATCAACACCAGATCGTCGGATTGGCCCGGTTGTTCCGACAGCGCCACCGCAGCCGCGTCCGCGCCCACATGGCCGGCGATACAGGGCAGGATATAGACCTGCGCGGCCGGGTTGAGCGCGGTTAGGTCCAGATCGCGGGCCTCTATCGATAGGGAATTTGAGGTGGCCAAGGCAAAAGGCGCCTGACCCAATTCCACCGGATCGATGCCCATCAACAGATGATGCATGACCGGATTGCAGACAAAAACCGCCTCTAGGATTTGATCAGGGGAAATGTCAATTTGTTCTGCAATTTCAATGGATAGCGTGTTCAATGCTGCGCGCACGGATTTGGTCATTTCCTGATCGCCGCCCGGGTTCATCATCGCATATGACACCCGACTCATCAGGTCTTCTCCGAACCGGATTTGCGGGTTCATGATACCAGATGAGGCCGCCACAGACCCGTCGCGCAGATCGGTCAAATGCGCGGCGATGGTGGTCGATCCCAGATCAATTGCCAAACCGTAGGGCGTGGAATCGTCATAGCCGGGGGCAACATTAATCAGCGTGTGATGCGTGGCGTTATGGCCTTTGTGCAGGGTCACAGTGACCTGCCATTTGCCTTTGCGCAGGGCCGGTTGCAGGCCGCGCAGAACCGAAATTGGCGCATGAATATCGGTGATCTGCCATTGATCCGCCAAGGCCGCAATCAGCCGTTCCAGATCACCAGTGGGTTCATGCATATCCGGTTCGGCCACATCCACGACAACCTGACGGATTGCGGGATCCATCGCCATCGGGCGGGCATCCACGGCTTTGCGCACAACTTGGCGGTGGACCTGACTTTCTGGGGGCACATCAATCACAACGTCGCCCTGAACCGCCGCCTGACAGCCCAGCCGCCGCCCATCCAGCAGGCCGCGTTTGTCCTGATAGCGTTGCTCAACCGCGTTCCAGTCGCTCAGCGCATCCGGCTGAACCGTAACGCCATGTTTGGCAAATTCACCATAAGACGGCGTAATCTGACATTTCGAACAAATACCACGCCCGCCGCAAACGGAATCCAAATCCACCCCCAATTGACGGGCGGCGGTTAGAATAGGGGTCCCAATCGGGAAATTCCCGCGCTTGCCAGACGGGGTAAAGATCACAAGTGGGTCGTTGGTCATAATATCGGCCTTTGATCACGGTTTTGGGCAAGATAGGTCAACACGTTCCCGAGCAAAGTTAAAAACGCGTCCTGTCAGTGTCGCTTAACGTCATTTATGGCTGGTGCCAAACCATTCCATCACGCCTGTGATGACATCCGGCCCCCAGAACCAAACCACCAGCGGAAAGGGCAGGGTGGATATCCCAATGGCCAAAACCGTCACCCATGGTGTGAAAATCCGCGTAATTCCGGCGATCACCGCGATACCGCCACCCCCGCCCAACAAGGCGTTGCCCGGCAGGTTAAACAGCAACCCCATGGCGATATAACGATGTGACGTCGCCAAGGGACGCAGCCATTTAGGCAGGTTTTGCCTCAGATGATCCAGCCGATTGGCCTGTGGCACATCGGCAAAACGTTGGATCAACAGACAGGCGCGGCGCATCCTGAAATCAGCGAAAAATTGATATAAACGGTCATGTGACAGCATATAACCGGCAAAAAACGCCAGGGTCAGCCCGCCAAACGTCGCCAACCATACCCAAGGCGCGGTTTGCGGCCCCATCATGATCACCACGCCAATTCCTATTTCGATGCCAGGCACAAATGGCAGGCTGATCAGCAGTGCATAAACCAGCATCACCAAAACAAAGGTTGTGGCCGACCCGCCGCTTTGCATCATCATGATCCATGAAATGGACCAATTGGCCAATGCAATCACAGCCCCAGCAACACAAAGCCGCACCAAAATCCGCCCTGCAGATTGGCGCCATGGTGGTGGGATAAATTCCGCATCCCGGTGTGGTCCATTTTCGATCATAGGGGCATCTTGCGCGACAATGGTCCAAATGACCCGTTCAAATCATCTTTTTCAATGAAAAGTATAAAGAATGCTAATTTCCAGCCCCGTTCTGTGCAAAGGGGGTTCCACAGATCGGGTTTCCGTGAAATAGCGACGTGCCAAACGATGCCATCCAAGGAGTATTCCCCATGGAGATTCGCGAGGCTCTCACCTTTGACGATGTCCTACTTGTGCCAGGCGCTTCTAGCGTTCTGCCATCCACCGCAGATACCCGCACCTGGGTGACGCGCAGTATCGCGCTGAACATTCCGTTGCTATCCTCAGCGATGGACACCGTCACCGAAGCGAAAATGGCCATTGCCATGGCGCAGGCCGGTGGCATGGGCGTGATCCACAAAAACCTGAACGTCGAAGAACAAGCCCGCGAAGTGCGTCGCGTGAAACGGTTCGAAAGCGGGATTGTTTATAATCCGATCACATTGACCGCGGATCAGACATTGGCGGATGCCAAAGCATTGCAAGAACGTTATCGCGTCACCGGTTTCCCGGTTGTGGACGGGCAGGGCCGCGTTGTTGGTATCGTCACCAACCGCGACATGCGGTTTGCCACTGATAATGACACGCCGGTTTCCGTGATGATGACCAGCAACGATCTGGCCATGCTTCAGGAACCCGCCGATCTGGAAGAGGCCAAATCCCTGATGAAGTCCCGCCGGATCGAAAAATTGCTGGTCAGCGATGGCGACGGCAAATTGACCGGGCTTTTGACGCTAAAAGACACCGAAATGGCCGTGCTGAACCCAACCGCCTGCAAAGACGATCTGGGCCGGTTGCGCGTGGCGGCTGCGTCTTCGGTTGGGGATAGCGGTTTTGAACGCACCCAAGCGTTGATCGATGCCGGGGCTGATATTGTGGTGATTGATACGGCCCATGGCCATTCGCAGGGTGTTTTGGATGCGGTCACACGCGCCAAAAACCTAAACAGCAACGTGCAGATCATCGCCGGTAACGTGGCCACTGGGGCGGCCACGCGGGCGTTGATTGATGCAGGCGCAGATGCGGTTAAGGTGGGCATTGGCCCCGGATCGATCTGTACAACACGTATGGTGGCCGGTGTGGGTGTGCCGCAATTGACGGCCGTTATGGATTGCGCAAATGCAGCCGGCGACACGCCGATTATCGCGGATGGCGGCATTAAATTCTCGGGTGATTTTGCCAAAGCCATCGCCGCGGGCGCGTCCTGTGCCATGGTTGGATCGATGATCGCAGGTACGGATGAATCCCCCGGCGAAGTGATCCTATACCAAGGCCGGTCGTTTAAATCCTATCGCGGCATGGGCAGCCTTGGCGCAATGGCGCGCGGATCTGCGGATCGGTATTTCCAAAAAGACGCGGCCAGCGACAAACTGGTCCCCGAAGGCATCGAAGGCCAAGTGCCCTACAAAGGCTCTGCCAATGCGGTGGTTCACCAATTGGTCGGCGGTCTGCGGGCGGCGATGGGCTATACGGGCTGTGCCACCGTTGATGAAATGCGCAAAAACTGCAATTTCGTCAAAATCACCGGCGCCGGTCTAAAAGAAAGCCACGTGCATGATGTTCAAATCACGCGCGAAAGCCCGAATTATAGGATCGGATAATGACACCAGCCGCGCGGGTCGCCGCAGCAATCGAGATTTTGGATCAGGTGATCGACGGACAGTCTGCGGAACGTATTCTGACCGGTTGGGGCCGCCAAAATCGCTATGCCGGGTCCAAGGACCGCGCGGCTATTCGGGACTATGTTTACGACGTGTTGCGCCATATGCGCAGCTACGCCGCCATGGGCGGGGATATGTCGGGCAGGGGGCTGATGATTGGGGCGTTGCGCGCCAATGATATCGATCCCGAAACGATGTTTACCGCCATCGGGCATGCGCCCAGCGAATTGACCGACACAGAGCGCAATTTCACAGCACCTACCCTGTCCGAAGGTGAAGCTTTGGATTGCCCGGATTGGTTGCTGCCCTATTTCAAATCCGGCTTGGGCGCGGATTTTGAACCCTCAATGCGGGCCGCGCAAAACCGCGCTCCGGTGTTTTTACGTGTCGCAACAGCGCGCGGCACCCGCCAAGAGGCGATGGACATTTTGGCCATCGATCAAATCACCACACAGATGCATCCAGATGTGGATACCGCCTTGGAAGTGTTGGAAAATCCCCGACGCGTTGCCCAATCCGTGGCCTATCTGGATGGCTTGGTTGATCTTCAGGATGCGGCCTCTCAATCGATCTCCGCGTTGTTGCCGCTGGCCGAGGGCGACCATGTGCTGGACTATTGCGCAGGTGGTGGTGGCAAGGCGCTTGCGCTCTATGATATCACCCGTCGTCCGGTTCATGCCCACGACATCGACGCCAAACGTATGACGGATATCCCTGTGCGGGCCGAACGGGCTGGCGCGCAAATTCATACCAAACTAAAGGCCGATCTGGGCACCTATGATCTGGTCTTGTGCGACGCGCCCTGTACGGGCAGCGGCACATGGCGGCGTGATCCGCAGGCCAAATGGCTGCTGACGCCTGACGGCCTAACAGAAATGACTAACCTGCAAAAACAGGTGCTGGACGACGCAGCACCCTTTGTGAAACCGGGCGGAGTGCTGGCCTATGCCACCTGTTCGGTGTTTTTGGAGGAAAACCAATCCGTCATAGACACGTGGCTGTCCCAAAACCCCACTTGGACAATTGAAACCCAAACAAAAACCGCGCCATCCGAACGGGGCGATGGGTTCTTTGTTTGTGTGATGCACCATAAACTTGGTTAATCACCCCAGTAAATGGTCATCGCAACTATAGGTTGCAAAGAATTGATTCTACGGTAATACTTAAACTTGTGATCGCAGATTAATGCCGGGTTAAGATTTATGGTGTCCAGTTGACCAAGATCGAATCGAAGGGGGATTGCGAGTGACACAGGCCGAATTGCCCGTCCAGTCCACCTTGACTGGAGTTGACCGTATTGTACCGCGCGTCGGTATTATCTTAGCGTTGGCTGTTGGCATGGTGGCGGCAAGTTTCTTTGTCGGGGATGTTCTTATGGAACTGGGGCTACAAATCGCAGGCGGTGTGCTGGCGACGACCGGCGCATTCGTCGGGGTTTTACGCCTATTGCGAACGAAACGCCGTGCCGTGCTGGTGGAAACCGTTAAGCGGCTGATCGAACACGAAAACGCCGCAGGATTTGTCACCGATTTTGAGGGAAAAATCCTATCTCAAAACCTGTCCGCACAGGGTCGGTTTCGCGATCAGTCACATGATACGTTGTCATTCTGCCTGTCAGATTTGTTCGCAAATCCCGGCGCCGTTTTGTTTCGCCTGCAATCCAAAGCCCAAGCTGTGGGTGCTGCACGCGAAGATTTGGTAACCCGTCGCGGTCATGTCCGTTTATCCGTCCAAGATGCAGGTGAATCCATATTCGTCTGGCGTTTGGACGATGTTGTCGAAAAAATGGGGGCGGGTCGCGGCGCAGATGCGCTTGGGTTGCCCATGCTCACTGCTGGGCCATCTGGAACGATCCTTTATATGAACGAAGCGTCGCGTCGTTTGGTCGGTGGGCGCGCCAAAAGCCTGGATCGGGTTTTTGCAGAGCAGCCTTTGGTGTCCGGGCAATTGCATCAGGTCAAAGGTGTTGACGGTTTGGTTGATTGCCTCGTTGCCGAGCTACGCGGCAATGGCGGACGCCGTGAAATCTATCTTTTGCCGGGCGAAGCAAGTACGCAGATGCGCGGTGTCGCCGCGGCATGGGACGCAGTCGAAGATTTACCCGTGCCATTGCTGAAAATCGCAGTTACAGGCGAAGTTGTCGGTTCCAATCGCGAAGCGCGCCAATTGCTAAACAACCAAATTCCAAACGGCACCCGGCTTGCTGATTTGATGGATGGTTTGGGCCGCCCAATCGTCGACTGGCTACGCGAAGCCGCAGAAGGACGCGTCGCCCCATCGCCAGAGTTTTTGCGCAGCACAGGAGATCGGCAGGACACCTTTGTTCAAGTGATGTTAAACCCTCTTGAGGGCGAAGAAAGCTGTAACCACGTCATCGCCGTGCTTAATGACGTAACAGAGCTAAAGTCATTGGAAGCGCAGTTCGTCCAAAGCCAAAAAATGCAAGCGATTGGTCAATTGGCCGGTGGTGTCGCCCATGATTTCAACAACCTTTTGACAGCAATATCAGGGCATTGCGACCTTTTGCTACTTCGTCACGATCAAGGAGACCAAGATTACGGTGATCTGATCCAGATTCACCAAAATGCCAACCGTGCGGCCAGTTTGGTTGGACAATTGCTTGCCTTTTCTCGGAAACAAAACTTGCGTCCCGAACTCTTGGATTTGCGCAATACTTTGTCCGATCTCACGCATCTGCTGAATAGGTTGGTCGGTGAAAAAGTCACGCTGACCCTCAATCATGATCCGGGTCTATTAAATATCCGCGCCGACAAACGTCAGCTGGAACAGGTTATGATGAACTTGGTCGTGAATGCCCGTGACGCAATGGCGACGGGTGGTGAAATTCGTGTAGAGACTGAAAATTCGACGCTCAAACAACCTTTGGAACGGGATCGGGCAACGGTCCCACCGGGCGATTATGTCATTGTACGCGTTGTGGATGAAGGATGCGGAATTCCTCCCGAAAAGCTGCCTAAGATTTTTGAACCTTTCTACACAACAAAGCGCACGGGCGAGGGGACTGGCCTAGGCTTGTCAACGGCTTACGGGATTGTGAAACAGACAGGTGGCTTCATTTTTGCCGACAGTTCGGTTGGAACAGGATCCGTTTTCACGATCTTCCTTCCTGCCTATGACATGCCGGTTCCAGTTGAAAACACAAACGATCGTCCAGAAGACCGAGGCCGTCTGGCCGTGCAAAAAGGGGACGGGGTTGTGTTGCTGGTCGAAGACGAAGCACCGGTTCGCGCCTTTGCTTCGCGGGCTTTGCGCCTGCGTGGCTACACTGTTTTAGAGGCTGAGAGTGCAGAAGCAGCATTGGATATGCTTGCGGATCCAGAACTGAGTGTCGACATCTTTGTGACGGATGTCATCATGCCGGGAATGGACGGTCCAACCTGGGTCAAAAAGGCGCTTGTTACCAGACCAGATACCAAGGTTGTGTTCGTTTCTGGCTATGCAGAGGATGCATTTGGTGATGATCAGGCAGGGGTTCCAAACTCTGTTTTCCTACCCAAGCCGTTTTCTCTCACAGATCTGACCAGCACAGTTCAAGAACAACTGCACTAACGATTTAGGTTCCGACGGTGTTTGCGCAGCCTGTCAGTGCTGCGTAATCATCTTCGACAACAAACACCGAAAACGCCTTTAGGAACTCGGACATGCGACCTTTGGATGTGAACTGATCGTTGAACCCAAATGTGTCTAAATACGGGGTTAAAGCACGCGCCACACCTCCGACCAAATATATGCCTTGATAAGGAAGGTGGGTTAGCGCCAAATCGCCGCAAACACGACCTAATATGTGGACGCAAGTTTTTACAGTCATCCGTGCATATTTATCATCGCCACGTGCACAATCCTGCATGATCTGATGCGACGTTTTGCGAGACCCGTCTTCGCGGGCATGCCAAGCATATACTTGCTCTAACCCGCGCCCGGATAGGACCTCTTCGACCGATGCGAATCCTGAACCTGTCGCCAAATGATCCCGCATATTCAAATCCTGTTCAGAATAAACCGGCAACGAAATATGTCCGCATTCAGAAGGGACAACAATTGTTGATTGTGCTGAATTGTGAACCGGTGCTGCGTTAAAACCAGTCCCAATGCCCACAACCAGCTTTGCACCATCGGTGCTTTGAGTGGTTCCGCGCATTATGGATTTCAGGTTTTTCGCCGGAATATCAGACAATGCATGCCCCTGCGCCTGCAGATCGTTAATCACGGATACAGATGAGACATTAACTGATTTGGCCAAAGAATCCTTTGTTATTCGCCAATTGAGGTTGGTCAATTCGGTCACATCGGGCAACACCATACCCGCCACCGCGACACATAGGGCAGATATATCAACCTCAGAATTGTGCCTCAAAAACTCAATCAAAACAGCATCTAGGCTAGGGTAATCTGCGTTTTTGAACCGCTTGATCGACGCGTTTTGAACAATGCCATCAATTGCAAAAGCAACACGTGAATTCGTTCCGCCAACATCGGCAACAAGGATATGAGTAGGTGTTTCAGTCATGTCATTTCAAATGTTAGCGTTATCAGTTCTTAGCAGATAAAGGCTCTGCTCGGTTCGGGCAAGGTAGATCACAAAGGAGCAGGGCCCGTCGAGGTGCCAACGGTTAATTCTGCTTCTAACAATTTGTGAACCGGTCCTTCTGTAGGTGTGTTGATTTGATGGATCAACATATCGCCTAAACAACGGCCGGCGTTTCGAACCGATGATTTAACCGAGGTAAAGACAGGAATATCCCCGTCGGTCTGCAGATAAGATAAACAATCGTCATGGGTGATCACACTGATGTCGCGCCCCATTTTTTGCCCTGAATCTTCGATTGCGCGCCGTGTGCCAAGCGCACAAATCATTGATGAACACAAAAATGCGGTTGGTGGATCGGATAGGTTCAGTATATCCCTAGCGGATCTATACCCGTGGGCTTCGGTCATTTCATCGCTGCGCATCAGGGCAGGGTCAACTGCGACACCCCAGGTTTTCAACGCCGTTTCATACCCGGTGCGCCGTCGATACGCGAAATCCATAATTTCATACCCGTTGATTAAACCTATCCTTTTGTGCCCCAAATCCAACAGATACGAAGTCGCCTGTTCAAAAGAGCTGCGACTGTTCACATCAACCCACGAATAAGGACCCGTTTGATTGCTTGATCGGCCATGCACCACAAATGGCATGTCCAGTTTTCGCAACAAATCAATGCGTGGGTCATCCATTTGCGGCCCATGCACAACCACGCCATCTACCGAGCGGCGCATTTTTAACTTTGTGTAAATGTCGCTTTCACTGCCGTGATCAAACAGGGACAGGTGCATATCATACCCATGCCGCGCATAAGATTCCCCCGCACCAGCGATAAAATCGCCAAATACCGGATTCACCATCTCATGCTTTTCCGAAACGGGAATCACATGACCAATCGCCATAGAACGCCCCGTTGCAAGGCTTTTGGCGCGCGTGTTGGGGCTATATCCATATTGATCAGCAACCATTTGAACACGTTGGCGAGTCGTTTCGGACACTTCCGGAAAGCCATTTAACGCCCGACTAACTGTTGTTTGGCTTAATCCCAAAATGTTCGACAGTTGTTTCAAGTTCATGGGCGTCTCACCAAAGCGATTTGAATACCTTCAGTTAGGGCAGTTTTTACACCCGATGTCAAAATGGCAACCCCTTTCGAAAACTGATTAACGCTGATCAATATTTTGCCCGTAACAGGTTTGGTGGCGCCATTGGGGTGTGGAACCCGCGATTTTGAGCTTGAAAACATTGCCATGCATCAAATTTCTGTCGATTTGGACAACCACGCAAAGGCGATTAGCAAGGAAGAGCAATATGGCTTTTTCTGATCTTTGTATTATCGTTCCGAAACACGATCCATTTCGGACCGGTGTTTTCCCTTAGCTTTGGGCTGGATATGACTGATAACAAACTGAAAAATGCACTTGCAGACAATGAACTGCAACGGGGGATTTGGCTGACATTAGGATCGATGGCAGCCGCTGAACTGGCAAGTAAAACCGGGTTTGACTGGTGCCTCATCGATGCGGAACATGGACCAAATGGATTGGCCCAAATCCAGGGGCAATTGATGGCCTTGGCAGGATCTGACACACAGACCGTAATTCGAGTGCCGGTGGGACAGGATTGGGTTCTAAAACAGGTGTTGGATTTAGGGGCCCAGAATATTCTGGTGCCTTTGGTCCACACCGCCGAACAGGCACGTCAGATTGTTGCGGCAACGCGCTATCCACCAAATGGCACGCGTGGCATGGGGGCGACGCTTGCACGTGCCTCTGGATATGGCAGCACCCCCGATTATGCCAAAACGGCCGATAAAAACATCTGCGTCATGGTTCAAGTTGAAAGCGTCGAAGCCGCTGAAAACATTGATGGAATTGCAAACACCGAAGGCGTCGATGTGGTGTTTATCGGGCCTGCTGATTTATCTGCGGATATGGGGTTTCCCGGGCAATATCGCCATCCTGACGTTTTGGTAGAAATCGAACGGCTCACCACACGCATTTTGGCTGCGGGCAAAACGGTGGGTGTGGTTTGGTTTGATCCAGACCATGCCCGCGAAGCTGTCGCCCAAGGGGCCCGTTTTGTCGGATTGGGGTCTGAAACCTCAACCCTGATGGCAGGGTTGAGGCAGCTTTCAGAACTGGATTTATCCTAGCAACTGTTTAGGCGCGGCGGCGACGACGGCCACCGCGTCCGCCCTTATCTTCACCCGGAGCTTTGTTGGTGCGGATCCATTCCGCGCCTGAATCATCGTTATCGGTCAAGAAGTTAGCTGCGCGGATCGCTTCCATTTCTTTGCCAGCGCGGGGTTTGGTCGACCCCAGCCCAAACATCTGGCAGAATGCTTCGTCATCCAAACCGTCCGGCAAAATAATCCCTGCAGCTTCAATCGCAGCTTTCTTTTCGGCGATTTTCTTGGGGCCGACGGGCAGGGCGACCGGGTTCATGATCGCACTGGTCATGCCAGATGCCATTGCCATAGGCAAAAACGCGTTGTTGATGCCATGCCGGTTGGGTAAACCAAAGGAAATATTGGACGCGCCACAGGTGGTGTTTACACCCAATTCTTCGCGCAGACGCCGCACCAACGCAAAGACCTGCAAACCCGCAGTCCCCATTGCGCCAATTGGCATAACCAACGGATCGACAACGATATCATGGGCCGGAATGCCAAAGTCGGCGGCCCGTTCAACGATCTTTTTGGCCACAGCGAACCGCACATCCGGGTCCTCAGAAATGCCTGTGTCATCATTGGAAATTGCCACAACGGGGACGTTGTATTTTTTGACTAACGGCAGCACCATTTCCAGACGTTCTTCTTCGCCGGTGACCGAGTTGAGCAAAGGACGGCCCTCGGCAGCGGCCAGTCCGCGTTCCAATGCGCCGGGCACCGAACTGTCGATACAAAGCGGGGCGTCGGTGACGGCCTGAACCACATTGATCAGTTTTTCCATCAGGGGTGGCTCAACAAAGTTGTTGTCCGCATAGCGCGGATCTTCGGCCATTTTGTTGGAAAACACAGCGCCAGAATTGATGTCCAGCACGGTTGCACCAGCCGCAACTTGAGCGATTGCATCTGCTTCGACGCGGCTGAAATCATCCATTTCCAACTCTGCGGCCAGAATTTTACGGCCCGTTGGGTTGATCCGCTCGCCAATGACACAGAACGGCTCGTCAAAGCCGATGATCGCGGTTTTAGTCTTTGATTCTATGACGGTACGGGTCATTCTTTATCCTTGGATTGGGGTGACTGGAACGCCAGAAGCGCCGCCATTTTCTTGGGTCCACTTGGCATTTGTTTTGATCCCACCCAGTGGGAAGAAATGCACAGAAGCGATGTTAAAGTCGGGATTGGCCGCTTTGTGTTCAGCCAAATCAGTGAGGAATTCTGTGGGTTCATAGGGCAATAGCAATTTGGATACATCCATGGCCCGTTTTTGCAGCACTTTCAATGATGCACCCACGCCGCAAGCGATTGCGAATTTGATCAGCGTTTGCAGTTTGGCAGGGCCAGCCGTACCGATATGAATTGGAATATCAATTCCCGCGTCAGACAGCGCATTTGCCCATTCAATCACCGGCCCGGATTCAAAACAGAACTGCGTGGCCAGCGCCATTTTGGCATCCGTCCGCTCGCTGAATTTCTGTTTCCAAACAAGTGCTTCGCCAACGTTTTTATCAGAACCATCTGGATCGATATCTTTGTTGCCTTCGGGGTGACCGGCCACATGCAGATTTTCAAAACCGGCTTTGTCAAACAGGCCAGTTTCCAACAATTGCATGGAGGAATGGAACGCGCCTTGTGGTTCGGACACGCCACCGGCCAGCAGCAACGCTTGTTTGACGTTAGCTTCGCCTTGGTAACGGGCGATCCAATCGGCCAAGGTGGCCTGATCCTTGATGATCCGCGCTGGAAAATGCGGCATCACGTCATAACCTTCGCTGGCGATGCGGGCGGCGGTGCTGACCATTTCTTCGATGGGGGTTCCATCAATATGGGCGATGTAAACACGGCTGCCAGCGGGCAACAAAGCGCGAAAATCATCAACTTTGGCGGCCGTGCGCGGCATCACCTCGATCGAAAATCCCTTCAGGAATGCTTCTAACTCTGCCGAAACCGGAGCAGGCGCCTCTTTGCGGCGGAAATTCAAAAGAGCCATAATTCTCTCCTTCAGGGTGGGGGGCAGGCCTGTCTGGCTCATGCCCACCCGTCATTGGCAATCAACGTCTTAATGCGTTCGACGTCATATTCCGCGTCCAGCCGCGCGGCCTCGGCCTCGGCGACGGATTGATCATCCCCTTCGATTTCATAGGCCGGGGCTTTGCGCCATTCAGCCAGATAATCATCGGTTTCCGCGGCGCCGGTTTTCATAGCGGCGCGGTCAATAGCCTGTTCAAACCGTTCCGGTAGCTGGATTTTTGCCGCACGCCGGCCTTTGCCGACGATAACTTGTGCGGGGATGTCGCGCCAATAAACGAGTGTGACCAGAGCCATGTGATTCTCCGTTGCAGATGATCATTTCTAATCTGCGTTATTTTTAATCCGACGTTCGTTTTCGACATTCGCCCGCCAATGAACGACCAACCCCCTATCGCGATTGCCCTGTTATGCGCCAGTGCAGTGTGGGATCGAAATGTTCATGACAATCATGAGCCAGCCGATGATCGCAAAAAGTGATCGACCTATTCATGACAGACCTGTGACAGAGCTTGCCAGATGGGGATGTCCTGCCTAGATTAAAGGTAACTCGAAATGGAGGGCGTAAAGATGGCGCCCAAGCGTCCCAAAGGTGCGGGCGCGTTCCCAATAGCGGTCGAAAGCCCCGCGCCAAATCCGCCTGATCCATTGTCGTTATATGCGGCTCTGGATTTAGGTACCAATAGCTGTCGCATGTTGGTTGCCCAACCCAAAGGCAATCAGTTTCATGTGATCGATAGCTTTTCTAAATCCGTACAATTGGGCCATGGGCTTGAAAGTACGGGACGATTGTCGCGTGCGTCGATCAACCGAACGGTGCATGCCATTCGGATCTGCAAACAAAAGCTAAAGCGGCATAATGTGGATCGGATGCGATTGGTCGCAACCGAAGCCTGTCGTCGTGCGCGCAATGGCGAACGATTTATCCGCCAGATCCGCCATGAAACCGGTCTGCAGTTGGAAATCATCAAACCCGAAGAAGAAGCGCGTCTGGCGGTGGTGTCCTGCGCGCCTTTGGTGTCGACGAAAACCGAACAATTGCTGGTGGTGGATATTGGTGGAGGATCAACGGAACTGGTTTGGATCGACCTGACCAAAGTGCCGCCACTGGAACGCCCGCGTGCGATCATGCGGCTTCATGCCGGATTTATTCAGGACCCCGGCGTGTTTCCCGCTGCCAAAGTTGTCGACTGGATTTCCGTACCATTGGGTGTGGCCACGTTGCGCGATCAATTTGCCGATGTCGAAGATGACAGCGCACGGTTTGCGCTTATGTCCTGGTTTTTTGAGGAAAACCTGTCTGAGTTTTCACCCTATGCCCATGAACAAGCCCGGGACGGGTTTCAGATCATTGGCACATCCGGCACCGTGACCACCGTGGCGGCCAGTCATCTGGGGCTGCGCCGTTATGATCGCAACAAAGTGGACGGATTGCGCATGACATCCGATCAGATTGATGCGGTGATCCAGGATTATCTGTCACTTGGTCCACAGGGCCGCAAAGCAGACCCCCGGATTGGCCGGGATCGTCAGGCTTTGATCATGTCGGGCGCGTCGATTTTGCAAGCTTTGATGCGGGTTTGGCCCACGGATCGGTTAACCGTTGCGGATCGTGGCCTGCGCGAAGGTCTGCTTTATCAGCAAATGTCGGCCGATGGTGTCTTGGAAGGCGGCGCTTTTTAAGATAGGGCAGGCGCTTGCGATGCGCAGGCGACCTGCCAGAGTGGCAAAGGAAATCAGATGGCGAAAAAAGAAAAGAAAAGTTCCGGACGCGGATTGCGTGATTTGACCGTCAAAGTCAAAACCGCGCGTGGTCGGAAAATGTCATCGACTTTGTGGCTGCAACGTCAGTTGAACGATCCATATGTATCGCGCGCTAATGCCGAAGGGATGCGTGGACGCGCTGCCTATAAAATATTGGAACTGGACGATAAATTCCGGTTCTTGGTGCCCGGTGCGCGGGTGGTTGACCTGGGCTGTGCGCCGGGCGGATGGTTGCAGGTGGCTGTGCCGCGGATCAACGCATTGGGCGACAAATCCGGCAAGAAAGTCGGCACATTGCTTGGTGTCGATTTGCAAGAGGTCGAAGCCGTCGCAGGCGCCGAGGTACATCAATTAGACTTTATGGAAGACGACGCCGATCAAAAAGTCAAAGACTGGCTGGGCGGCAAGGCGGATGTTGTGATGTCCGATATGGCCGCATCTGCTTCGGGGCATAAACAGACCGATCATTTGCGCATCATGGCCCTTTGCGAGGCCGCCGCATATTTCGCCTTTGACGTTCTGGACGAAGGCGGCACCTTTGTGGCCAAGGTTTTGGCCGGGGGCGCCGAAGGTGATTTGCAAAAATTGCTGAAACAGAAATTTACCAAGGTTGTGAATGTCAAACCCCCGGCATCCCGGTCGGATTCATCGGAAAAGTTCGTCGTGGCAACCGGATTTCGGGGCTGAACCTGCGCGCCGATTTGTCCCGCCCACGGGTCTTGACGATCTGTGCGCCGCATCTATGGTAGCGCAATCATATCCATAGGGGGGATACTATGCGCAGCATTCTGGCGATTGATCAGGGCACCACATCCACGCGGGCCATTCTTTTTGATGAAAAGATGCAGATCACGCATACAGCGCAGCAGGAATTCCCCCAACATTTCCCGCAATCCGGCTGGGTCGAACATGATCCCGTTGATCTGTGGACAACCACGCTGGCCACATGTCGCGACGTGATTGCCAAGGCAGGTATTTCCGCCACAGACATCGCCGGGATCGGCATCACCAATCAACGCGAAACCACCATTGTCTGGGATAAATCCACAGGCGAACCGGTGACCAATGCCATCGTTTGGCAGGACCGACGCACTGCTGCGTTTTGTGACACGCTCAAATCCGAAGGCTTTGAGGCAGAAATTACCGCCCGCACCGGATTGTTGGCGGATCCCTATTTTTCGGGCACGAAACTGGGCTGGGTTTTGGACAATGTTGACGGCGTGCGCGCCCGCGCTGAGGCCGGCGAATTGCTGTTCGGAACAGTTGATTGTTACCTGATCTGGAAATTGACCAACGGCACATCGCACGTCACCGACGCCACCAATGCCGCCCGGACGATGCTTTATAATATTGTAGATGGGGAATGGGACGCAACCATCTGTAAGCGTTTGAATATCCCCATGAAAATGCTGCCCAAAGTTCTGGATTGCGCCGCTGACTTTGGGGTTGCGGACGCCGAATATTTGGGCACAGACCTGCCTATTCTGGGGGTCGCCGGGGATCAGCAGGCCGCCACATTGGGGCAGGCCTGTTTTGAGCCGGGCATGTTGAAATCGACCTATGGGACGGGTTGTTTTGCACTGTTGAACACAGGCGATCAGTTGGTTGCCAGTAAATCACGCTTGTTGGGCACCATTGCCTATCAGATAGATGGCAAAACCACATATGCGTTGGAAGGGTCGATTTTTATCGCAGGGGCCGTGGTTCAATGGTTGCGCGATGGGATGAAAATGATCGCAGATGCAAGCGAAACCCAAGCTTTGGCAGAAGCCGCGGATGAAGGCCATGAATTGTATCTGGTTCCTGCCTTTACCGGCATGGGCGCGCCTTATTGGGATGCGGAATGTCGAGGGGCCGTTTATGGCCTCACCCGCGCGTCTGGTCCGGCTGAATTTTCCCGCGCAGCATTGGAAAGTGTCGGGTTTCAAACCCGCGATCTGTTGGATGCGATGAAGGCCGATTGGGCTGGGTCATCCGATGACAGTGTTTTGCGCGTCGACGGCGGCATGTCCGCATCCAACTGGGCGATGCAGTTTTTGTCCGACATTATTGGCGCGCCCGTGGATCGCCCGGTTGTGCGTGAAACCACCGCATTGGGTGTGGCTTGGTTGGCGGGGATGCGGGCCGGGATTTACCCGGATCAGGCTGGATTTGCACAAAACTGGGCACTGGATCGCAAATTTGAGGTTAAAATGGACGCATCCACACGGGATCGCCGCTATGCAGGCTGGCAGGACGCCGTGTCGCGCACATTAACCAAACCTACCTAAACATCTGGCGGGGTCATTTCTGACGCGGAAATCGGAATGGTGCCATTTGCCGCCTTTTCGCAGGCCAAATAGGCAACGCCAAACCCCACAGAACTGCTGGGATGATGCACGGTCGCGTCATCCATATGGGTGCGTTTGATCGTTTGCCCCTGTAGGCGCACATAATAGGTCACATATCCCGAATAGCCGCCAAACCCATTGCGCGCATTGATTTCACCACACACAATTTGATCCCCATTTTCCATCACATAGGTGGTCAAATTGCGAAATTGCGCGCTGTCGGGATCGCGCAGCTGATGGGTGATCGCGGCTTGGGCAAATTGGACCTGCGCATCGGGCAGGGTTGCTGGCTGGGTCAGGACCGGAACAGAAGCACCGCACCCTGTTAGCATCCCCCCCACGAACAGCAATGTCATTTTTGATATGGTGCGAATTCCCATTTCCGGCCTCCTGTTTGACCAGAAGTGAACCGTATACTCGGTTAATGATGGGTTAATGGCCGGTTAATGATCCGCAAGACGTCGATATTCACGCAAGGTCATATCGTATTTGGCGTGAATAATGGATTTGGCGCGCAGCATCACATGTTGTTCAGGCGAGGATAGTTCAACTTTATCCGCCCCATGCGCCGCCAATCCAGTAGCGATCAGATCAAAGTGGGCGGCATCAATTTGACCATCACATCCGACACCAGAACTGTTGTCAAAGATGTATCCTGCTACCGACCCAAGGTGGAACCGTGGCCGTGTTAGGTCCCAATGGTGCAGGAAAGTCCGAATTGGTTTTGGGCATCTCTTGGGTACTGCCCCTGACGATTTGTCTAGCCAAAAACAAAGGCATTTCGAACCCGCAATATATTTTCGAACTTTTTCCCACGCGCAAGTTCATCAACCAATTTGTCGAGATAGCGGATTTCTTGCATGAGCGGGTCTTTGATCTCTTCAACTCTAACGCCACAAAACACACCTGTGATCAAACGCCGTTTTGGGTTTTTCGCGGGTGCCTGCGCAAAAAAGGCTTCGAAATTACGTCCATCTTCCAGCGCGTTTTCCAGACCCACTGCATCATATCCCGTAAGCCAGAATATAATCTCATCAAGTTGGGCTTTGGTTTTTCCTTTTTTCTCAACTTTGCCAACAAGCAAGGGATAAACCTTGGCAAAACGCATCTCAAAAACCTTGGAAGTCATGATCGCCGTCCTCCTGAACGCCATCATAATGGACATTTCAGTATTTTGTGCACCAGGTCCGGGTTTAGCGTGCAAAGCAACCCCTAAATGGCGGTCAGCGATGTTGCGCGTTTAATGGCGGAGAGACAGGGATTCGAACCCTGGGTCCCCGTGAAGGGACAACGGTTTTCGAGACCGCCCCGTTCGACCACTCCGGCACCTCTCCGCGAAGGGTCTGGATGCGTCGTGTAATCCCGTGTTTAAAGAGGCGCAAGGCCCAATTCACGAATTCTGCACGGCTTTGTGACAAAGCTACGCTGAAAACAACGATATAACCAATTGGTGGGGTTTGCATTTGATGGCATCCCCCCCAAATGACAGATCAGATTGTGCGTAAAGCGTCTGGATTGAAAGGAAAACTATGTTTGGATCTCGCCTTTTTGCACGGTGGATGGTCAAGCTGCCCATGCTGGCTTTGGTTGCTGGGTTTTCGGGCCTGCAGATGGCCAATGCACCCCAAGCATTGGCACAAACAGCGGTGCAAACCGACAGACAATCCGACAGATTATATACCGCGCTGGACCTGGCTGGCGTGATCGACATCATGCAACAAGAGGGGATCGCCTACGCAAGCGAGCTTGAAACCTCGATGTTCCCGGATCGTGGCGGGGCAGCGTGGCAGGACGTTTTACAACAAATCTATCGTGTTGATCTGATGAATGCCCATGTTCAGGGCGCATTCGCGCATTTGCTGAGCGACAAGGACATTCAAGACGCCATTACGTTTTTTGACAGCGATTTGGGGGTGCGGATCGTGACATTGGAAATCTCCGCGCGCCGCGCCATGTTGGATTCTGATGTGGATGCCACAGCGCGGGAAACGGCGATGATTGCGGTGATGGATGAAACCCCACGTGTGGAATTTCTGCGCCGTTTCATTGATGAAAATGACCTGATCGAAACCAATGTGGCTGGCGCGATGAATTCTAATTTCGCGTTTTATCAGGGGCTGATTGCCGGCGGTGGCTTTGACGGGGATCTAAGCGAGGATCAAATTCTAAACGATGTTTGGTCACAAGAACCCGATATTCGCGCCAGCACGCAGGAATGGCTGATGGCCTATTTGTTGTTGGCCTATGATCCGCTGAGCGATGAGGAACTGGGTCAATATCTGGCATTCACGCAAACCCCCGCTGGAAAAGCCATGAACACGGCGCTCATGCGCAGCTTTAACGGGTTGTTTGATCAGATCAGTCACGCATTGGGCCAAGCGGCTGCACAGCAAATGCAAGCGTTCGATTTATAGCCCTTTTTGTGATCCTCGTGGGGGCGTTGTCACCGGCCATACACCATCAACGCCACCACCAACGCGCCGACATTGGCCGTATAAATCCCGACATCGCCCTGCAATTGCACAATGCGGGCAGGGCGGTCCTCAGCGGGCACTTGGGCAATGTCCATCGCAGTGCTCAGATGCGGGCCCGATCCAGCCTGAATGTCATGGATCATTTCCGCATGGTGTGATTTAACATAAACCTCAACCGCGCCGCGTCTTTGTTGATAAACCGCATTTTGGGCCGCGCTGGTGCCTGCGTGAAACGGCCATAGCAATGGATTGCCCAAATGGTTGGCGCCATCGCTACAGGCTGTGACCAAAAGGATCGGAATTAAGGGAAAAAGGCGCATTTGAACCTCGTTTGAGGGGTTGACTTGAACCCCAGATGGTCAGATAAGCCACCGTCCCGGCAAGTGCTTTGTTTGGGGCTATGCGATTATTCGCTTATTGCCGCATATTGCGGTGCATTGAAATGAATGTCCTGAAATGGGCACGCAGTCCACGGGTGGCGATGTTGGAAACAACCGCCATGAACACCAAAACCGGCAACGGTAAAGGGACCCCAGAGACGCGGGATACGAAGGAAGACAAGATGTTTGCGGTTCTAAAAACCGGCGGCAAGCAATACAAAGTCGCAAGTGGCGACGTACTGCGTGTTGAAAAGCTGGCTGCAGATGCGGGTGAAACCATCCAATTCAACGAAATTCTGATGGTAGGGTCCACTGTTGGCGCTCCGTTTGTCGAAGGGGCAGGCGTGCAGGCCGAAGTGATCGACCAGATCAAAGGCGAAAAGACAATCAACTTTGTGCGTCGTCGTCGTAAACACAGCTCCAAACGCACCAAGGGCCACCGCCAAAAGCTGACCCTGCTGCGCATCACCGAGATTCTGGAATCTGGTGCGGACAAAACCGGTGTCAAAGCAGCCGTTGGTGGCACTTTGAAATCCGTTGCTGACGCTCCGGCCACTGCCGCAGCCAAGCCCGTCAAAAAAGCCGCGAAGAAAACTGAGGCACCTGCCGCAGCTGCAACCGCTGGCGCTGACGATCTGAAAAAACTGTCTGGCGTTGGTCCGGCTCTTGAGAAGAAATTGCTCGCCGGTGGCGTGACATCTTTTGCTCAGATCGCCGCATGGAACGCAGATGATATTGCCAAGTTTGACGAAGTGCTGTCCTTTAAGGGCCGCATTGAACGTGAAGGCTGGGTAGAGCAAGCCAAAGAACTGGCTAAAGGCTAAGGAGAGACCTAATGGCACATAAAAAAGCAGGCGGTTCATCCCGTAACGGTCGCGACTCAGCTGGTCGCCGCCTTGGTATCAAAAAATTCGGTGGCGAAACTGTCATCCCAGGTAACATTATTGCACGTCAGCGTGGCAACAAATGGTGGCCGGGTGAAGGCGTTGGTGAAGGTAAAGATCACACAATCTTTGCAACTTCCGAAGGCGCAGTTTCCTTCCGTAAAGGCTTTAAAGGCCGCACATTTATTTCGGTTCTTCCGGTGGCGGAGGCCGCTGAATAAGCCGAACCTAAATTGGTGAAAAAATTAGGGGATCGGCAATAGCCGGTCCCCTTTTACGTTTTCGTCAACAAAGTTGTGTTGAAGCGTTGTTGACGAGGTTTTCATGATTACGTGGCATGTACCTGCAATCCGGAAGAGGAGCCGTTGCGCAGGATTGGCCAGAAGGAGGAAAGAGCAATGATGTTGGATAGAGTAACAAATCAGGCAGATATCGAAACGCCGCGGTTTACGCTGCGCCCTTTGCGTCGATCTGATTCTGGTTTGGTGGAAATGTATGCCGCCGACGAACGCGTCGCCCGTATGACCAAGGATATTCCACACCCGCTGCCCCCCGGCGCGGTTGCAGCGATGATCGAAAAAGGCATGAAACCTGATCGCGACGAAGATATCTGGGTCATAGACGGATTGCGCAGTGATTTTAGCGAAGTGATGGGCCTTATGGTTCTGAAACCGCTGGAACGCAAACAATCCGAAGTGTCCTATTGGATTGCGCCTGCATTTTGGAACACCGGCATCGCCACCGAAGCGGTGACTGCGTTGATTGCGGCCAATCCGCAGAAAAACGATCAGATTTTCGCAGAGGTGTTTCAGGACAATCCGGGTTCTGCCCGTGTGCTGACCAATTGCGGTTTTGACTATCTGGGCGACGCCGAAGCCGTGTGTGTATCACGCGACGCGACTGTCCCGACATGGACCTATATTCGAAAGATGTGAGTGATGGCTGTTCCCACTTTGACCACCACGCGGCTCACACTTCGGCCCTTGGTGGTCAAAGATGTGGACGCAATTACGGATGCCTTAAGCGACTTTAACATCACGCGCTGGTTGACCAACGCGCCGTTTCCCTATGCCAAATCCGATGCGCAATGGTTTGTGCAACATGTCGCCAACCATCCAGACGACATGAACTGGGCCATTGATGCGGGGGACGGTCTGATCGGGATGATTGGGGTGAAACCGGATCTCGGCTATTGGTTGAATGCCAATAACCACGGTCAAGGGATCATGACTGAGGCCGCAAATTGCGCGGTGGCCTGGTATTTTCAAAATTTTTCCAAGCCGTTGGCGTCTGGGCATTTTCAGGGCAGTCACGCATCGCGGGCCATTTTGACTAAGCTAGGGTTTCATGACACCCATGTGGAACAAGTGGTGCCCAAAGCGACAAATGCAGAAATCACCCTGCACCGCATGTCGTTAAGCCAATCCGATTGGGCGAACCAAAATGACTGACGATATTATACGCACCGACCGGCTGTTTCTGCGGCCACTCGCCCATAGTGACATCGCACGGCTGATTGCCTTGGCGTCAAACGAACATGTCGCCCCGATGATGAGCTCGATCACCCTGCCTTGGCCCCATAACGCCGTCAAAGACTGGATTGATCGCGCCCAATGGCGCAATGGTCCATCGGGTCGTTTGGGCGTGTGTCTATTGGATGGCACGTTGATCGGATCGGTGGGCGTGTCCCCGGGCGATGCCATTTGCGGCTATTGGCTGGGACGCGATTATTGGGGGCAGGGATACGCCACCGAAGCCATGGGCGCGATCATCGATCATTTGGTTGACCAGCATGGGCTCACTCATTTTGAGGCGGATCATTTCTCTGATAATCCCAACTCAGCCAAAGTTCTGCTCAAACTGGGTTTTAAACCCACCGGAAACACGTCCCTTGGTCAAAGCGCCGCCAGAACAGAGCCATCAACATGTGTGGAATACGTCCTGAACCGGGCCCCAAACCCGCAACAGGCTTGAGCAACCCCAAGCAATAGCGTATCGCCTGCCCAACCAAATCCGAAAGAAGTCAGATGAAATTCCTCGATTTTGCCAAAGTCTATGTTAAATCCGGCAACGGTGGGGGTGGCTGTGTGTCATTTCACCGTGAAAAATTTGTGGAATATGGTGGCCCCGATGGCGGTGATGGCGGCCGTGGCGGTGATGTCTGGCTAGAGGCCGTCGAAGGCCTGAACACGCTGATCGATTTTCGCTATCAGCCGCATTTCTTTGCCAAAAGCGGCCAACCCGGAATGGGCCGTCAGCGCACCGGCAAAGACGGCGAACATGCGATCCTAAGGGTGCCGGTCGGTACAGAAGTGCTGGATGAAGATCAGGAAACCTTGATTGCGGATGTCACCGAAGTCGGCCAGCGTGTGTTGCTGGCCAAAGGCGGCAATGGCGGTTTCGGCAATCTGCATTTCAAATCGGCCACCAATCAGGCCCCAAGACGCGCCAATCCCGGCCAACCCGAAGTCGAACGCACGCTTTGGCTGCGCCTGAAACTGATCGCCGATGTTGGCCTGCTGGGCATGCCCAATGCCGGCAAATCCACGTTTCTGGCCACCACGTCGAATGCGCGCCCCAAAGTGGCCGATTACCCCTTTACCACCCTGGTGCCCAATCTAGGGGTTGTGGGCGTGGATGGCGTTGAATTTGTGGTCGCCGACATTCCCGGCCTGATCGAAGGCGCCTCAGAAGGGCGCGGATTGGGCGATGTGTTTTTGGGCCACGTAGAACGCTCTGCGGTGTTGTTGCATCTGGTTGATGGCACATCGGGGGATCCGGTGCGCGATTACCAAACCATCATCGGCGAATTAGAGGCCTATGGCGAAAACCTGGCCGATAAACCCCGTGTGACTGTGTTGAACAAAATTGACACGATGGACGAAGAAGAACGCGATTTCCTCAAAGAAGAGCTGGAAGCCGCCGTGGGTGGGCCGGTTATGTTGATGTCTGGGGTGTCCAGCGAAGGCACGGTGGATGTGCTGCGTGCATTGCGGACACAGATTGATGATGACCGGCTGCGTCGCCAAAAAGGCGACGAGGAGGAAGAAGCGTGGCGTCCCTGAAAACGGCCAAACGGGTTGCGGTGAAAATCGGGTCTGCCTTATTGGTGGACCGTGATACCGGGCAATTGCGCGTCGAATGGCTCGCGTCTTTGGCGCAGGATGTGGCGGCTTTGCGTGCACGCGCTACAGATGTGATTTTGGTGTCGTCTGGTTCCATCGCTTTGGGGCGTGGCGTATTGGGGCTGCCTTTTGCTGATTTGCCCCTAGAACAAAGTCAGGCCGCCGCTGCCGTGGGCCAGATACAACTGGCCCAAGCCTATCAAAATGCACTGGCACAGCATGGGATCAAAACGGCACAAGTCCTTGTTACATTAGAGGATTCCAGCAATCGACGCCGGTATTTGAACCAGCGTGCGACGCTTGAAACGCTCTTGAAAATGGGTGTTGTGCCCATCGTGAATGAAAACGACACCGTTGCCACCGACGAAATCAGATATGGTGACAATGATCGCTTGGCCGCTCAGGTCGCGGTTACAGTTGGCGCAGATAATTTGGTGCTATTGTCGGATGTGGACGGGTTTTATTCGGACAATCCTAACATTAACCCAGACGCGCAACGATATGATGTTATTGATAAAATAACGCCCGAAATCGAAGCTCAGGCAGGGGATGGCGTGTCAGGATTGTCCAAAGGTGGGATGATCACCAAATTGATGGCTGCACGTGTGGCGACCGAGGCGGGATGCGCGATGGCAATCACATTAGGGTCGCCTCTGAACCCTCTGGAAAATCTGGAAAATAACGCGCCCGCAACTTGGTTTTCTGCGCAGACCACACCACAGGCGGCGCGCAAAGGCTGGATTTCAGCCATGAAGCCCAAAGGCCAGATCAAGGTCGATCAAGGGGCAAAAACCGCGCTCAATTCCGGGAAAAGCTTGCTACCGGCTGGTGTTGTAGACGTTTCCGGCCAGTTTGAACGGGGTGATCCGGTCGAAATATTGGCGGCGGATGGTCAACGTCTGGCCTTGGGCTTGGCGCGATATACCGCGCAGGAATCCCGTTTAATTCAAGGGCGTCGATTGGCTGACATAGAAGGCATTTTGGGATATACGGGCCGCTCGGTCCTAATCCATCGCGATGATATGGTGATATGATGAAAGATTTGCACGACATTCCTGCCTTGATGGCAGATATCGGAAAACGCGCCAAAGCCGCGAGCCTGGAGTTGGGGTTTGCACCGTCTGAAGTCAAACAAAAGGCGTTGGAAATTGCTGCGGATACCGTTTGGGACCGCCGTTCAGATATCATCAACGCAAATGCATTGGACATGGAATATGGCCGCGACAAAGGCCTGAGCCCGGCAATGTTGGACCGTTTGATGCTTGACGAGGCGCGGATCGAAGGCATTTGCGCCAGTTTGCGCGCCGTGGCCGCCCAACAAGACCCCGTTGGCGAAATTATGACCGAATGGGATATGGAAAGTGGGCTTCATATCAAACGGGTCCGCACACCGTTGGGGGTAATTGGCGTCATATATGAAAGCCGCCCAAACGTCACCGCGGATGCCGGCGCGTTGTGTCTCAAAGCGGGCAACGCCGTCATTCTGCGCGGCGGATCAGAGAGTTTCCATTCGTCTGGTGCCATTCACGACTGTCTTGTTGCGGGGCTAAAGGCGACCGGCCTGCCAGAAGATGCAATTCAACGTGTTCCAACGCGCGATCGTGCCGCCGTTCAGGAAATGCTGACCATGACCGATACAATTGACGTGATTGTACCGCGCGGCGGCAAAGGTCTGGTTGGACTGGTCCAACGCGAAGCCCGTGTTCCGGTTTTTGCCCATCTGGAAGGGATCGTTCATATCTATTTGGACAAATCTGCGGATGAAGACAAAGCATTGCGCGTTATTCTTAATGCAAAAACCCGCCGCACCGGGATTTGCGGATCAGCGGAATGTTTGTTGGTGCACAAAGACGCTTTGCCGCTTGGTCAAAAGGTTGTCGATGCCTTGATTGAGACAGGCGTAGAGGTGCGCGCGCAAGGTTTGAATGGCACAATTCCTGCGACGGATGCGGATTGGGGAACCGAATATCTGGACATGAAGATCGCCGCGAAAACCGTTGATAACATTGACGAAGCGATCAAACATATCCAAACCTACGGGTCAAACCACACAGATTGCATCATCACTGAAAACGACCAAGCCGCGGCGCAGTTTTTCACACGATTGGATTCCGCAATCCTGATGCAAAACGCGTCGACGCAATTTGCAGATGGCGGTGAATTTGGCATGGGCGCAGAGATCGGGATTGCAACCGGGAAAATGCATGCACGTGGCCCGGTTGGGGCGGCGCAACTGACAAGCTTCAAATATTTGGTCACTGGTGACGGCACCACGCGCACATAATGCGCGTGGCTTTGGCCTTAAAACGTTAGGCTTAACCCTGTGTCATCGGCAGAAATGTTCATTGATCGACCCAGCGCTGTTAGCGCTCTGGGAAGCAATGCAAACTGAACCTGGGCCGAGCTGACTTTGTAGTTGGATTCCGGGTCCATCAAACTGTTCCAAAGGTCCCCATCCTGACGCAGGGTTTCGGTTTCACTGCGCAAGGTCCAGATATCGCCGTCTTTCGTCACCGAAATTGTTCCCCCCGCCGGCATCGAGGCTTCCATGCACAAAATCGCCAAAAACACACATTGGACTTCGGCGCGATCTGGGTCGCCTTCAATCGACAGCGAATGCTGCACACGCCCGCCTCGTGAAATCGCTTTTAGTATGGACGCCACTTCGTTGGCACCAATCGATTGCCCCGATCCGGGCGACCCAAAGGCCACGCGAAACAGACGTATGCGTGCATTGGCGTTTTCGATGCTTTCGGAAATCAACGCCATTTCAGGGCTTTGGGCGACGCCGGTCAGTGTTAACAATTCAATTCCATTGCCAATCGCCCCCAAAGGGCTAATAAGATCATGGCAAATGCGCGAGCCGACAAGCGCGCTCAGGTCCTGCGGGTTCATAGTAAGGCTCCGATATTTATGGCGGGTGTGATGAACAATCTGAACGAGTTCCTGGAACCAGGGATGCTCGTGCGCCATCCCAACCAACCGGATTGGGGGGATGGACAGGTGCAATCCAATATTGATGCACGGATAACGGTGAATTTCCAAAACCAGGGGAAAGTCGTTATTGATGGCCGCCATGTGGCTTTGGTCATGTTGCCCTCGCGTTAACCATGCACAACCTAGGGTAGCATTACATTAAGTCTTGTCAACAACTTAGGTGCAGTTGCTTTTCTTTACCTGCCCGCCTAGTAATTCGGCGAACGAATTGATGGGCCATTTATGAACCAAGTTCCCGTAGAATATGAACTGCGACTGGCCGTCTGCGAAAAAGACAAAATCGCGGCGCAGCGTTTGCGTTATATCGTATTTGTAGAAGAATTAGGCGGCGATGGGCCGCTGGTTGACCATGATGCGCGTCTGGAAAAAGATGAATTTGACGATTTTGCCGCGCATTTGGTGCTGATTGATAAATCAAACGGCGATCCACATAACGTCGTGGGTGTCTATCGGTTGATGGATTCCGATATGGCGCAACGGGCCGGTCAGTTTTATTCAGCTGGCGAATATGATCTGGCACCGCTTTTGGCCAATAATCGCCCGGCATTGGAACTGGGGCGATCTTGTTTGCACCCTGACCACCGTGGCGGCGCGGCGATGTATCATTTGTGGCATGGATTGTCGGAATATGTGGCCAAACACGGGATCGAAATCCTGTTTGGCACGGCCAGTTTTCATGGCACCGACATTTCATCCCTCGCACAGCCATTGTCATTGTTACATCACCGCCATTTGGCCCCAGAATCCCTGCGGGTGACAGTTTTGCCGGAACATGGCGTGCAGATGGATGTATTGCCGGACGATCAAATCAGTCGCAAAGAGGCAATGCTGCAAATCCCGGCCTTGATCAAAGCCTATCTGCGGATCGGCGGCTATGTCGGGCAGGGGGCCTTTGTGGATCATGCGTTTAACACCACGGATGTTATGCTGATCCTGGACACGGCCCAAATGAATGACAAACAACACGCGCTTTATACTGGGCGGCGTAAGGGTCAAAAAACGTGACCTGGACCTCTGATGATCCACCTGACAGCCACCAGATCCCTGTATCCGGTTGGATCCGGGTGATTTTACGCGGCATTGTATTGATCACTTTGGTGTTTTGCGGGCTGTTTATCCTGTTGTTGATACGGCTGATTGAACGGCCTGCCTTTGGGCTTGGTCGTCCGGTGACGCCCTATGTTACGCAATTTGTGTGTCGCAATGCGTTGCGGATCATTGGGATCACCTATCAAACATCCGGCAAGCCGATGGCGGGGCACGGCGCGATTGTTGCCAATCATTCCAGTTGGTTAGACATCTTTGTTCTTAACGCCCGCAAACGTATTTACTTTGTTTCCAAATCCGAAGTGGCGTCATGGCCGGGCATTGGCTGGTTGGCGCGCGCGACGGGAACCGTCTTTATTGCCCGCAATCGCAAAGAGGCAGGCACACAGGTCAAAGTGTTCCAAGACCGCCTGAATGCGGGTCACAAATTGCTGTTTTTTCCAGAAGGCACATCGACCGATGGGCGGCGGGTTTTGGCGTTTAAACCGACTTTGTTTGCCGCGTTTTTTGCACCGGAACTGCGCGAAACATTGTCAATTCAGCCGGTTAGTGTGGTGTACCAAGCCCCCAATGGGATGGATCCCCGGTTTTATGGCTGGTGGGGCGACATGGATTTTGGCCCGCATTTTCTGGCGGTGTTAGCGGTGCAAAAACACGGATCCGTTCACGTCGTTTATCACGACCCGATCCCGGTTTCGGACTGCCCCAACCGCAAAGACATGGCCGCAAAGGCGCACAACATCATCCGCCATAGCGTTGAACAACGGCTTTTGGGCCAAAATCACTCAAATGCTGAATAAAGTGTTTTCAACGCCGCGATTGGGTCATCCTGCGACCAGATTTCATCACCAATCGCAAAGAAATCCGTAAAGGGCGCAAGGGTGCGAATGATGTCCGCATCCAGCGCGCCCTCGGCGACGATTGGCACTTCGACCACTTGGGACCACCAATCAAACAATTCCGCCTCTGCCTGACGTCCATCACCCAGTTCCGTCACACCAGCAGGGCCAAAACTGACATAATCCGCGCCGATTTCACCAGCATTCAATCCATCATGCCGGGAATTGCCACAGAATGTGCCGATGATTGCGTCATCGCCCAATTCTTTGCGCACGTTGCGCACAGATCGCGCCCCGTCCAGCAAATGCACACCATCCAGCCCCAATCGTTCCACCATCAGAATATGGCTTTCGATCACCAGCGCCACGTCGCGATCATGGGTGACGCTGCGACAGGCATCCGCGGCTTTGGCGATCCGGCTTTCGTCTTTGGTGGCCAAAGCCAGCCGCACACAGGCCACATCCACGTCATCCAGCGCGCGTGCCAACAGATCCGGATAGGTCGACAATTCAAATTCTGACGGCGTGATCAGATAGAGCTGCGGAATTTCGAGCGGCTCAGAAGCGGCATCAGTCATGGCGGTCTCACTTTGATTTTTGTGCCGTCACGACGACATCAAGTTGGTTGTGACGCTATAACGGTAAGTCTATTTCGGAGGCAAGGAAGATGCGTTCTCCATCGCCATTTGCAGCAATATTGCCCGTCTTTGATCATCTGCCAACAGATCTTCGTCGACGGATACCATACCGCCCATGGGACGACCGGTAAAATCCAGTGGGCGCGCGCCCTCAATGGCTAACGCTTCTGCTTCGCGGGATTTGCCGACGCGAAACATGCCGCCATCTTTGTGCACGCCGCAGACCATATTGCCGTTCAACAGAAAACATAGGCCCCCAAACATCTTTTTGCTGGTGATGCCCATATGGCCGTCCAAATCTTCGCCCATCATTTGGGCCAATCCTGCGTCATATGCCATTTCGGTCTCTCTTCGTGTTGCTTACCTTGTATTGGTCGTCCCAACAGCCTATCACGCCACGCGACATCCATGAAAGCACCCAAACCATGCCCACCGATACGCCTCAGCCGTCCTTTGTTTTGATCCGCCCGCAAATGGGCGAAAATATCGGCGCAGCTGCGCGGGCCATGTGGAATTTTGGGCTGGATCGGATGCGGATCATTGCACCGCGCGATGGCTGGCCGAACCCAAATGCGGTGGCCATGGCATCTGGGGCGGGGCGGCTGTTGGACGAAGCGCAAGTGTTTGACACCACCGCCGATGCGATCAGCGATTGCACCTATGTGTATGCAACCACCGCGCGGCCACGGGGATTGACCAAACCGGTCCTAACCCCAGAAGCCGCCATGGCGGAGGCCGCGCAACGCATCGCATCGGGTGAAAAAGTGGCCGTGATGTTTGGCCCTGAACGCGCCGGAATGGAAAACGATGATATCGCGCGGGCCAATGCGATCATTTCAGTGCCGGTTAATCCGGAATTTGCATCGCTTAATCTGGCGCAATGTGTGTTGCTAAACGCCTATCAATGGCGTCTGGCCACGTCAGAAATTGAACATCGCAAATTGGATGGACACCGAACCGAAGTGGCCGAACAGATCGAAATTGAAAAACTGGCTGATCATTATGAACAACGGCTGGGGGATGCTGGGTTTTTCTACCCCGAAGCCAAGGCCGACCACATGAAAATCAACCTGCGCAATCTGTGGTCACGTCTGCCACTGACCCGCGCAGATGTGCAGATATTACATGGCATTATGCGGCAAATGGTGCGTTGGAAAGAACGCGATTGATCGCAAATCCAATCAGGTGCTGCGGGTTTTCATCCGTAGAAATGCGCGGCATCCTTCTTGCCCTTCCTGTCCCATCCCCGTAGCGTTCGCCAAAGAATTGGAGACTTAAATGGCGCAGAAACCCCGTTCCATTTTCGAAGACGTATCAACCGACGACAAAACCCAGATTGCCGCAGCCGCCCCCGGTGGGATTGACCGCGGCGGGCAGGGCGCGCGGGGTCCAATCCGGGTCTGGTTGATTGTGCTGGCGACAATGGTGGCTTTGATCATCGTTATCGGTGGCCTGACCCGTTTGACCGATAGCGGATTGTCGATCACCGAATGGAACCCGGTTACCGGCACAATCCCCCCGCTGGATGCGGCCACATGGCAAGCTGAATTTGAAAAATATCAGGAAATCCCTGAATTTCAGCTGCAAAACCGCGATTTTACCATGGATGAATTCAAAACCATCTATTGGTGGGAATGGGGGCACCGTCTGATGGGGCGGATGATTGGGCTGGTCTGGGCGATTGGCTTTGTCGGATTTGCCGTGACAAAACGCATCCCCACAGGTTGGTCAAACCGGTTGCTAATCATCGGCGTGCTGATCGGAATTCAGGGCGCGATTGGCTGGTGGATGGTGCATTCTGGCCTGCAATCGGGCATGTTGGATGTGGCGTCTTATCGGCTGGCCACCCATCTGGGGTTGGCCTTTGGTATTCTGGGGCTGATCACGTGGTACATTCTGCGCATTGAACGCCGCGAAGTGGATCTGCTGCAGGCCCGCCGATTGGGCGCACCAAAACTGTTTTCCATGTCCACCGGGCTGATGCATTTTGCGTTTCTGCAGATCCTGCTTGGGGCCTTGGTGGCAGGGATCGATGCGGGGCGTGCCTTTCCCACTTGGCCTTTGATGGGCGATGGGTTTTTTCCCCCTGAACCGTTCCTGATCACCCCGATCTGGCGTAATTTCTTTGAGGATGCTGGGCTGGTGCAATTCATGCATCGCTGTTCTGGTTATCTGCTGTTTATCTTTGCCATCGTGGTGTGGAATCGCGGTCGCAAAGTGGCCAATGCCAAAACCAAATTCGCCTTTAATGCGGTTCTGGCAGCGCTGTCGCTGCAAATGGTACTGGGCATTGTCACAGTGCTGTATTCTGCGCAATTGCACATTGCCATCACCCATCAGATCGTTGCGATCCTGATCTGGGTGTTGATCCTTCGGGCCCGTTTTCTGGCCCAATATCCCATTGCTCAATCCGTAAGAGGGTCCTGATCTATGCAAGCTTTTGATGATCTGATGCGTTTTCAACGCGAAACCGAAGCTTTGGGCCAAATTGCCGGCCGGTTGGGCTGGGATCAGGAAACGATGATGCCACGCGGGGCTGCGGCGCAGCGGTCCGAAGAAATGGCCGCAATTGAGGGCGTTTTACACGGCCGTCGCACCGATCCGAAACTGGGCGACTGGCTGTCGCAGATTGATGACGCGAATTTGGACAATGTCGGTCAGGCTCAAATGCGCCATATCCGCCGGTCCTATGATCGCAATATGAAAGTGCCGGCCGATTTGGCGGCGGATATTGCACGTATCACGTCCAAAGCCCAAGGCATTTGGGCACAAGCCCGTGAAAACGACGATGTTGCCGCCTTTGAGCCGATCCTGAACGATGTGCTGGACCTGCGCCGCCAAGAGGCCGCGGCCCTGTCTGGCGACGGCGATGCCTATGACGCATTGCTGAACGATTATGAACCCGGCGAAACGGGGGCCGAATTGGCGGCGATGTTTGACGCGCTGCGCCCCCGATTGGTGGCATTGCGCGCTGCCATTTTGGACAAACCCGAAATTCCTGGCGTCACTGGCACGTTTGACGAAGCCAAACAAATGAAACTGACGCGCGTGATCGCCAAGGCGTTTGGCTATGACATGTCCATGGGGCGCGTCGACAAGGCTGTGCATCCGTTCAGTTCCGGGTCGGGGCAGGATGTGCGCATCACCACCCGCACCAATCCCACCGATCCGTTCAATTGTTTTTATTCCACAATCCACGAAGTCGGCCACGCCGCCTATGAACAAGGCATTGATGATGCTTATCTTTTGACGCCATTGGGCGCGGGCGTATCTATGGGGGTTCATGAAAGCCAGAGCCGGATTTACGAAAACCAAATTGGACGGTCACGTGCCTTTACCGGGTGGTTGTTTGGTCAGATGCGCGATGCCTTTGGCGATTTTGGGATCACAGACGAAGACGCTTTTTATGGCGCGGTGAACCGGGTTGAAAACGGCTATATCCGCACCGAAGCGGACGAAGTGCAGTACAACCTGCATGTCATGTTGCGGTTTGATCTGGAACGGGCGTTGATTTCTGGGGATTTGAACGTTGTCGATCTGGAAACCGCATGGAATGACCGGTTTAAGGCTGATTTCGGCTATGATGTCGACAAGCCCAGCAATGGCGTTTTGCAAGACGTGCATTGGTCCGTGGGCCTGATGGGCTATTTCCCGACCTATTCGCTGGGCAATGTCTATGCTGGGTGTCTGTACCAAGGGCTGCGTGTGGCGGTGCCCAATCTGGATGATCAATTGTCGGTTGGGGACACATCGGCGGCCACGGCGTGGTTGCGCGAAAATCTGCAACAGCATGGCGGGCTTTATGAACCGCGCGACGTGATCAAACGCGCCAGCGGAATTGACCCAAGCGAGGCCCCATTGCTGAGCTATCTAGAAGACAAGTTCAGCGGCATATACGGGCTGTAAAACAGAAAAAAGGGGCGCGACAGTGAATGTTGCGCCCCTTTTTTGTTAAAGGTTTTTGCCAACAAAGATCAGCTGGCGCGGAACAGCATCCCAAACAGATCCCGTGGATCATCCGGGTCCGCCAGCATATCCAAAGGCTCAAAGAAATCCGTGCCTTGGATCGCGTTCTTGACGTATTTCAAGGCGCTGAAATCTTCGATGGCAAAGCCAACTGAATCAAACAAAGTGATCTGTTTTTCATCAGTGCGTCCCTGAACCTGACCTGTCATGACCTGCCACAGCTCGGTCACATCATGATCTTCGTCCAACTGCTGAATTTCGCCTTCTATCCGGGTTTGTTCCGGGTATTCGACAAAGATTTTGGACCGCAGAAGAATGTCGCGATGCAGTTCGGTTTTGCCCGGACAATCCCCGCCGATGGCGTTGATATGAACACCCGCGCCCACCATGTTGTCGGTCAGGATTGTCGCGTTTTTCTTGTCCGCGGTGCAGGTGGTGATGATCTGCGCGCCCTCAATTGCGGCCTCTGGCGTCGTACAGATGGTCACATCCAAACCGCGCCCCGCCAGATTGCGTTTGCATTTTTGGGATGCGTTGGCGTCGGTGTCATATAGGCGCACATGGGTGATGCCGCAGATGGCCTTGAACGCCAGACACTGGAATTCAGATTGCGCGCCATTGCCGATCATCGCCATGGTCGTCGCACCCTTGGGAGCCAGATACCGCGCCACCAACGCAGATGTCGCCGCCGTGCGCAATGCGGTCAGCATCGTCATTTCCGTCAACAGGATCGGATAGCCGGTATACACATCCGCCAACAGGCCAAAGGCCGTGACCGTTTGCAGGCCCTCAGATGTGTTTTTCGGATGGCCGTTTACATATTTGAACCCATAGTTTTCGCCGTCCGATGTGGGCATTAATTCGATCACACCATGGGGGGAATGGGCCGGAACACGCGGGGTTTTGTCGAACAATTCCCATCGTTTAAAGTCTTTTTCGATTTCATCTGCGATGGCTGAAATCATCTGTTCAACACCAATGTGGTGGATCAGTTTCATCATGTCATCGACAGAAACAAATGGCACGAGGGCCTTATCAGAAGGGGCAAGTGTCATGGGATTACCTATGTGAGAGATGAATGCCAGCGATCATGCACCGCACGGACCCGCCAGCGGTTTCAATCGTTGGAACTGACAACGGCAACAAAGTTGCGCTGTTGGTGATGATCGCGGTTTGGTCTGGCCTAAGCGCCGCCAAAGCCCGCGCGGAAATCGCCAATACGGGACCATTTTTTCCCGTTAATTCAATGGCGTTTCCGGCAAATTCGTTGATTTGATCATGGCTTAGGTCGATCACGGTTTTTCCGGTTTCTTCCAACCGGGATTTGACCATCGCACGGCGGTCTGGTTCCACGATCATGTCCAGACAAATCAGGGCATATTCCGTGCCAATCCCCATCAGAACATTGGTGTGATACACATCGCGCCCCTGTGCATCGCGGGCATCAAACGCAATGGGTTCATAGTTGAAATGGGTACAAAACCGTTCCAACAAAACCGGATCTGCGCGGTGGGATTTCGCCGTATAGGCTATGCGTGCAACATGATCCAAAACCATTGCACCTGTGCCTTCGAGCGCCAGATCATCCTGTTCCAAACCGGAATAATCGATCACATCCTGAACGCGGTATTCCTGCTTTAACAGCTCAATCACATCCGCACGCCGTTCGCGCCGCCGAGATGGGGCAAACATCGGATAAATCGCAACGTGACCACCAGAATGTGTGGAAAACCAATTGTTTGGAAACACGGAATCCGGCGTGTCACGAACCCCATGATCATCAAACACATGCACGGTGACACCGGCATCGCGCAACTGGGCCACGGCGGTGTCATGTTCATCGCGCGCGGCACGTGACGTCACATCGGCAGACCGGTTAGACAGGGTTTGAAACGCATTATCGTCATGAGTTTCTGGGTTCGACGCAAAAGCATGCGGGCGCACCATAACCACCGCAGAAGGGGCTTGAATAGAATGCATCAGAAGCTCCTTGTGGGACGATCAAAGATACGACGCCCCATCAAAGACGCCGCCAGATCCACCATCAGTCGCGCTGTGCGACCACGTTCATCCAGAAACGGGTTCAGTTCGACCAGATCCAGCGATCCAACCAGCCCGCTGTCATGGAGCAATTCCATAACCAGATGGGCTTCGCGTTCGGTGGCACCACCAGGAACGGTTGTGCCCACGGCGGGCGCATAGATCGGATCCAGGAAATCCACATCAAGCGAAACATGAAGCATCCCATTGGCCGCCCGCACTTTTTCCAGAAACGCAACCAAAGGCGGTTTGATGCCAAATTCATCCAAGGCCCGCATATCCGCCAAATGGGCGTTGGTTTGCGCCAAGGCTTCGTGTTCGGCGATATCTACGGATCGCAACCCAATGAAACAGACGTTTTCCGTCGGCACCACATTGTTCAATTTCGGAAAAGCATCAAAGCCGGGCCGCCCGGTGAAATAGCCAACCGGCGTGCCGTGCAGGTTGCCGGAATCGGTGCTGTCCGGGGTGTGGAAATCGCTATGCGCATCCAACCATAGCACAAATAACGGACGGTCCTGTGATGCCGCGTAATCCGCCATGCCCGGCACGGTGCCCAACGACAAGGCATGATCCCCGCCCATAAAAATCGGGAAACCATGGGTGGCGGCGGCGCGCGCGGCCTTGGTCAATGCCCGGGTCCAACCCACGGTTTCAGGCAATTTCACAAGGTTCTCTTGCTGCGGTATTTCAACCGTTTCGGGTGTCACATTGCCCAAATCCTGAACGTTATGGCCCAGTTCAGACAGGGCTTGGCCCAGTCCAGCGGTGCGGTAGGCATCCGGTCCCATCAGACAGCCTTGGCGGCGTTTGCCCGAATCTTGGGGGATCCCGAGAAGAAGGATATTTTGTGTCATACCCTTTGATGGCCCGACAAAGCGCTTGTCGGAACCCCGCAAAATGCGCAAAAGGAAAGGTAATTGACCAAAACGGAGGTTCAAATTGGACGATTTGGATTTACGGCTGATGAATGCGTTGCAACGCGACGCCCGCGCATCCCTGTCAGAGCTGGCCGATCAGCTGGGCGTGACCCGCACCACCGTGCGCACGCGGATGGAAAAGCTGAAACTGGAGGGTGAAATTGTCGGGTTCACGGTGATCGCGCGCAAAGACGTGGCCACCAGCCCCGTGCGTGGTTTGATGATGTTGGGCATTGAGGGACGCGGAACCGAACGTATCATGGCCCGCATCGCCGCGATGCCGCAGGTACGCGCGGTGCATTCCACAAATGGCACATGGGATTTGATCGCAGAAATCGGCACCCGCACCCTAGAGGAACTGGACGAAGTGCTGTTTGCCATTCGCCGCATGGATGGCGTTACACGGTCGGAAACCAACCTGTTGCTGTCCACTCGGCGGGGGCGTTTGTAATTAGGCCCGACGCAGAACCATGACCCATGCGGCCATAAACACCAAAGATGCCAAAGCGTTATAGCTGGCCATCGACAGGCCAAATAATTCCCAGACCACATCGTCACATAGGACAACATGCACGTCCTCTAAGCTCAGAAGATTGTCGCTAGAAGACAAGCCAGAGCCGGTGCAGCTGGACGGACCTTCCCAAAATCCCCGTTCAACGCCGGTGTGGTAGATGCCCAAACCTGCCGAAACGGCCATGGTAACCGCCCCGATGGCGGGCCAGATTTTGGCGCCCATTTTCCAGGCCAACAGGCCCAGAGCGATCCCAATCACATGCGGCCAGCGCTGCCATAAACACATGGCACAAGGCTGATATCCCAACATCTGAAATCCAAACGCCCCAAGCAGAAGCGCCGCCGATCCACCGGCCGCAATGAGGATCAAATGAAGACGTGTCATAGGAATTTCACCGCAATAAACCCACCTACAAGCAACAGACAGAAAACCGTAAAGACAAGCCCCAAACGGCGTTCAATGAAGTCACGAATGGGTGATCCAAATTTCCACAACAGGGCGGCAACGATAAAGAACCGCAAGGCCCGTGCAACAATGGCCGACAGAATAAACACCGGCAAATTCAATGCGGTAACACCGCTGGCGATGGTGATCACTTTGAACGGGAATGGCGTGACGCCCGCGATCAAAACGGCCCATGCACCATATTCATTATACCGCTCTGCGAAATGATCGAAATCTTCGCCTTTGCCGTAAAATTCCAATATCGGCTGGCCCAATGTTTCGAATAATCCATACCCGATCCAATAGCCAAACAGCCCCCCCAAAACCGATGCGATCGTCGCAACCGCCGCGATTTTCCAGGCGCGGGTCGGCGCGGCGATGATCATGGGGATCATCAAAACATCCGGTGGGATTGGGAAAAATGAACTTTCGACAAAGGCGACAATTGCCAGCGCCCACAAGGCGCGCGGGCTGTCGGCCAGAGAAAGGGTCCAGTCATAAATACGTCTGATCATAATCTGCTCGCTTTTTTAGCTCTTAGGCCATGTGTCTGGTTCAACGTCAAGCATAGGCTGGGTTTTGCCACGGGGCTGATTTGGCTAAGTTGGACGTGAACGAGGAGGATTCCGTATGAAATGGCAAGGACGCCGGACCAGCCGCAACATAGAAGATCGCCGCCGATCTGGACGTGCCAGCATGGGCGGTGCCGGGGGCATTGGCGGGCTGGGATTGGTCGCAGTGCTGGTTCTGGGCTTTGTTTTTGATGTGGATGTGTCGGCCTTATTGGACGGGCAGGGCGGCACGCCATCGACCTCAAATACGAACCTGAGCCAAGCGGATCAGCAGATGGGTGAATTTGTGGCGGTGGTTCTGGCCGATACCGAAGAGGTTTGGCACAGTATTTTCCAAAACCAAATCGGAGAACCATACACAGCACCGACTTTGGTTTTGTTCAAAGGCGCCACGCAATCACGATGCGGCGGCGCAACCGCGGCAACCGGCCCATTTTACTGTCCTGCCGATCAAAAGGCCTATCTGGACACTGCATTTTTCACGACCTTGTCGCAACGGCTGGGGGCAGGCGGCGATTTTGCAGCGGCCTATGTTATCGCTCATGAAGTCGCCCATCATGTGCAGAACGAATTGGGCATTCTCGGTCAGGCCAACCGTATTCGCGCCCAAGTCAGTCCTGAAGAAAGCAATGCGATTTCTGTGCGGATTGAATTGCAGGCGGATTGTTTTTCCGGTGTCTGGGCCAATCATGCCCAACAAATGTTTGGGTCACTGGAACAGGGTGACATCGGTGAGGCCGTGAATGCCGCGCGTCAGATCGGGGATGACACATTACAACGCAATGCAGGCCGCGTAGTGCAACCACATACATTTACCCATGGGTCAAGCGCGCAGCGGCAACGTTGGTTTGAACGCGGATTGGAAAGTGGTGAGCTTTCTCAATGTGATACGTTTTCGACGGACCAATTATAAGAAAAGAAGAGCCGTGAAAAAGACATGCATTTTTTGCGCGATTTGGCGTTGACGCCCCCGAGCGGGGAAGCTAGAAGCGCGGAACTGGCCGGTGTGGCGGAATGGTAGACGCAGGGGATTCAAAATCCCCCGCCTTCACGGGCGTGAGAGTTCGAATCTCTCCACCGGCACCAGTATTCTCAGATAGTAATTCTGCGTCGTTGAAACGAAAAACGGATCGCAATCGCGATCTGTTTGTTTGTTATATGTCGGGGATATAGCCGCGTTTCAAATGTTTCGGCAACAGCGCCACGTCTGCATCAAAAACAACCCAAAATGACATCCCTTTATAATTGCCCATCAATCATCCAATCGGTTGGTGTCAAAAGGGGGCGTCAATAAGGGCAGATCCATTGTGACGCTTTCGGCAAATCTGACAGAAAAAAGGCGCGGCCATTCGGCGGCGCCACATTTGCGCCAATACAATCATACCATTGTCTACAGCGGCCAAGTAATTGAAGAAATTGACGTTCCGATTCGCCTGTTTCATGGCTAATTTTTTGAAAGCAGCACCAATAACAGTAGAATATCGCCATTGGTTCCGTTCTGAGAACAAGCCAATTCTTGCCGGAAATAAGTCAAAACTAAGATGATTGCAGCCAATGACGGCGGTCCATTGTCGAACATTTGGAAACAAAGTGTATGAATTCGGCGTGCAAACCTCTGCGCTATTGCAAGTTTAACGAGAGTTTTATGCGTTTTTGGGCAGGTTTGACATCAATTTGAATAAAATTTGTAATGAATCCCCAAATGATTGTTTACGTTTTAAGCCCTAATCGATCCTTTCGATTGCGTTTAAACAATGGCGAAAATTGTCTGAAAAGCTGCCACAAAGTTGAATTTCCCCTTTGAGCAGGCCCGTGGCTCGGCTAATTCTGACATTGCCCAACTGGGGGGCATACCGACATTGGGGTGTCGGGCTTTGATGCGAAAGCATCCTGGCAAGTGATGGTGTCTGCGTAAGGGTTTCCCTTTTACGACAGAAGAAATTTTAATGGATCGGTTTGCGCCGATCGTGCCCGCATGGGTCTGATACCGCCGACGTGCGGACGGACCGGGCGTATTTATTTGCGTCGGTTCGCCCGACGGCGGGAAGGGCTTAGGAGACTGATATGTCAGACTATCTTTTGAACTGGGACAGCGCTGCGCTGGACGGAAACAACACAATCGGCACTGGCAGCAACACTGTGGGCGTGTCCATTTCGACACCTTCTAATGGTGACGGCGACAATTGGGCCCGTGGCAATATTGATGGCCAGACCGAATTGCGCAGCTCAAGCGTTGATGATCCAACATCGGTGATCATGACCTTTGACGAGCCCGTCGAAAATCTGTCATTCGAAATTTTCGACATTGATTCAGACAATTACACATGGGACGACCGCGTCACCGTGATCGGGCGCGATGCCAACGGCAATATTGTTCCAATCAATGTCACAGACCTGGCTGGTCATCACCACGTGAACGGCAACCAGATCGACACAACAGGCAACACCAATCCGGGTGTTGACGGGTCCGGCGATCCGGATTCTGTAACAGTTTCCATCGCAGGCCCAATCGTAAGTCTGGAAATCATTCACAATAACGGCGCTGGCGCGTCGGTTTCGGGGACGGTTGGCATCAGCGACATCGCGTTTGACAGCGCTGCACCTGATTTGGACGGTTATGTTGACGGCACATCCGGCAATGACCGTATTGATGTGGCTTACACTGGCGATCCAGAAGGCGACCGTGTTGATAATAGCGACGCAATTTTGCCCGGTGAAAATGGTCAGGATGACGTGATCCTGGCGGGTGGCGGCAATGACTTTGTGTTGGCCAATGACGGCGATGACGAAGTTTATGGCGGGTCCGGCGATGACACATTGTGCGGTCAGGACGGCGATGACGTTCTGTATGGCGGCGCAGGCAAAGACATTCTGGAAGGCATGGCCGACAATGACGTTGTGATCGGCGGCGCCGGTGCAGACACCGTATACGGCGATGCAGGCAACGACATCCTGTCTGGCGGCACCGGCAACGACGTGATGCGCGGCGGCACAGGCGACGATCTGGTCTCTGGCGGCTTTGGCAATGACAACATCAAAGCTGGCTCTGGCGACGATGTGGTTTATGGCGGCAAAGGCAACGATTACATCGAAGGCAATGCTGGCAATGACGAGTTGTACGGCGGCTCCATGGATGTGGACACCACGCTGGACTTTAACGATCTGGCCACGGGCGAACTGGTCGACGGTCAATATGTGGCCGACGGCGTTGTGATCTATTCCGCTGATCCACATAACCCGGTGATGGCGTTTGACACAGCCAACCCAACGGGTGGTGACAACGATCTGGCAACCGGCAATCTGGGCAATGTTCTGATCCTGTCCGAAGACCGCGATGGCAACGATCCAGATGACAACGCATCTGGTGGCACGTTCAACATCGAGTTTGAAAACTGCGCAACCGTGAACAGCATCACATTGCTGGACGTGGAAGAAACCGCTTGGGTCAAATTGTTTGACGAAAACGGCAACCTGATCGGCCAACAAGATGTGTCGACAGCCAATAACGGCCAAGTCGTTGTAGACTTTGGCGTATCTGGTGTTGCGTCTATGGAAGTGATCCTGGCCGGGTCCGGTGCGATTGACAACCTGTCCTATTCCATCGACCCAGAAGAGGGCGACGGCGCGGACACCATTCTGGGCGGCGACGGCGACGATTTGATCGACGGTGGCGCAGGTGCGGATGTTCTGTCTGGTGGCGATGATCGCGATACATTCATCGGCGGCGCGGGCGACAACATCGATGGCGGCACAGGCGGCAACGATTATGACGTTCTGGATCTGACCGGCAAAGGCCCGTTCTATCTGGAAAATGTCACTGTTGATGCAGATGGCGATTCAACCAGCGGCACCGTGGTCTTTGTGGATGGTTCGGGCAACCCAACCGGCGACACAATCACTTTCGCTGAAATCGAAGAGATCATCGGCGACGAAATCAACCGCGGCCCAGATGCCAATGATGACGCTGCCGAAGTCGACGAAGACGGCTCTGTTGTGATCCCGGTTCTGGATAACGACACTGATCCAGATGGCGATGACCTGACAATCACATCTGCGTCTTCTCCGAATGGGGATGTGACCATCAATGCCGATGGCACGCTGACATTTGAACCAGATGCGAACTTTAACGGTGAAACAACAATCACTTACGAAGTGTCCGACGGCAATGGCGGCACAGATACAGCCACGGTGACGGTCACAGTTAACCCAGTGAACGACGATCCGGTTGCCAATGATGACACAGCCAGCACCGATTACGGTCAGCCTGTTGTGATCCCGGTTCTGGACAACGACACAGACGTGGACGGCGACGCCCTGACTGTTACAGATGCTACATCCCCAGACGGTGATGTGACCATCAATGGCGACGGCACGTTGTCCTTTGCTCCGGCGCCGGGCTTTAGCGGTGAAACCACCATTTCCTACTCCGTTTCTGACGGTAATGGCGGCACAGATACAGCGATCGTAACAATCACTGTTGGTGACGCGCCTCTGGATGGCACTGTCGAAGGCACTGCCGGCGACGACGTAATCGATGGCACATACATGGGCGACCCAGATGGTGATCTGGTCGACAATGGCGATGCGATCATTGCGGGCCACAACCCAGATGATGACCTGATCGAAGCCTATGGCGGCAACGACACAATTGATGCAGGCGCTGGCGATGACACCGTTTATGGTGGCACTGGCAACGACATGATCGACGGCGGCGTTGGCAACGACACCATGTTTGGTGAAGACGGCAACGACAAAATCGAAGGGTCCGGCGGTGATGATGAACTTTATGGTGGCGCCGGGGACGATGATCTCTGGGGTGGTGCCAATGAGGACATCGTAGAAGGCGGCGACGGCAATGACACAATCGGTGGCGGCGGCGGCGATGACTTGATCGACGGTGGCGCTGGTGATGACATCATCGAAGGCGGCAACAACAACGACAGCATCCTTGGTGGCGCTGGCAATGACAGCGTTGATGGCGGTACAGGCGACGATGTGATCGACACATCTGATCCAGATTTCGTCAACGCGCTGCCCGATGTCGGTTACCCCGGTATCTATGGTGCGGATAGCAATCCAAATAACGATCTGGACACCGTCGAAGGTGGCGCCGGTGACGATACAATCACCACAGGTGACGACGACGATGTCATCTACGGGGGGTCCGGCAATGACACGATCGATGCAGGCTTTGACGATGACTATGTCGAAGGTGGAATCGGCAACGATGAAATCATCGGGTCCGAAGGCAATGATGAAATCCACGGTGGCGAAGGCAACGACGTAATCTACGGTGGACTTGGTGCAGGGGCCCCTGATTTTGTGAACATTGCGGATGTTGATGGTGATCTGGTCACTGACAATAACAGCGACGTTCTGTTTGGCGGCGACGGCGACGACACCATCTTTGGTGCGGATGATGCGGATACGCTTTATGGTGGCGATGATCGCGATTATCTGGACGGTGGCGTTGACGATGACACAATCGAAGGTGGCGAAGGCAACGACGTTATCATCGGTGGCCAAGGTGCAGATGACCTGACAGGTGGCGCGGACCGCGACACATTCATCGGCGGCGACGCTGGGGATCACGTGGACGGGTCCAGCACCGGTGACGATTATGACACCCTGGATCTGACCGGTTCTGACGTTGATTTCATCACCTACACATCGGCTGACAACGAAGACGGTGTTGTGACATTCGGTGACGGATCAACAATGACATTCGAAGAAATCGAAAATGTCATTCCGTGCTTTACGCCGGGCACAACAATCGCCACACCACGCGGCGAACGTCTGGTCGAAGAGCTGCAAGAAGGTGATCGGATCATCACACGTGACAACGGCATTCAGGAAATCCGTTGGGTTGGCCACAAACAGATGAAGGGCACGGATCTGGTCCGTAACCCACATCTGAAGCCTGTTCTGGTCAAAGCCGGTTCCTTGGGCAACGGTCTGCCAGAGCGTGACATGCTGGTATCGCCAAACCACCGTATGCTGGTGGCCAATGACAAAACGCAGCTTTATTTCGAAGAGCGTGAAGTTCTGGCCGCTGCCAAACATCTGGTTGGCACACCGGGCATCCACAATGTGGACGTGATGAACACGACCTACATTCACTTCATGTTTGATCGCCACGAAGTGGTTCTGTCAAACGGGGCATGGACCGAAAGCTTCCAGCCGGGTGATTACAGCCTGAAAGGGATTGGCAACAGCCAGCGCAACGAAATCTTTGAACTGTTCCCAGAGCTGAAGTCTCAGGAAGGGCTGAAAGATTATCACGCAGCGCGCAAATCCCTGAAGAAGCACGAAGCACGGCTTCTGGTTCAATAAGCCTAAAACACGAATCAATGCCGGGGAAAATTTTCCCGGCATTGTATTTACCTTCGTTAACAGCGGGGGTTTAAATGGTTAATTGTTGCCTAACTTGATCCAATAAATTCCTGACGGGCATAATGTCGCCACAAATCTATTGTGAGTGACGTTTATTCAATTTCCCCATTCCTTTGCATCAAATTAGAGCTAAAACAGATCTGTCGTTGGGGGACGACATTCTGTGCCTTTAGCTGCCAAAGGGTTTTGATATGGCTGACATCGTGGGAACCACCAATAATGACGTAATCGAAGGTACGATTGCGGATGATACAATCACCGGATTGGCCGGTCAGGATGTGATTTCTGGCGAAGGCGGCGACGATAGCATTTCTGGTGGTGCGGGTGATGACATTCTTTATGGGGATGCCGGTGTTGGCACCTCTCCTGGGTCTGACAGCACCCCACTGGATTTGTCGATCGGCAATCTGGTTTCGGACAGTTCCAGCGGCAACAACAATGCCCAACCCAATGATTTTGCGATCTACAGCAATGTTGCGCAATTGGATGACGGCACCTCTGTATCCGCGCGTTTGGTTCTGGTCAGCACGTCCGATCCCAACCTGAACGTTGATCTATCTGGCGGAAATGGCTACGAAATTTTGCTGAACTCCGGCTCTGGATCCGGCAGAAGCTTTGGGGGTGAAACCGCGACATTCCGGATGGAATTCTTTGATCCAGCCACCGGTAATCCCGTTGCGTTGAATTCAACCGCGACGTTCAACGATCTGGACCGAAATTCGCCCGGTGATCAGGAATCTGTCACCTTGGATGCCAACAGCTTTAATGCATTTGGCGTCAACAGCGACACATCGCTCAGCGTCACAAACCAACCCGGTAGCGTGACGGCCGCAGGAACGGAAACCAATAATCCAAACGATCAGGATGCGTGGTTCAGCGCGGAATTTGAAAACCGCGACTTTATCGAATTCACATTGGAAACCCGCAGCACACAATCCGGATTTTCGATGAATGGCGACCTGATTGATGATCCGGTTGTGGAACCAATTGAACCCGGAAATGACGTCATTGATGGCGGCACAGGGCAGGACGTGATTTTTGGCCAAGGGGGCAATGACACGCTGACCGGTGGCCAGGGGGATGACACGCTTTATGGCGGCGCGGGTGAAGATACGTTAACGTTGCAAGACGCCCAAGACCAAGTTTACGGCGGCACCGGCACCGATACGATCACCATTGACCCAATCGGTCCCATGGGGTCCATGACGGTTGTTGGCGGCGAAGATGCCGACAATAGCGACGTGGATACTCTGGATCTGTTGGCGGGTGTTCAGGCCGGTCACTACGCGGATTTCAACATCATCGACAATGATGCCAACCCAGAAGACGGCCAAGTTGAGCTGTTGGATGATGCGGGCAATATCATCGGTCGGATCGATTATTCTGAAATCGAAAACATCGTGATCTGTTTCACACCGGGCACCATGATTGCCACGCCGGGCGGTGAAAAAGCCGTCGAGACTCTGCGCGAAGGTGACAAAGTGTTCACCCGTGACAGTGGCATTCAGGAAATCCGCTGGATCGGGTCAAAAACCCTGTCCGCCGCGGATTTGGCCGTACAGCCCGACCTGCAACCTGTGCTGATCAAAGCCGGTTCTTTGGGGGCTGGCCTGCCGGAACGGGATCTGATGTTGTCACCCAACCACCGTCTGTTGCTGTCTGGGCCCGAGGCACAGATGATGTTTGACGACAGCGAAGTGTTGGCCGCGGCCAAACATCTGACGGGTCGCGCTGGGGTTTCGAGCGCTGCAACTCAGGGTGTCACCTATATTCACGTCATGTTTGATCACCACGAAGTGGTGTTGTCCAACGGCGCTTGGAGCGAAAGCTTCCAACCGGGGGATTACAGCCTGAAAGGTCTGGGTGACGCACAGCGCGATGAGATTTTCAAACTGTTCCCAGAGCTGAACCTGCCGGGCGGCGTTGAAAACTACGAAGCCGCACGCCGGGTTCTGAAAAAACACGAAGCCCTGTTGATGGCGTCTTAACGACCTGTTTCAGAACGGTATTTTTTCCATTCTTCGGGCGTGTCGATATCTCGACGCGCCCGATTTCCGTTTAACGGCACCATGGTGACGTTATGATTTTTCAGGATCGCTTTGGCCCCGCTATCGCCGGTCAGGGTTTGAAACTCTGAGCGATATTTTGCATCAAACCAAACTGGATGCCCCGGTTTTCCATCCTGTGTCATGCCGCGTGCAATCGGGCCTGCGGCAATAACAGACGCCATATCGGCCGCAGTGAGATCGGGCATATCGGCCAAAACCACCAGAAAACCGGCACATTCGGGCAATTGCACCACCGCGTCACGCAAACTGACGGATTGACCTTGGGCGGCATTGGCGATCGGTAAAACGGTCACGTCCAAATCCGACAATACATTCACACGCGGGTGTTGCAGATCAGGTAACGCGACAAATGTCGGCGCAACCTGCGTCGCCTCTAAGGCGACATGCCGCAACATGGGAATATTATAGATTGGTTCCAATAGCTTGTCCCGACCTTTCATTCGTCGGGACAAACCAGCAGCTAAGATCAATATCAGGTTCATTTGCACAGTTTAGCCGCGCATGATCACCCCGTCAGGGTCAAAAAGCGCCTCGGTGATCAGTTTTGCAGGCCGCATCGATCCCAATATTTCGATTTCCACCTTTAATCCGTCTGCGACCTCTTGGCGTGGGATCAGACCCAAAGCGATGGATTTTCCGGCGTGATGTGAATATCCGCCAGATGTGCAGAATCCGCGCACTTCTCCGTTGATGAAAATCGGCTCATAGGCGATCACATCCGCATCCAAGGCATCAACCTCAAACGCGCAAAGCTGACGGGCAGGGGGTGTTGCGCGCTCTGCCTCGGCCAGGGGGCGACCAATGAAATCGGCGTTTTTCTTAAAGGAAATGAACCGGTCCAAGCCGGTTTCGGCGGCTGTGTAGTCGGGCGAAAATTCAGACAGCCACGACCCAAAGAACCGATCCAATCGCAAAGACATCATTGCGCGCATGCCAAAAAGGGTAATGCCCAACGGCTGACCAGTTTCCCACAGGGTTTTCCACAGGTGGCGTTGGTCCATAGGGTCACAGTAGATTTCATAGCCCAAATCCCCGGTATAGCTGACCCGCTGCACCCGGCAATTGACCTGTCCGATCACCATGTCGCGCAAATCTAAAAACTTTAGATCAACCGCATCGCGTGTACAGGCGGCCAGCAAATCACGCGCCTTGGGGCCTGCGATTTGGAACCCGTTCATTTTATCACTGATATTTTCGACCCTTACGCCGTGTTCTTTGTGTTTCTCAAACCAGCGCATATGCACCGATTGCGCCCCATATGAGGCCGCCAAAACAAAGTGATCCTCTGCGAGACAAGAGACGGTAAAATCCCCCCAAAGCCGCCCCTTTGGCGACAACATCGGGGTCAAAGAAAGCCGCCCCGGTTTGGGAATACGACCCGCCATTATCCGATCTAGCCAAGCCCGCGCATTGGAGCCTGTGACCCGGAATTTGCCAAAATTGTGCACTTCGTTGATGCCAACACCCTGGCGCACGGCATTGACTTCGCGCGCGGTGGCGTCAAATGCGTTGGATCGACGGAACGACGGCGTTTCATAGGTGGGTTCATCGCCCTGCGCAAAGTAGTTCACAACCTCTAGCCCAAATTGCTGGCCCCAAACCGCGCCCATGTTCGAAAAAATGTCATACATAGGCGTTGTGCGATGGGGGCGCGCGGCGGGTAGCTCTTCGTTTGGGTAGGTGACACTGAACCGGTTTTGGTAGTTTTCGATCACTTTGGGGCGGGTATATCCCGGCGAAATCCAGTCACCATAACGTGCCACATCCAGCGCTGTTACATCGCGTTCGGCTTCGCCTTCGATCATCCATTGCGCAAGCGTCAAACCAACGCCGCCGCCCTGACTAAACCCGGCCATCACACCACAAGCGGACCAATAATTTTGCACCCCCGAAACCGGACCCACCAATGGGTTGCCATCCGGGGCAAATGTGAACGGCCCATGGATCACCGATTTGACGCCCGCACGTTCCAGAACTGGGAACCGTTTATAAGCAAATTCAATACTTTCGGTGATTTTATCAAAGTCATCGGGCAGCAATTCGTGTCCAAAATCCCAAGATGTGCCATCCACGGCCCACGGACGGCAGTTTTGTTCATAAAACCCAATGCACAAACCGCGCCCTTCTTGGCGAAGATAGCTTTCGCCCGCGGGGTCCATAACATGGGGATGTTCACGGCCCAATTCATAGATTTCGGGAATGTCATCGGTGACGATATATTGGTGTTCCATCGGATGTAGCGGGAAATAAATCCCAGCCATTGCGCCCACTTCTCGGGCCCACAAACCTGCTGCGTTTACAATATGTTCGGCGTGAATAGTGCCTTTGTCGGTCACCACATCCCACGTGCCATCGCTGCGTTGATTGGTTTCTTTGACCATGCAATGGGTTTCGATTGTCGCCCCGCCCATACGCGCGGCTTTGGCATAGGCATGTGTCGTGCCAGACGGGTCCAGATGGCCATCCAAAGGGTCAAATAATCCCCCGATAATCCCGTCTATATTGGTCGTCGGGGCCAGTTTGGCGATTTCTTGGGGGCCAATAATTTCGGTTTCCAGCCCCATATACCGATGTTTGGCCCGTTCAGCGACCAGCATATCAAACCGGTCTTGGTTATCGGCCAATGTCACACCCCCGACGTGGTGCAACCCACAGGACATGCCTGTCAGCTCTTCTAATTCGCGATAAAGCTTAATCGTGTATCCCTGCAACGCGGCCATATTTGTATCGCCGTTGAGCGTATGAAAACCACCGGCGGCGTGCCATGTGGACCCCGAAGTCAGTTCAGACCGTTCCAGCAGCATAACGTCCGACCATCCCAATTTGGTCAGATGATAAAGCACAGAGCAGCCGACGACACCGCCCCCAATTACGACAACACGCGTGGTGGTTTTCATGGTGGTCTCCTTTGAGTTTGGTCAAAGGGTTCACCCGTTTGAAATGGCTCGCATAGCGATTTGCGACATGTTCTGTCGTAAATTGCATTTCATAAACTCACGTCAGATAGCGCCCCAAAAACACAAAAGGCCCCGCAAAAGCAGGGCCTTACATCGTGATGTTCAAGTGATTTATGGAATGATACGCGTATATTTTGTGCCTTCAAGCGTTGCACCGACTCGCAAACCAGCCTGTGCAAATACAACCGCAATCACCGGGGCCAGTGATGTCGTTGTTTCCGCGCGCAGGCTTTCTCCTGCATCACTCAGCGCATATTCCAGATTGGCACCAGCGGCCCAACCGTCAGAGGTGCGAAAATCCATCAGCGCGTCTTGGGTCATAAAGAACAGCACATGCGAATATTGCTGCGCCCCAATTTGAAACCCTGCACTGGCGGATGCTGCGGAATAGTAATCCACGCTGGTCTGGCCGACACGCAATGCGCCACGCCCAAAGGACCCGCCAAACCCCAATCCGGCCTCAGTAACGACGGGCATCACCAACATGCCAACAGATTTACCCGCCAAATCCCGGGTGCCGGGATAACGTGTATACATATAGTTCAGGGTTTCATCGACGCGCGCGTCGATCATCGGACCGCCATTGCCGCCGATTCCGTTGCCACAGGCGGCAAGCCCGGACATTGCCATTGCGCCGAGCGCGAAGTTGCGTCGTGAGAAGCTGCTCATTTAATTGCCTCGTTTTATGCCTTTTGGTTCGGACTTTGTGCCCGATTGCCCATGACTATAAGGGGGTTGTCGCCCCTTGTCAGCATAAACTTGTCAGCATAAACGCGCCGATAGCGCGGCATTCAGCCATTCAAAATTTCGGCAGCACGCGGGGCAAAATAGGTCAAAACACCGTCACAGCCCGCACGTTTAAACGCCAAAAGGCTTTCGAGCATAACTTGATCCCCATTCAGCCAGCCATTTTGCGCCGCGGCCTGCAACATCGCGTATTCTCCGCTGACCTGATAGGCAAAAGTCGGCACCCCAAAGCTGTCTTTGACGCGTCGGCAGATATCCAGATAGGGCATTCCCGGTTTCACCATGACCATATCCGCGCCCTCACGCAGATCCCGTTCAACCAAACGCAACGCTTCGTCGGAATTGGCGGGATCCATTTGATAGGTGTTTTTGTCGCCCGACAGCGCCGCGCTGGCCCCCACGGCATCCCGAAATGGGCCGTAAAACGCGCTGGCATATTTCGCGGTATAAGACAGGATCGTAACATCCTGATGTTTATGACTTTCCAGCGCTTCACGAATGGCGCTAATACGGCCATCCATCATGTCAGACGGGCCTAAAATATCCGCGCCCGAATCCGCCTGTGCAATGGCCATTTTCACCAAGGCTTCGACGGTGCGATCATTCACGATCTGTCCGTTTTCAACAAATCCATCGTGACCATTGATGTTATAAGGATCCAGCGCAATATCGGTCATCACCATCATATCAGGCACTGCCTCTTTGATGGCGCGGATCGCTTGGTTGGACAGGTTGTCTGGGTTCCATGCTTCGGCGCAATCCTCGGTCCGATTGGCCATGGACGTGTATGGGAAAATGCACATTGCCGGAATTCCCAGCGCATGGGCCTGACGTGCCGCATCCGCCACCCGGTCCACGGTGCGACGCACCACACCGGGCATGGACGGCACGGGTGTTTCTGTATCTTTGCCCGCCATCACAAAAATCGGCCAGATAAAATCCGCCGGAGACAGCGCATTTTCACGCACCATCGCCCGCAAACCCGGTTTAGAACGCAACCGACGCAAACGGGTTGCCGGAAAAGAAGCTTGGGTCGGACGCATGGTTTGGCCTTTCGATCTGGTGTTGAGACCGGGCAGGGCTATGAAACGGGCCTTTCTGGTCACAATTCTGTGCCTGCCAGAGAAATTCATGCCCGTCCAGTCTGGCGATTGCCGCAGTCGCAGGTTAGTGTCACGCCAAGGCAGAAATTCAGCCTAAATGATACGATAATTAACGGACAATCCCTTGAATTTGACCCAAACAATCTTCGAAGTGATCGACATGCGGTCCTTCTCGAACCTTTGGTTCTGGATCGCCCTTGCCGTGGTGTGGTCCACAACCAGCCATTGGGTACTGGGTGTGCCGTTTGACATGGTTGGACGGGCCCGCAAACACGGCGATCAGGCCATGACTGACCTAGAAGAGATGGTGCGGATCAATGTGGGACGATTGCTTTATATTTCGCGGGTGTCGGGGCTGATTTTGCTGACATTTGTGATGTTTCTGCTGACATCATTGGCCATCCTTGCCTTTTGGTATTCCGTTGAATTCGCCCAAGCGGTGATCCTGATCCTGTTCCCATTGTCGATTGTTGGTCTCTTGAGCATTTCCACCGCTCGGCTGATTGAATTGCAACATCCCCGTGGCGAAGATTTATGCAAACGACTGACGCGCCACCGGGTCTATACGCAGATGATTGGCATGGCGTCGATTTTCATCACCACGATGTTTGGCATGTATCAAAACATGGTCGTTGGCCCCGGTTTTTAAGGTCCCTTTTAGATGAGCAAATCCCAGCACATTCAAATGGGCGGTGCGCCCGAAGGCTTTGATGCCGCTCTGATTTTAGCAGAAGTGGAAAAATCCAACGGGCCGGTTTTGCATGTGGCACGGGATGACAAACGGCTGGCCGCCATGCGTGCTGCGCTGGCGTTTCATGCACCTGACATGCCGGTTGTTGTGTTTCCGGGATGGGATTGTCTGCCCTATGATCGCGTGTCGCCCAATGCGGATGTGTCTGCCACGCGCATGGCCACGCTGGCGGGGTTAACCCATGGTATGCCGGCGCAGTTTATTCTGCTGACAACGCTGAACGCGGCCACCCAATTTGTGCCTGAACGCCAATTGCTAAAAGAGGCGGCCTTTACCGCCACAGTTGGCAGTCGCATTGATGAACCCGCTTTGCGCAACTTCTTGGTTCGGATGGGGTTCACCCAAAGCCCGACCGTGATGGAACCCGGGGATTACGCCGTGCGCGGTGGTATCATTGACATTTTTCCCCCCGGTGACAGCGGCCCGGTGCGACTGGATCTGTTTGGCGATGTGCTGGATGGCGCGCGCCGGTTTGACGCCGCCACTCAACGCACAACCGAAAAACTAAAGGTGGTGGATCTATCACCGGTTTCCGAGGTGATCCTGGACGAGGCCGCAATCACCCGGTTTCGTCAAAATTACCGGATTGAATTTGGCGCGGCGGGCACGGATGACCCATTATACGAAGCGGTGTCAGCCGGGCGCAAACATCAAGGTGTAGAACATTGGTTGGGCCTGTTTCACGAACGGTTGGAAACGCTGTTTGATTATTTGCCGGATGCTTCGGTAACCTTGGATGATCAAATGGATGCGGCGCGCGATGCCCGCTGGGCCAGTGTTGCAGATGCCTATGATGCCCGCGCCGAGGCGATGAAGGCCAAAGGGCGCATCGATTCTGTTTACAAACCGGCCCCTCCGCAGACGTTGTATTTGGATGATGCAGCCTGGGAAACGGCCATTGCAGGGCGGCGCGTTTTGTCGCTGAACCCATTGCCACAGGCATCTGGGCCGGGGGTGATTGACGCAGGCGGACGCATCGGGCGTAACTTTAGCCCGGAACGTCAACAGGAAAACATCAGCCTTTTTGGGGCGTTAGCCGATCATATTCGCCAAAAAATGAACGAAGGTCCGGTAATAATCGCATCCTATTCCGAAGGTGCGCGTGAACGATTGTCCGGTCTGATCGAAGACGAAGGTCTGGCTGAAACCATCCAAGTGTCTGACATGTCGCGGGTCGGAAAATCAGGTCTGCATCTGGTCGTTTGGGCGCTGGAACATGGGTTTACCACCCCCAAAATGACGGTGATTTCGGAACAGGATGTTCTGGGCGACCGTCTGATCCGCGCGCCCAAAAAGAAACGCCGCGCCACCAATTTCCTGACCGAAGCCCAATCCCTTAGCCCAGGTGATCTGGTGGTGCATGTGGATCATGGTATTGGTCGCTACACCGGCATGGAAGTGGTCAGTGCGGCCGGGGCGGCTCATGAATGTTTGCTGCTGGAATATGCAGAAAAGTCAAAGCTTTACCTGCCGGTTGAAAACATAGAATTGCTGTCGAAATACGGCAACGAAGTGGGTCTGCTGGATCGGTTGGGCGGGGGCGCTTGGCAGGCCAAAAAGGCCAAGCTGAAAGAACGCATTCGCGAAATGGCCGAAAAGCTGATCCGCGTGGCCGCCGAACGGGAATTGCGCACCGCGCCTGCGATTTCGCCCCCAGATGGTATGTGGGAACAGTTTTTAACGCGGTTCCCCTATCAGGAAACCGACGATCAGCTCAGCGCGATCGAAGACGTGTTAAACGACATGGAAGCCGGCCGTCCGATGGACCGATTGGTTTGTGGCGATGTGGGCTTTGGCAAAACCGAGGTGGCGTTGCGCGCCGCATTCGTGGCAGCCATGTCGGGCATGCAGGTCGCCGTCATTGCGCCCACAACTTTGCTGGCGCGGCAGCATTATCAGAACTTTGCCGAACGGTTCCGGGGCTTTCCGATCAATGTGGCGCCTTTGTCGCGGTTTGTGTCCACATCAGACGCCAACAAAACCCGCGACGGCATGTCACGCGGCATGGTGGATATCGTCATCGGCACCCATGCCTTGCTGGCAAAAAACACACGTTTTCAAAACCTTGGCCTGTTGATCATCGACGAAGAACAGCATTTTGGCGTGCAACACAAAGAACGCCTGAAACAGATGCGATCCGATGTGCATGTGCTGACGCTGACCGCGACGCCAATCCCGCGCACATTGCAATTGTCGCTGTCTGGCGTGCGCGATCTGTCGATCATTGGCACGCCGCCCATCGACCGTCTGGCGATCCGCACCTATGTCAGCGAATTTGACACCGTCACCCTGCGCGAAGCGTTGCTGCGCGAACATTATCGCGGCGGCCAAAGCTTCTTTGTGGTGCCGCGCATTTCCGATTTGCCGGAAATGGAGGCGTTCCTAAAGGAACAGGTGCCCGAGGTCAGCTTCATCACTGCCAATGGCCAAATGGCGGCGGGCGAGCTCGATACGCGCATGAACGCGTTTTACGACGGTAAATTTGATGTGTTGCTGGCCACGACAATCATTGAATCGGGCATCGATATTCCGACCGCCAACACGATGATCGTGCACCGTGCCGATATGTTTGGCCTGTCGCAGCTGTACCAAATTCGCGGACGTGTGGGGCGGTCCAAAACCCGCGCCTATGCTTATTTGACCACAAAACCGCGTACCAAATTGACGCAAACGGCTGAAAAAAGGCTGCGGGTCTTGTCGTCGCTGGACACATTGGGCGCTGGATTCACGCTGGCCAGTCAGGATCTGGATATTCGCGGGGCAGGGAACCTGCTGGGCGAAGAGCAATCCGGCCAGATGAAAGAAGTGGGCTATGAGCTTTATCAATCGATGTTGGAAGAACAGATTTCCAAGATCAAATCGGGCGAAGCCGAAGGGTTGACCGATGATGGGCAATGGGCGCCGCAGATCAATCTGGGCGTGCCGGTGCTGATCCCGGACAAATATGTACCAGATCTGGATGTGCGTTTGGGGCTGTATCGGCGGTTGTCGGGCCTACATACCAAGGTAGAGCTGGAAGGGTTTGCCGCAGAATTGATCGACCGGTTCGGGAAATTACCACGCGAGGTCAACACGTTGCTGTTGATCGTTCGCATCAAGGAAAAATGCAAACAAGCCGGGATTGCCCGACTGGACGGGGGCCCCAAAGGCGCGACCATTCAGTTCCACAATGACAAATTTGCCTCGCCGCGTGGGCTGGTTGAATTTATCAATGACCAACAGGATCTGGCCAAGGTCAAAGACAACAAAATCGTGGTGCGCCGCGATTGGCGATCAGAGGCGGATAAAATCAAAGGGGCCTTTGCCATTGCCCGCGATCTGGCTGCCAAAGCCAAGGTCAAATAGGCCAGAAAAGGCCCGCGAAACCTAGCTGATTTCGCGGGGTCCCAAACGCTGCATCAGCGTATAAGCGATTGCGACATATACAAAAACGCCGATCACCAATGTCCGGGGTGTGCCGTCAAATGACAGGCTAACCGGAATGGACAACATCGCAGAAATCACCGTCGAAACAGCACCCGAAATACTGGCTGCCATGCCTGCAATATGACCCAATGGTTCCATTGCGAGGGCGTTCAAGTTGCCAAACGAAAATCCAACCAACAGCATGATTGTGGTCACCCAGCAAAAGAACAGCCAAACCGGCAGCCCCCACAGCGTCTGAATAATCAGCACAGCGCAGACCAAAAACAGCTGAACAATCAAAGCTGTTTTGACAATTTTGCGCATGCCAAGGCGTGCCACGATTTTGGCGTTGATCAGGCTTGCTGGCATGGCAAGGATCGCCATAGCCGCAAACCAAAGCGGAAATGTTTCGCCCATGTCATAGGATTGCTCATAGATCGGCTGAATGGTTGAGATCACCGAAAACAGTGCTGCATATAACATGGTCTGAACGGCCACCGAATACCGAAACACCCGATTGGCAAAGGCTTCTTTTAGGGCGGCTTTGAACGGTGAAAGGCGCAAGGGTTTGCGTAATTCTGGGGGATGCGTTTCGGGCTGGCGCACAAACATCCAAACACTGACGATCGTCGCAAACAGGGCCAATGCGTAGAAAATAGAACGCCAACCAAAGGCGTTCATCACCAACTGACCCATTGATGGGGCAATCGCGGGAACCAGACCAAAAACCATCATCGAAAATGACATGATCGACGCCATACGATCCCCAGAATAAAGATCGCGCACCATGGCCATCGCCGCAATCCGTGGCCCGGCAACGGCCAGACCTTGGACCAAACGCCCCAACAGTAATAATTCCAACGATTGCGCCATTCCTGCGACCAATGCCCCCAGAATGTACCCGCCAAAAGCCCACAAAATCACGGGCTTACGTCCCAATGCGTCCGACAACGGCCCGGCAAATAACGTGCCAATGCCCATTCCAAAAATAAACACGCCAATCACCAAACCAGCACGGTTGGGATCGGTGGGCGACATTTCCTGACCGATGATCGACAAAGCCGGCAACATCGCATCAATTGAGATCGCAATAGAAGCAAAAAGCATCGCGGTCAGCGCTACAAATTCGCTTTGCGACAGTCGTTTAGGGGTCATTTCGGCTCCGGATATACAAAGAAGCTGCGATCACCCAGATCGCGATCTCGGCAACAAACACAGGATGTAAGATGAAATTCAGCACCCAATGATCGTAATGCGCGGGCACTAAAATGAATTTGAAGAACTGATCAGAAAATGGCCAGCCCCACAAGATGTCTCCTGACAAGGTATCTAAAATCAGGTGCAGATAGATAGCTGCGAAAAAGCACAATGCAATTGTCAGAAACGCACGGTTCATCAGGTATAGCGTGGGAACAACCACGGTCATGATCATCCCCCAAAAAGCCGGAATATGCACCCAATATCGATGATGATGAAAGGCGCGGTCATCGATGAAATAGAACCAGATGATATCAAAATCAGGGAGGATTCCGCCCAAAACGGCTGCATAGAAACCCCATTTGGACACCGGCAACAATTTTCCCAGCACATATCCAGATGGCAGATGCGCCGTGATCATGTCGCATCCTCAGATTTGTCCTGTGCCTCACGGATTTTACGACGCGCATTAAGGCGGCGCTGTAGTGTCACCTGACTAAACTGTTGAATTGCCGCGGCAAAAATACCCAGCCCAACAAAAATAAACACGGTCGTTGCGATCTTTCCGATGGCGGTGGCGGGCACCAATTGACCATATCCAACCGTCGATAAGGTCACCACGGTGAAAAAGTAGCTGTCAATCCAGCTCCAGCCTTCGACGAAATGAAAAAACACCGTGCCCACGGTGATGATCCCAACCAAAACTGAGGCGATGACAATTGCGGCGTCGTTTCGCAAAATCGCGCGGATCAAGTCGTGGCCTCGATTTGCTCCATGATATCGTTGATCACCTTAATCCACATATCGGTGGTCTGGGCGCCGGGCACGGCATGTTGGTTGGCAACAATAAATGTCGGGACCGATTGAACGCCCATTTCACGGGAATGGCGGTCACGTTTGGCAATGTCGTCGCGGTCCGCATCAGACGCCAGCAACCGGCGCACCATTGAGGCATCAATGTCAACGGAATCGGCAATATCTGACAGCACGTCATGATCGCCGATGTCCCGTCCATCGGTGAAATAAGCGTCAAAAAGACGTTGAACAACAAATACTTGTTTCTGCTCGATCCCCGCCCAATGGATCAAACGATGTGCATCCATCGTGTTTGGGGTGCGTTGGATTTTGTCCAGATGCAGCGGCATGCCCAGCTTTTCCCCCATCTCAACAATCGGCGCATAGGCCCGCATGGCCCCTTCTTTGCCGCCGAATTTGGTTTCCAGATAGTCCCGGCGATCCATGCCGCCAGCGGGCATATCAGGGTTTAGTTGAAACGGATGGTATTCGATGGTGAAAGGATGCTCTGGCAAAGTGGCCAACGCTTTGTCCAGATTGAATTTTCCAATAAAACACCAAGGGCAAATTGGATCCGAAATAATATCAAGTTTGACCATTTTCGGCCTCCCAGCTTTGCCGCAGGGCGCGGCGCAAAAGTTTGTTGTTCCCTCCGCGAGGCAGGGACGACACGGGCGTTATCAGGCGTGGACATTTATAATGTGCCAACCTCTCTTGCAGGTAAGCCTTAATGTCTGCCTCGTCCAGAGCCTGATCCGAGACATAAAACAACCCAATCACACTGGCATCAGACCGAACCGGCAATTCAACCGCTGCGCATTCCTGAATATGGGGATGGGTGTTAAACGCGGATTCCACCTCTATTGGGGACACACGATAACCGCCCGCATTCATCATATCGTCATCCCGTCCGTGATAGGTGATTGCCCCATCTTGCGACATTGACCCGACATCTCCGGTCAAGAACCACTGATCTTGGAACCGGTTTTGCGTGTCTTGGGCTGCGTTTAGATAGCCCAGCATGACGCCAGGATCATTGCGATCAATGGCGATCATCCCGGTCTGACCCATGGGGACGGGGCCCTGCGCGTTCACAATCGCCACGTTGCGCCCCTGTTGCGGATAGCCAAGCGTGTTGGGCGGGGCGGGTTTGGCTGGACTGCCAGAAATGAACGTTGAACATTCCGACATGCCAAAGGCTTCGAAAAGCGGGGTCTGGGTTGCGGTTTCCCATTTCTGACGTAAGGATTCCGGTAGTTTTTCCCCCGCACAAAGCCCATGACGCAATTGCGCGACATCTAAATGAGGTGACTTTAGGAGCTTGCGATAAACCCCTGGGGCAGCTGCAAAAATGCTTGCATTGTATCGGTTCAACAGCACCGCAATGCGATCAATACCGATCCCAGAGGCAGGGATCAAAGCCGTCGCGGCCAGTGTCCAGGGATCCAACAGGCCGGTGCCCAATGTGTAGGTCCAATTGAACGCGCCGGCATGCAATAGCCGGTCATCTTTGGTCAAACCTTCCCAACCCTCAAACATCATACGACGTGCCCAGATGGCCCGATGCGCATGGATCACGCCGCGCGGAGTGCCAGATGTGCCAGAGGTAAACACAATATAGGCCGGGCGATTGGGCTCCCCCATTTGAAAATCACTTGGCGGGAGCCTGTGAAAGGCGTGCAAGTGATCCGTATCAATGACCTGCGCCGGATGGTCCGGCAGCGTAAGACCACGCCCCGCAATCACCAATGCCGGTTCAACATCATCCGCAATCAAATTGATTTCACCTTTGGTGAGTTGCGACGAGGTTGGCACCGGGACCAAACCCGCTGCAATTGCACCTAAAAATGCTAGTGGAAAATCAACGTCATTGCCCAATCTCAGCAACACGCGGTCCCCGGACTGCAACCCCAATCCGCGCAATCCTGTTGCGATCCCGCACACCGCTTGGGTCAGTTTGGCATAGGTCCAGCTTTGAGAACGGCTTTGCCCTAGGATCATCAATGCGGTTTTATCGGGTGTTTTTTGCCCCGCGGCCAACACATATTGCGCCAGATTAAACGGGCTGGGGCAGGGGAACGTGGTGTGGGGCGCGCAAAAAGAGACCATCAGAATTGCCTAAGCATGGACGGGATTGGTTGCAAGCGTTCTAAACCGCAGGCATAAACAACGACATGAGTGATAAAGACCCAAAGAGCCTGATCCGGATTGCCCGCGAAAGTGGTGGCACAGAAATTGCCCAACCTCTGGATTTGGGCGCGCGTGTACGTGAGTTGCGCAAGGCGCGGGATTGGACGTTGGAACAGGCCGCATCACAAGCGGGTTTAGCGCGGTCCACATTGTCCAAGATCGAAAACGGGCAAATGTCACCAACCTACGAAGCGCTTAAGAAGCTGGCCATTGGGCTGGAAATTTCGGTGCCGCAATTGTTCACCGCCCCGTCGCGGGAACAGGTCAATGGTCGTATGGCCATCACCCGAAATGGCGAAGGCGCAGCGCATGTGACGGCAACATACGAACATGAATTGCTGGCGGAATCGCTGACCAAAAAGCGGATGCTGCCCTACCGCGCCTATGTTCGGGCGCGTAATGTTGATGAATTTGACGGTTGGGTCCGCCACGACGGAGAAGAGTTTTTATACGTTTTGACCGGGCATATTCGGCTATACACGGAATTTTATGAACCGATCGAAATGAAACGCGGTGACAGTGCCTATTATGATGCCACGATGGGCCATAATGTCGTGTCTGTCAGCGCCGAAGATGCGATGATTTTATGGGTCACGTCATTGGTTGACTAAGGTGACTAACCGGGCCGCTGTGACCCGAATGCCCTGATCAGGCCGCCTGCGTTTCCAATGTTGTGCGGCCATTGCGTTCAAACCACATTTTTAAGGTTTCACAGGCTTCGCGTTCCGTCAGATCATGGGTTTCCGCCAAATACGTCACCATTTTTAGGCGATCCCCGCGAAACCGCACCAGCGCCGCTGGCTCTAGAAATCTAAAATCTACACATAGTTGGTCAACAAATAGGTGCCACTGCGCGGTAACCGCATTCCAAGGCATATCGTGTCCTCCTGATCTCCGTCCCTCTGCACCTATAATGCGTAAGCAATAGGCCCTTACCAATGGTTAACCATGTTGCAGTTTACAGGAGTTTACACATATCCTCCTAACCAACTGATAGATATTGTAAATTTTGAGTGTAAATAACTTTCGGCGGAAAATTTCGCAAAATCCCGCAGAAACGTTATTAAGTTTCGCCCTGACCTGTGCGCCATTTGGCGCGTTTCTGGATCGCAAATCATTTGGAATGCGCCCGTCGATTCGCATCCCTATCTGTGAACCTCAAAGAAAAGGCCGCCCGAAGGCGGCCTGATCGTTAGTCTTCCCACCACCAAACATCTGGCTGCCAACCGGGCCAATCCCCAAAGATTGGCATGGTTTCCGGGTAATGCAGCTGACGGGCATGGCCGATCCGGCTGATGTTCCACTGATAAATTGGGATCACATAACGCCCGGCCATCAATGTACGATCCATTGCGCGCACCGCCGCGACAAAGTCATCCTGACTTTCGGATGTCACAAGGTTCTGCACCATCGCGTCAATCGCAGGGTCCTGCACCCCGGCCAAGTTGCGCCCACCGACAATATCAACCGATCCGCTGCCCCAATATAACGCCTGTTCATTGCCCGGGCTCAGCGACACGCCACGACGATAATAGGTCATATCAAAGTCATACGCGTCGGTGCGCTCTTTGTATTGGGGCGCATCGACGATTTCGACCGTCGGCGTGATCCCCAGTCGCGACAGGCTTTCAACATACATGTCGATCATGGCGATGTTTTCCGAAGACCCGGTTTTTAGCAAAATTTCAAAGGTAAACGCAGTACCATCCGCATCGGCCATCACCCCGTTTTGAACGGTGTACCCCGCCGCTTCGAATTGTGCCAAAGCGGTGCCAATGCCTGCACGATTGCGTTCTGACCCATCCGAAACGGGCAGGGCGTAGCCCTCTAAGGCGCCGGGCAGCAATGTATCGCTAAACGGTTCTAGGAATTCACGCACGCGACCTGTTGCGGGGCCTTCTTCCATTCCGAGGGGCGAATTTGAGTAATAGGACGTGATGCGCGGCTGCGCTGATCCGGTCATCGCTTCGTTGATGAACTCAAAGTTAAACGCATGGATCAACCCATCACGCACCCGCCAATCGGTAAATTGATCCTGACGCGTGTTCATCACAAACCCTGTGATCCCAGAAGGGCGGGAATGCGGCAGGATCGACAATTCGACATCACCGGACTGGATCGCCGGGAAATTATACTGGCTGTCCCATTTCGCGACGTTAAATTCACGGTTTGAATTGACGATACCGGTTTTAAACGCCTCAAACGCAGCGGTTTCGTCCCCGAAATATTCAATCCGCACTTCGTCTAGATTGAACGTCCCATTGCGGAACGGAACGACATCATTGCCCCAATAATCGGGATTGCGACGGAAACTGATATAACGACCAAATTCGACATCATCGACGATCATCGGGGATGACGTGATCGGAATGATTGAATCGCCTTCTTCTGCAAAATCGACGCCTTCGAATTGGGCTTTTTGCAGAATGGGCCGCATCCCAGCCAATAGGGCCAATTCGCGATCTTCGACATTAAAGGTAAACCGGATCGACCGATCACCGGTCTGTTCCATGGTTTCGATTTTGCTCCAGAACCCGACATATCGCGGATGCCCAACCGTCCCGAGCGTTTCATAGGACCACATCACGTCTTCGATGGTGACGGGGCTGCCATCGCTGAATGTTGCCTCTGGGCGCAGAGTGAATTCGACCCATTCGCGATTCGGCCCGGTTTCAATCGATTCGGCCAAAATCCCATACAAAGAGAACGGTTCGTCCAGCGACCGCCCCATCAATGTTTCGCCGATCATGAACCGCATCTGCCATGGCACGGTGCCTTTGCGGATGAACGGATTGACGCTGTCAAAGTTTCCAATGTTGGAAATCACCAGCGATCCCCCCGTTGGCGCGTCTGGGTTCGCATAAGGGAGCGCCACAAAATCCGGTGGTAGGGCGGGCTCTCCGTACATAGCTATGCCATGTTGCGGCTCGGCCAGGGCGGATGTTGCCCCGATGGCCAAGGTCACAGACAAAACACCGCGGTGCAGGGTGTTGTACAGTTTGGGGAAAAATACTGGTCTCATTTTGGCGACAATCCTTCAGTTCCCTGTAATCATTAAAGTTCACGCTAAACATGTGAACAGACAGTTTCAAACTTTTAGCTTGGATGCAGGCGTGAGATTGCTTATAAAGACTTCACTGCTCGATAGGTTTCTTGCCTGTATGAAACCTGCCTCAATAACTTCAACGCCAGCTTCGTGCTGGCGTTTTTTTCTTTTCAGGGGGCCGGTCATTTCAGCCCTACGCGCAAAACACACCATGCGCCCCCAATAAAATAAGCAGCTCAGGCGTCATTCCTAAAACTTACGAAACATCGGTTTGAATTTCCGTCGTTTCGCAATGCAGGGGCTTGGATGCTGACATCATTGAAGAATCGATATGTCTGTTGGAACTCGAATCGCGTGCTCGTTGATTGACCTTGAGGTGCCGCGTTTGGGGTGATTTGTGGATCGAAACTGTTACGTAAAATGTGGTTCAAATTGGCTGCGGCATTACGGATGCCTTTGGCGGGGTCAATCGACTTGTGATGCGGGTCTGCTGCGCTAAAAGAAAGGGAACCGTTTACGTAACTCAAATTGGTGCACCCATCTGACGATGCGCCAATGTTGATCAAAACCGCCGACCAATCAGGAGAATGCTCATGTCACTACAAGGAAAAACCGCCATCATCACCGGTTCGAATTCCGGGATCGGACTTGGAGTTGCGTGGGAATTGGCACGCGCTGGCGCGGATGTTGTTCTAAATTCATTCACCGACCGAGACGAAGATCACGCCATTGCCGATGACATTAGCCGCGAAACGGGTACCAAAGCCCGCTATATCAAGGCGGATATGTCCAAAGGCGCGGAATGCCGTGATCTAATCGCACAGGCCGGGGCCTGTGATGTGTTGATCAACAATGCCGGTATTCAGCATGTCGCGCCCATCGATGATTTCCCACAGGACAAATGGGATGCGATCATTGCGATCAACCTGACCTCGGCATTTCACACCACAGCCGCTGCATTGCCAATGATGCGCGCCGCCGGTTGGGGACGGGTGATTAACATTGCATCGGCGCATGGTTTGACGGCGTCGCCCTACAAATCGGCCTATGTGGCGGCGAAACACGGTATCGTAGGCATGACAAAAACCATCGCACTGGAAACCGCGCAAGAACCGATTACGGCAAATGCGATCTGTCCAGGCTATGTTTTGACGCCATTGGTCGAAGCGCAAATCCCCGACACGATGAAAGAATATAACATGTCCCGCGAACAGGTCATCAAAGATGTGATGCTCACCCGGCAACCATCCAAAGAGTTTGCAACCGTGGAACAACTGGGCGGCACGGCCGTGTTTTTATGTTCTGACGCTGCTACACAAATCACTGGTACAACGCTCAGCGTTGATGGCGGCTGGACTGCGCTCTGATCCTAAAATCAAAAGGCCCCGCTAAAAACGGGGCCATTTATGGATCATTCTGTCAGATCACTCTGGATAAGACATCGAGCCGCCATCGCTGTCGCCGTTGCCACTACTGGCGGCGACTGCGACCAACGCCAACAGGATCAATGGAATGATCAAGTTGGTGCTAGAAGAGGGCGCATCAACAGGAATGATCTGTGGAGGTGGGGTTGTGCTATCTGGCTCAGACATCCCGCCTGCAAATACACTAGACGTTGCAATAATACCGGCAGCGGACAGAGCTGCTATCGTTTTAATTTTCATGGCTCATCTCCAAAAAATGATTTGTGCCAATACTCTGCCACCCGCATATGCATAACGTCAACAAATCGTAAAATTCAGACCGCAAATCGTGGTTTTTTCAGAGGAAACTGGCAATTATGTCCACAAAATACAACTTAGCCTTGCAGGGCGGCGGTGCGCATGGGGCATTTACCTGGGGTGTTTTGCACCGCTTATTGCTTGAATCATCGCTTGAAATCGCTTCGATATCTGGCACCTCGGCCGGAGCGTTAAACGGCGCCGCAGTCAAATCCGGACTGGCAAAAGGATCGCGCGAGGCCGCGATAGAACAGCTTGATCTGTTATGGTCCGATGTGGGTGCTATCACAGATGACCGGTTTTCAGGTTGGATCAACGCCATGATGCCAACGATGCAAAACGTAACAAAGTCGCTGGACCATTCCCCCGGCTATATGTGGTTTGATATGGCGTCGCGGGCATTTTCGCCCTACGCCTATGGCCCGTTTTATCGCAATCCATTGGACCCCATCGTGTCCAAATTTCACTTTGACGATGTCTGCGCCGAAAAGGGGCCTCAGCTGCATATCTGTGCAACCAATGTGCGCAGCGGCAAAATCCGGGTCTTTACCGGGGCCGAAATCACAGCGGATGTCATTATGGCCTCGGCCTGTTTGCCAACGATGTACCAAGCTGTTGAACTGGACGATCCCAAAACCGGCCGAACCGAAGCTTATTGGGACGGTGGTTACACAGGCAATCCGGCACTTTTCCCATTGTTTGACAGTGAGTTGCCCGACGACATTGTGATCGTCAACATCAACCCGCTTTACCGGCACGCCATTCCTCAAACCCCTCAAGATATCCAAAATCGGATCAATGAAATCAGCTTTAATTCATCGCTGTTGCGCGAAATGCGGGCGATCCGGTTTGTAAAACGCCTGCTCGAAAACGGGTCGTTAACCAGGGGCAGCATGAAGGACGTCAATGTACACATGATTGCGGATGACACATTGATGACTGACCTGAGTGTTGCGACCAAAATATTGCCAAACCCGGTCACACTAGAACGATTACGCAAGGCCGGATTTGAGGCGGCAGATCAGTTCGTGTCAAAACACGGCGACAAAATCGGGCGCGAAGGCAGCGTGGATTTGGCAGAAATGTTCGACGAAACCTAGGCTTACATCTCGTGATGGACCAGCTTTTCGACTTCGGCGGCGACTTCTTCGGGTGTGTCCGCTTCGGATTGGCCCGGATAAACCAGTCCAGCGGAAATAACCAATTTGGCGGCATCTTCGATCGACATATCTAATTCGATCACGTCTTTGCGTGGGAAAAACAGTAAAAATCCAGATGTCGGGTTTGGTGTTGTCGGTACAAAAATCGACAACATATCCGACGTGTCTTTGGCTTTGCTTAGAACTTCGCCTTTGGTCGGGGAGGAAATAAAGCCAATCGCCCAAATCCCTTTGCGTGGATATTCGATCAAACAGGCTTTTTCAAAGCTCGCTTCGTTTTTGGCAAATACCGTCTGCGCCAGCTGTTTCGCGCCATTATAAATGGAACGCACAACAGGCATCCGCCCGACAAGTCCTTCGCCCCAAATGATAAAACTACGTCCAATAAACCCTTTGGCCAGCCAGCCGACAAAGATGGTAAAGATCAAAAAGACGATGACACCCACGCCACGCACGTTGACTTGGATCTGATCGTCCCCCGTTAGACCCAGCAACCGGTTCAGGATCGCATCAGGGTGATATGCACTGGGCACAAAGGGCCACACAAACCCATCAACCCAGCCAACAACCGTCCAGATCAACCAAACGGTCAAGCCAACAGGCGCAATCACCACGATCCCCGTCAGGAACGAGTTTCTCAATCCACCAAGCAGACTAAACCTGCGACGAGGGGCACGATCCGGATCAGGTTTTGTCACTTTACCACCAATGTTAGCATTTGTGGCTTATGTAAGGGCAGGGGATGCTCACAGCAACGGGGTTCCGCCGCTATGAGCGGAAATGGCTCACTTTTTTCCAAGTTCGCACATTTCGACCGCAATTTCAGCCGCCAATCGGGCATTGTTTAACACCAACGCAATATTTGCCGCCAAGGAACGCCCTTCGGTCAGTTCATAAATGCGGCCCAGCAAAAATGGCGTCACATCTTTGGCAGAGATGTTTTTGGCATCCGCTTCTGCCAAGGCCTGTTCGATGATCGGCGCCAGTGTTTCGGATGGGATCTGTGCATCCACTGGGATTGGGTTCGCGATCAACTGCCCACCGGGCAGCCCCATTTCACGATGCAGAATGTGCGCTTTTGCGATGTCAGCAGCAGTGTCCATGCGCAGCGGGGCCGCCAAATCAGAGGATACCGACCAAAATGCAGGCAAATTGTTTTGCCCATAGGCAATCACTGGAACACCAAGAGTTTCAAGGACTTCGTAGGTTTTGTTCAAGTCCAAAATCGCCTTTGCCCCGGCGGCGACAACTGTGACCGGCGTTTGCGCCAGTTCCTGCAAATCCGCAGAGATATCAAAAGTCGTTTCAGCACCACGATGCACCCCGCCGATGCCGCCGGTCGCAAAAACGCTAATACCGGCCAAACGGGCGGCAATCATGGTCGCAGCTACTGTGGTTGCACCCGTGCCGCCAGTTGCCATACAGGCGGCAATATCTGCGCGGCTCAACTTGGCCACCTGTGTTGCTTTGCCCAATTTTTCAAGCTGTTGCGCGGTTAAACCAACATGCAACACGCCCTCAATCACCGCCATCGTCGCGGGCACGGCACCATTGTCACGAATGCATGCTTCAACCCGTTGAGCGGTTTCTACGTTTTGGGGATAGGGCATGCCATGGGTGATGATTGTGCTTTCCAATGCAACAATAGGTAGGTTTTTCTCTTTTGCATCAGCAACTTCTGGGGCGTATTGAATGTTGATCACAGTGGTGTCTCTCCGGAAACATAGATGGCTGCGGAATGGATAGCGCGCGATAGCGCGTCTGACGCAGTCGCGCCACCTTTTTCCGCCGCAATATGGGCCGCCATAAAGGTATCGCCGGCACCGGTCACCCGTGTGACCAGCACTTCGGGTGGTTTTTGGGTAATCACTCCTGATTTATCCGCAACAGAGGCTGAGTTTCCGCCATCCGTCACCAAAGCCCGAGCTGCGCCGCGGTCAACCAAGGCCAGCGCGGCTTCGGCTGAATTGTCAAAGCTGGAATGCACCAACAATCCCGCCTCTTCGAGGTTGACGTATAAGGTCGCCGAAGGATGCCCCAACAAAGCCAGCAGGCGCTCTGCTTTGCCTGGAGAGGCAGGTGCCACGTGCAGGTCAGCCTTTGAAAACAGGGGGGATTTACCGATTTCTGACAGCAATTCACGGGTCAAGTTTCCGTCAAGTGCAACCAAACCTTCAAAAGGGGCCTCAGCCGATCCCAATCTGGAATCTTCTAATGGTCTCAGTATCTTATCACCAGCTTGTTCAAGTGAATGCGCATCTGCAATAGCCGCGATCAGCCCATTGGCACCTTCTACGGCCATGTAATTGTCTGTAGGCAAATCTTCGGATTGATAGACATATTCCGTGATCATCCCCAGCCGTTCTGCCTCTGACATCAATGCGCGCCCGTCGGCATCAACGCCAACCGAAGTCAGCAAAGCAGGGCGCATCCCAAACCGGCTCAGGGTCATGGCAATGTTCATCGCCACCCCCCCCGGAATACGACGAATCCGGCCGGGCACATCCGACCCTACCCGCATAACGCTGGCCGAACGGCCAATCACGTCCCACAAAACGGAGCCGATACATAAGATATCAGGCTTAACCAGTTGATTTTGCGATTTTGTCATTCGGGAACCTCAAAAGTTAATGACGCCCAGAGCGTTTCCCAGACTGCGCCCGTTTCAGCAACAACATTTGCGTTGGGTTCACGTAAAACCACAGCATCAACCAAGTAAGAATATCCCGGTTTCACGGGAAAATGCGCAATGCCATCCCCATCAGTGCGGTAAAAGCTAACATTGACACTGTCATCAGGTGCTTTTTCAAAGACCTCAACTTGTGCATTTGCACGGACGTGATCCCGATACCACAATTGCACGCTCATGTTTGACATGAAGACCGGGTCATAAGGATTTGTAATCGCAACAAATTCGGTTTCCAGATTTGTCCTCAGATCTGCACCTTCCCCGTGGCCGGCTGCAACCAGAGTTTTCGCGTATCGCGTGTAAACCTCTGTGAAATCTGCATCAGGCAAGGCACGTTCCTGATGACGGTCAGCAATGTCTGCAAAGTCTTTGTGATCTGCAAATCTTTGAAATTTTTCAAAGGTTTGATAGGTAAGCGTTGCGGCGTTGGATTTGTAGATAAAGATCTGCAATCCTTCGCCCAGTGGGTCGACATTCAGGGCAGGGCGATCGCCCAGACGTCCCATCACTGGCGCAACACGTTCCCCTGAAAACTGCATAAACAACTGAAACTGCTGCGGAAGATAAGATAATTCAACCCCATCAAAATTCTCACCGTTGACAATGGCGGCCTGAACCCTACCGTCTGCATCGATCTGATAGGCGCTTGGTTCCAGCCAAAATTCATGGGCAGATACCGGGACCGCGACCGGCGTGGCGATCATAGTAAAAGCAAAAGCGAGACGTTGCATGAAGTTTTCCTTGTTGACCCTAGTCAAAGTGTCTGTGTGGGCCGCGATGTCAAGCATCTGTCTGTCGGCACCCGTTGTGAATGCCCACGGGGTGATCCCAGCGATTGCAGACGTGGAAGTGACCGGCGGGCAAGTTGAGATGCGTTTGGAATTGGACGTCGAAGCGATCTTGGCTGGCATCGATTTGGATGGGGTTAGGGACACCGACGAAGTGACCGAAGGCACGTCATATGAACAGTTTCGCGCGATGGATGCCGCCCAATTAGAGCAAGCAATACGCGACGATCAGGATACAATCCTTAACGGTATCAGTGTGTTGCAAGCCGACGCAAAGGTAACTCTTGCCTTGTCAGACATTGTAACCGAACCAGCAGGTGACACAGAACGGCGGCGCACGACGACCCTCACCTTGGTTGGGGATGTACCGCCGGGCGCGGATCAAATGCAGGTTGGGTGGCTCAAAGAGTTTGGCACATTGGTTGTGCGCCAAATTGGCGTGCCAGACCCATATAGCGTCCATTTAGAAGGTGGCGCGCTGTCGGATCCTTTTGCCATTGCCGGGGGGTATCAGCAAACTGGGTTTGAGGCGTTTTTAGATTACATTCCCGTGGGTTACGAACATATCGTGCCATTGGGACTGGACCATATTCTGTTTGTGTTGGGGCTGTTTTTCTTTTCTACAGCGCTGCGTCCATTGCTGTGGCAGATCACTGCCTTTACGGCCGCCCACACGGTTACGCTGGCGCTTGGTGCGCTGGGGATTGTCAACATTCCCGGCCATATCGTTGAACCCATCATCGCCTTGTCGATCGTTTATGTCGCCGTTGAAAACGTGTTCCATCAACGCCTAAACCCTTGGCGTCCGGCGATTATTTTCGTCTTTGGCCTGCTGCACGGGCTTGGTTTTGCATCGGTGCTGGGGGAATTTGGCATTCCAGAACCGAACTTTATCCCGGCTTTGCTGGGGTTCAATGTGGGTGTTGAGATCGGTCAATTGTCGGTCATCGCCGCTGCGTTTCTGTTGGTTGGGCTGTGGTTTGGCACCAAAGAATGGTATCGCCGCGTCATCGCGGTGCCCGCATCCATCGGGATCGCGATTATTGGGATTTATTGGGTGATCGAACGGGTTTTCCTGTAGTTTCTGCTTGCCATCCCGGCCCACTCGGATTAGATGCGCGTCATTCAATCCCGCAGGCGGGGTCGGGTGGTTTGGAGAGACATCCCAAAACATCCACCGGTTGGGCAAATGCTCCAATCCCCGCTGAGGCTAAACCGGAAAGGAAAAGACATGGCTCTTCCCGAGTTCACCATGCGTCAACTGCTTGAAGCAGGTATGCACTTTGGTCACCAGACACAGCGCTGGAACCCCAAAATGGGCCCATATATTTATGGTTCCCGCAACGGCATCCACATCATGGATCTAACGCAAACTGTTCCAATGCTGGACCAGGCTCTGCAAGCAATCCGTGACACCGTCGCCAAAGGCGGCCGGATCCTGTTTGTTGGTACAAAACGCCAGGCACAGTCCCACATCAAAGATGCGGCTGAGCGTTCGGCACAATATTACATGAACCACCGTTGGTTGGGCGGCACATTGACAAACTGGCAAACAGTTTCTCAGTCAATCAAACGCCTGAAAGCCATCGACGAAGCATCCGAGCGCGGTTTCGAAGGCCTGACCAAAAAAGAGCGTCTGGGCATGGAACGTGAGCAAGGCAAATTGCAAGCGTCTTTGGGTGGTATCAGCGACATGGGCGGCGTGCCTGACCTGTTGTTCGTTATCGACGTGAAAAAAGAAGACCTGGCCATCGCTGAAGCCAACAAACTGGGCATCCCAGTGGTTGCGATCGTTGATTCCAACTGTTCCCCAGATGGCGTTGACTATGTGATCCCAGGCAATGATGACGCGGCTCGTGCGATTTCGCTTTATTGCGATCTGGCCTCTCGCGCTGCTCTGGACGGCATGTCTGCGCAACTTGGCGCTGCTGGCGTTGACTTGGGCGAAATGGAAGCCGCTCTGGAAGAAGAGATTGCTGCACCGGCTGCGGAAGTTGCCGAAGCCTAAACACTTTTGGTCCCGCTAATGGGGCCAATTGTTGCAAAACTGATACCGGGTGCGGGCTAAACCCCACCCGGAACAATCATTTGGAAAACCCTCCAAGGAGACGTGAGATGGCAATTACCGCTGCTATGGTCAAAGAACTGCGCGACACAACGGGCGCAGGCATGATGGACGCCAAAAAAGCACTGACTGAAACCGCTGGTAACATGGAAGAAGCCGTTGACTGGCTGCGCACCAAAGGTTTGGCCAAGGCTGCTAAGAAATCTGGCCGCACCGCCGCCGAAGGTCTGGTTGCTGTTCATGTTGAAGGTGGCCGTGGCGTCGCTGTCGAAGTGAACTCTGAAACCGACTTTGTTGGTAAAAACGCCGAATTCCAAGAAATGGTTGGCACAATCGCCACTGTTGCTTTGGGTGTGAACGACGTTGACGCGCTGAAAGCGGCAGACGCTGGTGGCAAATCTGTCGAAGCCCTGGTCACAGCAAAAATCGCCACAATCGGTGAAAACATGTCTGTGCGCCGCATGGATGCACTGGAAGGCGACGTTGTTGTTTCTTATGTGCATAACGCTGTTGTCAGCGGCATGGGCAAAATCGGCGTTCTGGTTGCCATGCAGGGCGGCGACGAAGCACTGGGCAAACAGATCGCAATGCATATTGCAGCCGTGAACCCCGCCGCATTGTCCGAAGCGGACATGGACGCCTCTTTGGTTGAAAAAGAGAAGCAGGTTCAAATGGATATCGCGCGCGAATCCGGCAAACCAGAAGCTGTGATCGAAAAAATGATCGTTGGCCGCATGAAGAAATTCGTGGCTGAATCCACATTGCTGAACCAGCAGTTTGTTGTGAACCCTGACCTGACCGTTGGCGCCGCAGCATCCGAAGCCGGCGCAACCATCACTGGTTTTGTCCGTCTCGAAGTTGGCGAAGGCATTGAGAAAAAAGAAGAAGATTTCGCAGCAGAAGTGGCAAAAGTCGCCCAAGGCTAAGATTTTTTCGATACCTGTCCATTTGGGGCAGGGGTGTTTGAGGCCGTTCACAGTTGTGGACGGCCTTTTGCGTTTAAGGTTTGTTCATACTTGTGACTATAAAATGAAAAAAACGACGCATCTGTCAGGAAACACAGACACGCCGTTTCTCAGTTTGACGCATATCCCGGGGATGGGATGGAATGGCGACAAACATCTTCGGGGTGCTGGACTGTCATGACGATTATTCCAAAACAGCCCAGCGTCCGGTTTCCCGGTACGGATCTGCTGGCCTTGAAATCACAAGGGGTCCGACCCGCCGTTCCCTGGCCAAAGGCCACCACTCACGGAACAGTTAATTAATGCCAAATGACGTGACGTCGCGATAGTCGGGGATTCCGTACCTTGTTTAGAAAGCTTGCGAACGACGTGACGGAAAACGCAATAAACTTACGTTAACGTCAAACGTCTAGCACGAACATTTGGTTGTAAAACGCGGCTTTCAACACAGCCTGTGCCGTGGTTTCCACATCCAACGACTCTCGGGCGAGGCGCAGATGTTTTTCGACCGTCGCGGCGGTTAGCCCCAGCAACAAAGCAATGTCTTGGGTGGTTTTACCGTCGCCAACCCATTCCAGTACCTCACGCTGCCGCTTTGTCAGGTTGCGCGAACCGGAATAGGGCAGGGTCAACAATTTGAGATGCACCACATTGTTCATCACAATGATATCGTCACCATGTTCGTCCCACATGGCATCAACATCCTCTTGGGGGGTGTCTGCCTTTGCCGTCAGAGCAATCGCACCTTTGTAGCGATCAGACACTGAGCGGAACGAAATCGTATATCCACTGGTCACACCCATGGACCGGTTAAAATCCATAACACGCTGTTCTGATGCGGTAATATTAATGCGGCGATACATGTCCTTTAGCCAAGACCACGAACATGCACCGTTATTTTCAATCGCCCAACGCAACATCGGCGCGTGGAAATACAGGCCTTCATCGATGAACACATCCATATAGTCCGGAGAATGGTTGGTCAGGATCACCCAATCCTGAGGATCCCCCAAAGAGCTAGAGGTTTTATACCGCGTAAAGCCATAAATCAGCCGATCAAACCCATAAGAGGCCATTTTTTCGGTGTGCATGTTCCAGAGATTTTCGATCGTCTGCGTGTTCGTGACGTCGTCCAGATATTTGCGCAGCGCAAATTGGCTCATGATTGCGCCTCCAAATGGGTTTTCATGGCGTTCATCGCCAATGTGTAACCGGCCGCGCCAAATCCACAGATCTGGCCCAATGCGACAGGCGCAATAAAGCTTTTGTGGCGAAAACTCTCACGGGCATGAATATTACTCAGATGCAGCTCAATAACCGGAAGCCCAATAGAAGAGATCGCATCCATCAGAGCAACGGATGTATGTGTGTACGCGCCGGCGTTAAATATCACACCATGATGCTGTTCGCGGGCTTGGTGCAGATAATCGATGAGAACACCTTCAGAATTGCTCTGTTTAAAATCAAGAGCAAGTCGAAGTTTTTTGGCCTCAGATTCACAGGACTGTTCAATGTCCGCAAGGGTCGTCGCGCCGTAAATATCGGGCTGACGTGTTCCCAAAAGATTCAGATTGGGGCCGTTTAAGATTAAAATAGAATAAGTCATGACACTTTAGGGATTAGCATCTTTGAACCTTTGGTCAAAAGCAAAATGCCCAAATGCCGTAAGGTTGTGCTATAAATTCTGTATAGTTAACGGGATTGGTGTCCAAATTGATCGGTAAGCAAACATATACGATCTTTATTTACCATAATACCTATTATGCGCAAACGATCTGTACGGATCAGACCCCATCACCCATTGCGAATATATGAGAATCCATTGAAATACGCCTGCTTGGCACGCCCGGATACATCATACGCAAACATACCCACAAAAGCGCCTGTGAACGATGAATGCTCGCCCACGCCACCTTCGTCAGAGATCAGATATGCGGGCATCGCCGGACCGATGGCTTGCCAATCGGTATCTGCGGACTTCCAATAAAATTGTTGCGTCGCATGATCGACATCAACACGCAGCTCGACATCACCATCCGGAATGGCAGTCAAAGCGCCGTCAATAAAGCTGAGCTGCGCATTTGGCACCCCCAACATCGACATGATCGACAAACAACGGCCCAAACTCGGATCATAGCTAAGAACAAGGGCGTGGAATTTTGACGTGTTGTAATACGTCGTTAAACCGGCACCTTGTTGATAGGTATCGGGGACAAAAGCCACGCTTGTTGTGGCGCTGTATTTGAAATCTTCCTGGCGTCGTGCCACCAATGCCGTTTCAAATAAGCTGCCGAGGCTTTCTCGTCCCGTTAAGGTTAGAACGCCTTGATTTAATTGAAACAATCGATCAGGTTCCGGGCTGCGTAACCATTGAAATTCTGGTGGCATCGCTGCTGGAAATGGCACATGAACACTGTCACTCAGGCCTTTGATTTCAGGTCCATAATCGATTTCAGACCTTGGTAAAAAACCGCCGTTTTTCAAGTATAACCAGTCATCTTTCCAAACCACTTCTTCGATCCCGGTTTCACGTCCCAACGGGCAAAACCGACCCCTGCCCTGATCATCCGGGATCGGACGCCCGATAAGGAAAGTATGCCAATGCCGGCCATCTGCGGCTTCGACATATTGGCCATGGCCTGTCCGCTGGATCGGATGATCTGTGTCCGCAGCGCAGATCACATGTAAATCAGGATGATCCTCATAAGGCCCAAGGATCGACCGCGACCGCGCCAATGACACTGCGTGTTGATAGCCAGTGCCGCCCTCGGCTGTGGTCAAATAGTAATACCCATTGCGTTTAAACAGATGTGGCGCCTCAGTTAAGCCCCGGGATGTACCGGGATAGATTGAAGTGATCGGGCCGATTAGCCCCTGCCCCGGCTTATATTCCTGTAACAATGTGCCATCAAAGGCAGAATGCGTCGCGTTTTGACCGGTTCCGGGGCCACGATGGTTCCATTGCGGGTTCACCCAGTATTTTCGACCGTCATCATCATGAAACAAAGAAGGATCAAACCCGGACGAATTTATGTATTCCCGCGTTGACCATTCCCCATCAATGTCCGGACAAGTCACTATGTAATTATGGGCATCTTTGAACGACCCGCCCAACCGTTTGACATCCGTGTAAACCAGCCAAAACACACCATTGGCATGGCTAAGACATGGGGCCCAAATCCCGCCGGAATCCGGATTGCCCCGCATATCAAGCTGATCCGCACGGTTCAGCGGCCGAGACACCAAGGTCCAATTCACCAGATCCCTTGAATGATGGATTTGAACCCCTGGATACCATTCAAAGGTAGAGGTCGCGATATAGTAATCCTCTCCGACCCGGCAGATGGACGGATCTGGATTAAACCCCGGCAAAATCGGATTACGGATCATCGCGACCTCCTTTTATCTTTGCTTCACATCATAACGCGTTGTTAAAAAGCTACTTTAGCAATGCACGCGCCTCATCGGGTCCCAGAGGGTCCGGGCGTTTACATGTGGTGCTAAGCGTTACAAATTCGCCGATCTCACCCGATTTCAGGATCGATGTCATGATATCAGTGGCATGAACCGCGATTTCTAATCCACAGCGATGTGGGCGATCTTCGGCAATGGCAACAACCATATCTGCCAAACCTGCGCAGCGATAATTGGCCTGTTTTTGGTCGCCGTGATCCTCATTTGGGATACCAAACGGATGATCCCACGCCTGAACCGGAACAATATCATTGTTTTCACCCGACATTTCCAATTCGCCGCCAAAGAAATTCGGATCGGGCACAAACAGACTGCCTTTGGTCCCATACAATTCCATATTTGCATGCCGATGCGCCCAAACATCCCAAGACGTTGAAATCGTTATCGTTGCCCCTTGTTCAAATTCCACCAATGCGTGGATATTCGTTGGGGTTTTGACCGGAATCTCCTCGCCCGCACGGGGTTCGGACAAAATGGTGCGTGTCGGCGACGCCATCGATGTCAGCGCCCCAACCCGTTTTGCAGGCCCCAGCAATTGCACCAAATTGGTGATGTAATACGGCCCAATATCAAGCATCGGTCCCGCCCCGGGCAGAAAGAAGAAATCTGGGTTCGGGTGCCAATGCTCCATTCCGTGGCTCATGACATGCGCCGTGCCAGCCACGATCTGGCCAACATCACCTTGGTCAATCATCGCCCGAACCTGTTGATGCGCACCGCCCAAAAACGTATCGGGGGCCGATCCAACCCGCAGGCCCTTTTCGGCGGCCAATGTCGCCAAGGCCTTGCCCTGTTCCAATGTCAGTACCAAGGGTTTTTCGGAATAGGCATGTTTGCCATGTTCCAGAATGCTGCGCGTGACATCATAATGCGCGTCGGGAATGGTAAGGTTAACGATAATGTCGATGTCACTGCTGTTTAACAGATCATCGATGCTACGTGCCTGAACGCCAAATTCATCGGCGCGCGCCTGAGCCGCATCTGCATTCAGATCAGCCACCGCAATGATGTGAACGCCTTTGAACATCGGCGCCAGTCGCAAGTAAGCCGCAGATATATTTCCGCAGCCGATTATTCCAACATTTTTCATTTTATTAATTCCTTAGAATGATTTAGCGGACGCAATTGCGTTGGCTGCGAAACGCTTGTCATCATTTGGATTGTCATGTTCCATCACAAAGTGATCCGTTCCAACCGCAATCAAAGCCGCATAAATCGCTGGCCAATCCATCACGCCCAGCCCGACATCTGCCCAGCCATCTTCGTCCTGATTTTGACCATTGGCTGCGATATCTTTGACATGTGCGGCTTTGATCCGGGACTTGTACTTGTTAATTGTGGTGAATGGATCTGATCCTGCGCGGACGGCCCAAGCCACGTCAAACTCAAATTGAAGACGCTCATCCGCCCCCAACATATGGTCAATGGGCAGGCTGCCGTCAGGCAAAGCCACGAATTCAAAATCGTGATTATGCCACCCAAAGACCAAACCGGCGTCCCAAAACGGTGCTCCAGCAATGGCCAAACGACGCCCAAATTCTGCCCAACCCGCCGCGTCACTTGGGCGGTCCTCTTGGGCAAGATGGGGTACAAAAACCATCTCAATTCCAAGAGATTTGCAAATATTCAGCACGCTTTGGGGATCGTTTTCAATCTGATCCAACCCCATATGCGCAGACCGCATCGTCAAACCCGTTTGTTTGAGCGATTTTGCCAGTGCCGCGACGGATTCGTCACTGGTATATAGACCGCCATAGCCTTCGCCTCCGACATAGCCAAGGCTTTGGAGCATGTCGAAAGTATCTGAAATCGTTGGAAAATTCCGTGAGGAATAGAGCTGATAGGAAAAACTGCTCATGTCGTTATCCTTGAACATATGTAGGGTAAGTGGCCGAATGCAGGTCGCGCGATAGGAAGCGCGGTTTGGCGTCCGGCGAACGAGGTGTGAATGCCACTATGACGGGGGCATCGGGTAAAACCGTGAACGCATTGTTTGAAAAATGCCCGGGCTGGTCGGCTTCGATTGAAACGCAGAATGCCGGTTTTTTCACAGTGAGGGTCAACTGATAAATCCCCTTTGCAAACACGACATCTATATCGATTTCGGGCGCAGATAAATCATAGGATTTCCAGGGCTTAGGCGTTACGACCTCTTGCATGTTTCCGGCGGGGCTGGTCCAATCCAAGATCAGAATTTCTTGATCCCCAATATCACTGCGCTGGATAAATCCGTCTGACATTGCATCTTGTTCGGTGATCGACATTTCCTGTGTTAAAACAGATCGTTGGCCCCCGTCGGGGGTCACTGCGCGGATCGAAACCAAAGACGTAAACGTTTTAGGCCCATCATTTACGGCCTTTATGCGCCATCCGTCGCTGTCAGGGACAAGCGTCGCCATCACCGGCGCAAAAAAACGGCGCGCGGCATGGTGCAACAATTTCCAGCCGCCTTTGTGATCAAGGCTTGCCCAGCTGGCCACAGGCCATGAATCGTTAAGCTGCCAAATCAACGTTCCCATACAATTGGGCTTCAAGCTGCGCCAATGTGTAACCGCGGTGCGGATAGCTTCGGCTTGTTGAATTTGACTTAGGTAAACGAAGTTTGGGAAATCCACAGGGAACCGATAATACCGGAACATGGTTTCAGCGATGCGAGCATTTCCGCCTTCGTTTTTCTGATGGCTTTCCATGACCGGCGACGCGATATTCATATCCTCGGTCGCGGCAAACCGTTTGATCACATCCATTGAAGGATAGGATTGAAACCCAAATTCGCTGCAAAACCGCGGTGCAACGTCCCGGTAATGCTCAAAATCTTTGCCTTCATGCCAAACGGACCAAAAATGCATGTCCCCTGCATTATCGTCATGCCATGCATCCCCAAAACTGAGCGGCCCCGGCGACGGGCTGGACGGCCACCAATTTGCGTCTGGATCAGTCTCTAACAAGGCGGTTTCAATCGTGCGATTTAGACGATCGTAAGCCACCAAATAGCGATCTCGGTCTTTGAGACTTTCTTCATACCACGTCAATGCGCCGATCAGTTCGTTATCGCCGCACCAAAGCGCAATGCTGGGATGATGCTGCAAACGACTAACGTTATCGCGTATTTCGGCATCAACCTCAGCTAGAAAGGCGGGATCCGCGGGGTATAGATTGCAGGCGAACATACAATCCTGCCAGACCAGCAGACCCAATTCATCACACAGGTCATAGAACCAATCAGGTTCATAGCGCCCCCCACCCCAAATACGGATCATATTCATATGGGCATCAACAGCGGATTGCAGCAATTCGCGCGTTTCGGCCCTGGATATTTGCCCCGCTAACGCGTCAGCTGGGATCCAATTCGCACCACGCGCAAAGATGTCTTTCCCGTTCACTCTAAAATTAAACGAACGGCCGATTTCATCTGGTTCACTGATATGCTGAATGTCGCAAAAACCCATGCGCACAACACGATGCGAATTGGCAAAAGACACAACAACATCATGCAATTTCTGATCGCCCAAACCAACAGGCCACCAAAGTTCTGGCGCATCAAACGAAAACTCTGCTTCGACTTTTCCCCCTGAACTTATCCCCCTTACTGTTTGACCATAAAGAGAAATCTCCCATTCTCCCTGGCCCTCAACTTGGGTGGAAACCCTAACGTTAACGCGCTGATCGATATGGGTTTGGTGGATGTGAATATCCCCAATTTCCGGGCCATTTCTGGTTAAAAATATGGGATCATTCACACCTGTTGGGCCCAAGGCGATGTTCCAGTCCCAGCCAAAATCACAGGCAGGTTTGCGCAACATGTTACCGTTTGGGATCGGGCAATTCTTACTATAGGGCTGATAAAAATCCTGCTCAGCTTGCCTTTGATCAGCACTACGTGCAGCGCTGTCTAACTGGACAACAATTGTATTTTTTCCCTCGACCAAAACCTGCGATAAATCAACCTTATAGCGCCGATAAGCGTTCTGGGATTGGTGCACGACAACGCCGTTCACGGTGACCTTTGCAACACAATCAAGCCCAGCCAAATGCAGCTGCATATCAGTATGTGTAAGCGTAAATTGACGTTCTAAAACCCAGTCTCGTTCACAAATCCAGCGCAGGTCGTGTTCATTACGCCCCCAATACGGATCCGGAATAACCTCAGCCTCTGCCAAAGCAGTGACCACATCACCGGGTATACGCATGTCGACATGGTAGTCACCGCTCTGATCGCGAAGCGACCAAAGTCCAGTTAAATCAACACGATCGACTATGTCCTTCACAGCCGTTGCTCGCTCTTTTTATCAAAAAGTGAAACCTTGGATGGATCAATCCCGATCAGCAGCCTGTCCCCAGACTGGATTTTTGACTGCCCATCCATCCGAACACGAAACGGGATACCATTAAGTTTGGACCAAACCAGCGTGTCCGCCCCCATGGTTTCAACCAATTCCACGGTGATTTCGGTATTAAACGTGTGGTTTTTGGCCGCTTCACCGGTTTCGACATGTTCAGGGCGCACCCCTAGCACCGCCGGGCGATCAGTCACGCCTTGGGAAAATGCGTAACCGTCCAACGGAATGGTCCCGGCGTCCATTTTAAAGCTGTTGCCAACGAGCTCTCCTTCAAAAAACGTCATGGACGGAGACCCAATAAAATCAGCGACATAAAGATTTTGTGGACGGTTATAAATTTCGTCCGGGCTGCCCAATTGCATGATCATCCCGTCTTTCATGATCGCAATCCGATCCGCGAGCGTCATTGCTTCAATCTGATCATGAGTCACGTAAATCATTGTGTTTTCAAGCTGTTGATGCAGTCTTTTCAACTCAACTCTTAAGTCTGCTCGCAGCTTTGCATCGAGGTTTGACAATGGTTCATCAAACAGAAAAACATCAACATCACGCACCAAGGCACGACCAATTGCGACGCGTTGCCGCTGGCCACCAGACAAGGCCCCCGGTTTTCGTTTCAGCAAGGGTTCGATTTGCAGCACCTCTGCGGCACGTGCCACCCTTTGCTTGATCTCTTCTTTGGGCATTTTCGCGTTTTTCAAGCCAAATGACAGGTTTCCTTCGACGCTCATCTGCGGATAAAGCGCGTAAGATTGAAAAACCATACCAATCCCGCGATCAGACGGTTCCGCCCAGGTCACATTTTCACCATTGATGAAAATCTGCCCGTCAGTCACATCAAGAAGACCGGCTATGCAATTGAGAAGAGTGGATTTTCCGCAACCAGATGATCCTAACAACACCAGGAACTCACCTTGCTGAATGGACAGATCCAGCTGCTTAAGGACTTCTACAGCCCCAAACCGAAGGTCTAATTGACGGATTTCTACAGAAGGTTGAGACATAATTTAGCCTTTCACCGCGCCGGCAGCGATGCCGCGCACAAAAAGTTTGCCAGAGGCAAAGTAGATCACGAGGGGGACAAGTCCGGTCAACAAGGTCGCAGCCATATTGACGTTGTATTCTTTGACCCCTTGAACAGAATTGACGATGTTGTTCAGTTGAACCGTCATTGGGTAGGTTTGCGGCTTTGCATAAATGACACCGAACAGGAAATCGTTCCAGATTCCAGTCACTTGCAAGATGATCGCTACGACAAAGATCGGCAAAGCCATCGGCAACATGACCCGGAAATAGATCCCCCAAAACCCAGCCCCATCCACACGAGCAGCTTTAAACAATTCGTCTGGAACAGAGGTAAAGTAGTTGCGAAACAGCAAGGTCAAGATCGGCATACCAAAGATGGTGTGCACAATCACAAGCCCACTGAGACTGCCCATCAACCGCACGTCGACACCGGGGATAAGGGACAGGGCCTGACCGCTTTCTCGGAGCAGAATAACAATCGGATAGATCATCACCTGATATGGAATAAAAGCGCCAAAAATCAAGATGGTAAAGAACACTTCTGATCCTTTAAATTTCCAATTTGCCAGCGCGTAACCATTTACAGAAGCAACCGCGATCGAGATGACAACAGACGGAATCAAAATCGCGATAGAATTCCAAAACCCCCGGCTTAGCCCTTCACAATTGATACCAGTGCAGGCTTCGGACCATGCTTTGACCCACGGTTCAAATGTAACCTCAACCGGTGGTGAAAAAATGTTGCCCATTCGGATTTCGGGCATGCCTTTCAGCGACGTTACGACCATCACATATAGCGGTAGCAAATAGTAGATCGATACGATGAACAACGTGCTGTAAATCATTATGTTCGTTGAGGAAAACCGCCGCTTTGGTTTTGCGCCACGCGGGCCCGCCTCAAACTTTGTGGATGTATTAGTCACGTTTGCGACCTCCGAATTCGAGATAAGCCCAAGGGATCAAAACAACCAAAACAGAGACCAGCATCATTGTGGATGCCGCGAAGCCCTGCCCCAGATTTTGGGATTGGAACATTTTTTCGATCACATATTTTGCCGGAACTTCTGACGCAATTCCCGGCCCACCAGAGGTCTGCGCAACGACCAAATCGTAGACTTTGATGATGCCAGCTGCGATCAACACGAGTGCGGTGACAAAAACCGGGCGCATCATTGGAATAACGATGAAAATGTAGGTCTTCCACGTTGGAATACCCTCGACGCGGCTGGCCTTCCAAATGTCTTCGTCAATGCCGCGCAATCCAGCCAGCAGCACAATCATGATGAACCCAGAACCTTGCCAAATTCCGGCGATCAAAATACCAAAAATGACGATTTTTGCATTGTTGAGCGGATCAAACGCAAAGCTTTCCCAGCCCATGCCTTGAACAACGCTTTGGATGCCAAAATCCGGGTTCAAAATCCACTGCCAAGCCAGCCCAGTCACAATAAAGCTGAGCGCAAATGGGTAAAGGAAGATAGAACGAAACACGGCTTCGCCCCGGATTTTTTGATCAAGCAACGCAGCCAAAGTAAAGCCAATCACGAGGCTGAGGATCAAGGAACACAGACCATAGATCGCGAGATTTTCAATAGAAACCAACCACCTACGTGTGCTCCAAAGACGCTCATATTGATCCAAACCGATCCATTTATCAGGCGCGGGCAGCAACCGCGACTTGGTAAACGAATGGTAAATCGTCCAAAGCGTACAGCCAACAAACACCACCAATGCGGTAAATACCATTGGGATCGATGCGATCTTGGCTGATTTGTTTCTGAATAATTGGGTGGGTCGTTTGGCTGGCGATTTGTGCCCAGCCCGCCCCTTTTGTGCCAATGCCATCGCGCATTGCCCCTTTGCTTTTGCGTCCTTTGACCGGACGTCTTGAAAGGAGACGGGTCCGCGCGAAACGGACCCGCCAAGCTGATTTAGTCAGCTTCGGAAATGATTTCTGCGTACCGCGCCTGAGCGTCAGCAGCGGAATACTCCGGGTCATTCCAGAATTCGACCATCAGATCCTGAATTTGCCCCTGCGTGTCAGGTGTCAAAGTCTGATCACCTTCTGGCAGTACGTTGCCAGCCGCCAAGATTTCAAGACCTTTTTGCATGCAGTCATTTGCCGCGGTCATGTCGATGTCTCCGCGCACTGGCAGTGACCCTTTGGCCAAGTTGAACGCAACCTGGACCTCTGGTGAAATCAGCAACGACGCCAGTTCTTTTTGAGCGGCAGTGATCGCGGGATCATCATTCACAGGGAAATAGAACGCATCCCCACCGGTTGAAATGATCTCGTTCACGCCCAAACCTGGCAAACATGTGTAATCTTCGCCAGCAACCTGACCAGCGAGCTGGAATTCACCTTGTGCCCAGTCGCCCATGATTTGCGCGCCCGCTTGGCCCGTAATCACGAGGTTTGTGGCTTGGTTCCAATCCTGAACGTTGGACTCAGCCGCAAAGGAACGGGCATTTGCTGCAGCTTCGAAAACAGCCGCATATTCAGGGCCAGCGGCCACATCAGCGTTTTTGTCAATTGTCACAGCGGACCAAGCATCAATCCCGGCGATCGCGATGCTCATCACACTGAATGCGCCCGCGCTCTGCCAAGGCTGCTGCCCCATGGCCAATGGAATTTTGTCTGCGGCTTCCAATGCAGGTGCAGCAGCAACAAATTCGTCCCAATTTGCAGGAACATCAACACCCGCATCCGCAAAGGCCTGATGGCTCAGCCAAATCCACTGCCAAGAATGAATGTTCACAGGCACACAATAAACTTTGCCATCAACGGTACAGCTGTCGAGCAACGCAACGGGCGTTACGATATCGCGCCATCCTTCGGCTTCAGCAACATCACTCAGGTCAAGCATCAGGCCGGCTTCGATCAGCTCTTCGGCTTGGCGACCGTGGTTCAACTGCGTGGCGCCCATTGGATCACCGCCCAAAATACGGCTGATGATGATCGGACGCGCAGTACCACCGGACCCGGCAATGGCCCCATCGACCCAATCGTGATCTGTGTTTTCATTAAACGCTTTTGCAAATTCAGAAACGGCGGCAGCTTCGCCTCCGGACGTCCACCAATGGGTTACTTCCAGTTCTACGCCATCAGCAGCTACCTGAGACGCCGCCACAAGAGCCGTTGCGGCCAACATTTTTGTTGTAAGTTTCACGATCCAACCTCCCTGTCTAAATCGTTACAGTTGAGCCTATAACGATTTAGTTTGCGTAAACAAGATTTTTTTGCGATCTTAATTAAACAATTTTCACGGGCGCGGCGCCTTGTCTATTGGCGAAACCGCCCCATATCTTTAAGAGGCCCCATGGCCCAACCATATGAATCAAAGAAAAAACCGACGCTCAAAACCATTTCGAGCCTAACCGGGTTGGCCGTGCCGACGGTTTCACGCGCATTGAATGATGCCCCCGATATTGGCAAGGAAACCAAAAAACGGGTACGGGAAGTTGCGCGCGAAATCGGTTACGTACCGAATCGGGCCGGGGTTCGGTTGCGTACTGGACGAACAAATGTGATCGCTTTGGTGATGTCGACCGAATATGACATCATGAACCACACATCGAGTTTGATCACCTCTATCTCGGGTGGGTTGCGCGGCACCAATTTCCATTTGAATGTCACGCCCTATTTTCCTGTCGATGACCCGATGGCGCCTGTGCGGTATGTGGTTGAAACCGGATCTGCGGATGCGATCATTCTAAACCAAACCAAACCCGACGATCCCAGAATTCGGTATTTGTTGGAACGTGGGTTTCCGTTTGCGACCCATGGTCGGACCAACCTGGCAGATAAACACCCCTATTTTGACTTTGATAACCGCATCTTTGGCGCCAAAGCCGTTGATATGTTGGCGGATCGTGGTCGAAAGAACCTGTTGTTCATCACAGCGCCTTTTTCACAGTTTTACGGTCGTGAAATGATCGAAGGCAGTCAGGAGATGGCAAAGGAATTAGGTGTAAACCTTTGTATTCCCGAACATATCACATCCGACAATACCAGCGCAGAGATCAAAGAGTTTGTGGCTCAAAAAGTGGCCCAACATCCAGAAATTGACGGCATTATCACCGCATCGACCAATTCATGTATGGCATCTGTCGCCGGTATGGAGACGCAAAATCGATTTGTGGGACCGGATATGGATATCTGCGCCAAAGAGGCAATCCCGTTCTTAACACTGTTTCGCGAAGGGATTTTGGCGTTTCAGGAAAATGTACATATGGCGGGCGATTTTTTGGCAAAGGCCGCTGTGCAAGCCATCCGTGACCCTGAAAAAGCACCATTGCAACAAATTGAAACGCCCGAATTTCCGGACATTTAATATATATTACAATTCGTTACGCAGCAAAGTTAACCCAACGCATACCCTGCGCCACGCACGGTTCGTAACGGATCGCTACCGCCATTCTGCGTTAAAACTTTGCGCAAACGGCCGATATGAACGTCAACGGTGCGCGTATCGACGTAAATATCTCGCCCCCAAACCCGGTCCAATAGCTGTTCCCGGCTCCAGACGCGGCCAGGTTTTTCCATAAAAGTGGACAGCAATCTGAATTCGGTCGGTCCCAATTTTAGGGAATGTTTATCGCGCTTTACCCGATGTGTTTCACTGTCCAAAATGATGTCTTCATAGGTCAGAACCTGACCAACCGTTGACGGACGCACCCGGCGCAATTGCGTGCGCACACGGGCCATCAATTCTGACACCGAATATGGCTTGACCACATAGTCATCCGCACCAGTTTCAAGCCCGCGCACTTTGTCGACCTCTTCGGATCGGGCGGACAGCATGATGATCGGAACATCACGCATTTCGGGGCGGGTTTTCAGCTGGCGGCAAACCTCGATCCCAGACACATTTGGCAACATCCAATCCAACACAATCACATCCGGCTTTTCCTCTTCGACCAGCAACAGGGCTTGTTCCCCGTCTTCGGCCTTTGAGGTACGAAACCCTTCTGCTTCTAGGTTATAAGATAGAACTTCACGTTGAGCGATTTCATCTTCTACAATTAAAACATGAGGTTGCGTGGCGGTGTTCATGGGACTTACCTTTGAATTTACTATTCGTCAGATGATAAAAATGCGGTGCTGTTGGCCTTTGGTCTGGGTTCTTCTGGCATGGTTCCTGTGACCAGATAGATCACTTGTTCGGCCATGTTGGTGACCAGATCGCCCATCCGTTCGACGTTCTTGGCGATAAAGTGCAGGTGCATACAGGCCGTAATGTTGCGCGGATCTTCCATCATAAAGGTGAGGAATTCACGAAACAGCGCATTATACATCTGATCCACATCGTGATCGCGTTCGATCACCGCTTGGGCCAATGCAGCGTCGCGTTGAACATAGGAATCCAACGTGTCTTTCAACATTCCCTGCACTTCGCGGGCCATCCGGCGCAAAGCCGCATCCGTATCGGTGATGGGACGTAATTCCACAAGGATTTCAGTACGTTTCGCCATGTTCTTGGCGTAATCACCGATCCGTTCCAAACTGGCTGAAATGCGCAGAACCGTTAGGACCACGCGCAAATCCTGCGAAACAGGCGCGCGCAATGCAATCGTGCGCGCCGCTTCTTCGTTGATCCGTTCCTCAAGTTCATCGACGGCGCGATCACCGATCTTAACCTGTTCGGCCAGTTCAACGTCGCGCGTAACCAATGATTTGGCACCGTCTAGAATGGCCGCTTCAACCAAACCACCCATTTTCATCACCAGCGCCTGAATGGCCTCTAGGTCACGGTCATAGGCGGACGCAATATGTTGTTCACTCATGGTCATGTCCTTTGTTAGCCGATCCGGCCGGAAATATAGCTTTCGGTACGGGGATCTACTGGGTTGGTGAAAATTTTGCCGGTTTCACCAAATTCAACCAAATTCCCCAAATGGAAAAACGCGGTTTTCTGTGATACACGTGCGGCTTGCTGCATCGAATGTGTCACGATCACAACCGAATAGCTTTCGCGCAATTCGTCAATCAATTCCTCAACTTGCGCAGTCGCGATTGGGTCAAGAGCCGAGCATGGTTCGTCCATCAACAACACTTCTGGTTCGGTGGCGACGGCGCGCGCGATACACAGACGTTGCTGTTGGCCACCCGACAGGCCGGTTCCCGGCGCATGAAGCCGATCTTTGACTTCGTTCCAGATCGCGCCGCGGCGCAGCGATTTTTCGACGATCACGTCCAGATCAGCCTTGGATTTGGCCAGTCCGTGAATGCGCGGTCCATAGGCGATGTTGTCGTAGATGGATTTTGGGAATGGGTTTGGCTTTTGAAACACCATACCAACCTTGGCACGCAATTGCACCGGGTCCACCCGTTTGTCATAGATGTCTTCGCCATCCAGCAGAATTTCACCAGTCACACGACACACATCAATGGTGTCGTTCATCCGGTTCAAACAGCGCAGAAATGTGGATTTCCCACAGCCTGACGGGCCGATGAACGCAGTGACGGTGTTGGATTCGATCCGCACATCCACGTCTTTGATGGCGTGGTTTTCGCCATAATAGACCTGCACCTTGTTGGCAGAAATCTTGATATCTTTCATGTCAGCGGCTCTTTCAATGAGTCTCATATCGTTCATAACGGGTGCCCCTACCAGCGACGTTCAAAGCGGCGGCGCAGGATGATGGCGATGATGTTCATCGTCATCAGGAACAGGAGCAATATAATGATCCCACCCCATGCGCGTTCATAATAAGCCGGATCTGCACGTTTCGCCCATTCATAAATCTGGGCCGGCATGGCCGAGTTTGGATCAAGGAAACCTGACGCAAGTCCATCGGGGGCGTTTGAGGCGATAAACCCAACCATCCCAATCAAAAGCAACGGTGCGGTTTCCCCCAAAGCCTGGGCCAATCCGATGATGGTTCCAGTCAGGATGCCGGGCATGGCCAGCGGCAGAACATGGTGGAAAACCGCCTGCATTTTGGACGCTCCTACCCCCAATGCAGCATCCCGGATGCTGGGTGGCACTGCCTTTAGTGAGGCGCGCGTCGAAATGATGATCGTCGGCAATGTCATCAAGGTCAGGACCAAGCCACCCACCAAGGGGGCAGATTGCGGCAGATGTGCAAACTGGATGAACACAGCAAGGCCCAGAATACCAAAGACAATCGACGGCACAGCGGCGAGGTTCGAAATGTTCACCTCAATGAAATCGGTCCAGACATTTTGCGGTGCGAACTCTTCTAGGTAGATAGATGCAGCAACCCCAATGGGCAGAGCCAGCGCCAGCACCACAAACATCATGAACAGCGATCCGATCATCGACACGCCGATCCCGGCCTGCTCTGGGCGGCTTTCTGAGGCGTCCGCCCCAAAAATAAAGGCCCAGTTAAATGTTTTGGCCACCACACCGCTATCCAGCAATGCATCCACAATATCAAGATGTTGCGGGCTGAGGTTGTTATCACGTGCCAGGCTTTCGCGGCTGACGCGTCCCTTTAGGTACCCATCCACACGGGATGATGCGAGGAACGAAAATGTGACGGTTTCGCCAATCCGATCCGGGTTTGCCAACACAAATTCACGGATCTGGCCCCCGACAGAGGATGACATCATTTTGCGCAGCTCTTTGCCGCTGGTGATGTCGGTTTCCACGCCACTGTCCGCGATGGCCGCGATCAGCACATCCTCAATCATGGCGTTGTATTTGGACGTTTTCACAATCGACGCTTCGGCCGCGTCAATGCGGTCCTGATCCAAAGTGATGTCCAGTTTCACAAAGGTTTGCGTAAACGCGCCGGTGCCGTTGCTGATAATCGTTGTCAGCAGAACAACCAAAAACAACAGACCCACAGCGATGGCGGTTAAGCCATAAGCTTTGAACCGGGTTTCGGCGGCGTTGCGTTTCTTTGTCCGCGCATCCACCGTCAAAAGAGACGATTTGGGGGCCGCGGCCGGGGCGCCATTTGGCATATCTACAGAATTGTCGGTCATTCGTACTGTTCCCGATATTTGCGCACGACATACAGCGCGACAATGTTCAGCGCCAAGGTGATGACAAACAACGTCATCCCCAGCGCAAAGGCGACAAGAGCTTCTGGTGAGGCGAAATCGCTATCACCGGTCAATTGGCTAACCACTTTGGCGGTGACGGTGGTCATGGCTTCGAAAGGGTTCATCGACAACCGGGCGGCGGCCCCTGCCCCCAACACCACAATCATGGTTTCACCAATCGCCCGCGACGCGGCCAGCAAAATGGCGCCAACAATGCCCGGCAATGCGGCGGGAATGACGACTTGGCGTACGGTTTCTGATTTTGTCGCGCCCAGCCCCAACGATCCGTCCCGCATGGATTGGGGCACAGCGTTGATGATGTCATCAGACAGCGACGACACAAACGGGATCAACATGATGCCCATGACCAAGCCAGCAGTCATCACAGCGGTGCCGCCCTTCATCCAGGACACGCCAAACGTCCCGCCATCCCCGAACAAGGTCACCAACATTGGGCCAACCGTTAACAGGGCAAACAGACCATATACGATGGTGGGGATACCGGCCAAAACTTCGAGCAACGGTTTGGCAAAGGATCTCAGCCTTGGGCTGGCATATTCGGATAGGTAAATCGCGGCAAACAGCCCGATTGGCACCGCAACCAACAGCGCAATTACAGAGATGTAGAACGTCCCCCACAGCAGCGGCAAAATCCCAAGTGACGATCCCCCCCCAAATGATGGCGACCAGATCGTGCCCCAGAAAAAGTCAGCAGCAGGATAAAGCTTAAAGAATTCGAGCGTGTTGAAAATCAGAGATAAAACAATGCCTAACGTCGACAGGATGGCAATGGACGCCGCGCCGATCAACAGCGATTTAACGCCCTGTTCAACAACGTTGCGGGCGCGAAACCCTTTGTTGGTGCGCATCCATGCATAGACGGTGCCCAATAAGGACAAGGCAATGATCACAATGGATTTAAGCAAGTTGGCGGTTTTGGAACTTGCGCGATATTCTTGGGCTGCAACCAAGGTTTCGCCGGTTACATCCGACCCCAACGCCACCCCAATTTCACCCAGCAACCCACGCACATCCAGCGCGGTTTCATCGACGCTCGATGAGGCGGCCGGGTCCAAAACATCAAGCGACACAGCCAGGTCCAGCCCATCTGCGATCCGACGCACATCTGACATCGCCAAGCTGAGCGATCCTTTGTCTTGGATCATTTCAGCGCTGATAGACCCCGACACTTTGGCGTTGATTACCAAAGGTTGCGCAATCAACCAGACCAGCAAAACGCCAACCGCTGGGACCAACCCAGCCAAAGCGACGTAGAAACCATAATAGGACGGCAATGAATGCAGATTGCGTATGTTGCCCTCAGCAGAGGCCATCGCACGGGCGCGCCCAATCACAAAGCCAATAACGGCGATTGCGAGCACAATCAAAAGGATCCAGGCAACGGGCATAGCAGCTCCACTCGCATCTAGGTTTCAGAGAAAATCAAACCACTTAATCCCCAAAGGGCAAAAATAAGGAGCGCCAAACAAGGGCGCCCCTCGATCTTAGGGTTCGCTCTTAGCGTGCGAACAGTTTTTCTTCGTCGATCATGGACTGTGTCGCTGCCAGTTCTGGATCAGCAACCAGACCATATTCAGCCAACGGACCTTCTGAACCGGCGATTTCGTCAGCCATAAAGAACTGAGCGTATTCTTTCAGGCCAGGGATCACACCGATATGAGCGGCTTTGATGTAGAAATACAAAGGACGCGATACAGGGTACTCACCGGTTGAAATGCTTTCGGTGGATGGCACAACACCAGACATTGTCGCAACTTTCAGCGCATCTGTGTTGTTTTCGTAAAATGCCAGACCAAAGACACCGATGCCGTTTGCGTTTGAGTCAACGCGCGCCAGTGTTTCTGTGTAGTCACCGTCGATGTCAACCGAGGAACCATCGGTGCGAACAGACATACATGCGGCTTCTGCTGCATCTTCGTCGCCACCGTTGATTTCCATGATCGCATCAAATGCGCCGGTGTCTTCGCAGCCCTGCAGCAGCACTTTTTCTTCGAAAACTTCACGTGTGCCGTGCTTGGTGCCTGGGATAAAGGCCAGAATGTCTTCGGCTGGCAGGTCGGCGTTTACATCCGCCCACTGCGCGTTTGCGTTTGCAACCATTGCGCCGTCAACAGGCAGCTCAGCGGCCAGCGCTGAATAGATGTCAGATGGCTCAAATGCGTTATAAGCAGGGCCGTTCAGTTGCGAAGCAAAAACGATCCCATCATAGCCAATGCGTACTTCGATGATGTCAGTGACGCCGTTTTCAGCACATGCAACGATTTCTTTGTCTTTGATTGCGCGGGATGCGTTTGCAACGTCGATTGTGTTTTCACCAACACCTTCGCAGAAACGCGCCAAACCAGCAGAAGATCCGCCAGATTCAACAACGGGTGTAGGGAAATCAGTGTTTTCACCGAATGCTTCTGCAACGATGGATGCATAAGGCAGAACAGTCGAAGAACCGGCAACTTGAACGTTGTCACGTGCAGCAGCGGCGGTGGCAGTTACGGCAGCAATCGCCAGAGTGGAAACAGACAGTTTCGCAAAGGACATGGAGTAGCTCCTGAATTTATCATAACGGACCGGACAATTCGTTAACACCCGATCTCTGCCGGGGTGACTAAGCCCCGCTCAAAACGCTTTTGTGACAGCAATGTAAAAGTAATGTGACACGGGCCAATTCCTTTCTACAAAGTTAAGAAAAAGACGAAAAAGTCCGAATTTTTGTGTCTTTCCTTAAGCGCACCTAGCTAAGAGGCAATACCACCGTGAAACACGTGCCCTCACCCAACACAGATTCGATTCTCAATCGGCCGCGATGTCGGCTTACGATATGTTTTACGATCGCCAGTCCCAGCCCAGTACCGCCGACCTCTCGGGATCTGTGATCATCGATTCGATAAAACCGCTCGGTGAGTCGGGCAATTTGATGGGGCATGATGCCCTCCCCAAAGTCGCGCACAGAAATCCGCACACCTTCGGTTCTAAGCGCAGGCTCGGGCTGAGGGCCGGACAATCGCACCTGCACTTTGCCACCCGATGCCCCATACTTGATCGCATTCTCGATCAGATTGGTCATCACCTGCCGCAATTGTTCGTCCTGCCCGCGAATTTCGATGTCTTCGACGGGCGTTTGCACATCCAGTGTCAGGTCAGATTTCTGGGCCAAGGGGGTCAATAGATCGCCGACGCTTTGAATCAAGCCAGCAATCTCGACATTATCCATCGGCCGCACACGCTCTTCTTCTTCGACTTTGCTGAGCGATAGCAGATCATCCACCAGCCGGGCCATGCGCCCCGCTTCGTTTTCCATAATGCCCAAAAACCGATCCCGCGCCTGCTCATCATCACGTGCCGGGCCTTTGAGCGTCTCAATGAATCCAACCAAAGCCGTTAAAGGTGTGCGCAGCTCGTGGCTGACATTGGCGACAAAATCGCGACGCATTTGCCCGGCTTCTTCGACGGCTGTGACGTCCTCAAAACTCAGAATTGCGCCTCTTTGTTTATCTAAGACCACTGACGCGACGCTGACTTGCCATGTGGTGTCACGGCCACTTTCATGCCCCAGATAGCGACACCGCTGGGTTTCGCGAGTTTTAAAACAGGCCTCAACCGCATCCAAAACCCCTGGTTGGCGCAGGCCAGTAATATAGTGTCGGCCCAACCCATCTTGTGCAAGCAGTTGACGTGCCTCACAATTTTTGGCTTTTATCTTTTCATCGCCTCCGATCACAACCACCGGAAAAGGAAGCCCATCGACGAAGGACTGCATTTCGTTAACGTTCATTTGGCTCTTTCTGGGTTCAAGAATCCGCGTTGGCGCAACAATCTTTCAGAACAACATTGTTTACCACCCGCTTCTCCTTATAATTGCGTCTGTGGGAACGGCGCTCGCGCAGAAGTATTCGACGTGCAACCGTATTTCTCGATATTTTAAAGAGGGACACCACCTTGGAAGTCAAGTTAACCCGCATTGGTTCACATCAACCAACGATGCTTGTCGTTGGGAATCTGAGCTCTTGGCGGCGCAACGGACGGGTTTTACCCGAATTAGACGGCTTTCATTTCACTGGTTTCAACGATCTCGGCGAATCCCTGCTTAAAGATGTGCAGCCTGATGTGATCATTTCTGCCTTGATGGGCGAAGATTTTGACGCAATTGAACTGGCCATTGCATTGTCTCAGCTCGGCTTTTCTGGACGCTATCGGGCATTGGTTCGCAACCTGCCAAATCCACGTGTCGTCAAACGTGAGGTGCGAAATGCAGCGCCCGATATTGATTTTGACATCTTGGAATTGGACACGGTTTTTTAGAACCGCGCCTCATCAATCACTTTAATATTGCGCTGTAATGCGTTGATTGCACTTGCCAATTCCCGTGCAACCAATCCAGTTTCTTCGACACCGACCGACACCCGGAAAAAGCCTTCGCTAATGCCCAATGCCATCCGTGCCTCTGCCGTTAACCCGCGATGCGAGGAACTGGCCGGGTGTGACAGGGTTGTTGCCACATCCCCCAGAGTTGGCGCAAATGGGATTTGTGGCACCGCGCGGGTCAGGGCGTTGGCGGCCGCACGCCCCCCTTTCAGCTCAAAGCTAACCATGTTGCCGCCACGCCCGCCCAGCAATGCAATGGCCCGATTGTGATCCGGGTGATCCGTCCGCGTTGGGTACAAAACCCGCGATACATTTTCACATTTTGACAGGCTTTCGGCCAAGTCCGCGGCATTTGCCTCCGCTTTGTCCAACCGCAGATCAAAGCTTTGCAAACCACGTTCGGCCAACCAACAATCAAACGGGCTGGGCGTAAAACCCCATGTTACATTCGCAGCGCGGATCGCGTCGTTTAGGGTCGGATCTTTGGCGGCAACATATCCCAAAGTCGCGTCCGAATGCCCGGCCAACAATTTGGTCACGGAATGAATGACGATATCCGCACCATGATCGAACGGCTGAAACAAACGCGGGGTGGTGAATGTGTTGTCGACGGCCAGCAAAACATCGGTTTCTTTGGCCACAGCCGCAATGCCTGCCATATCCGCCACGCGAATTGTTGGATTTGAGATCACCTCAACTAGAATGAGCTTTGTGTTGGGCTGAATTGCAGCCTTGATCGCAGCAGCATCTGTTGGATCAGCGAGCGAGGTTTCGATGCCCAATCGCGGCAGATCCTGTGTTAATAATCGTAAAGAACGACCATAAAGCTGATCGCCACCGACAACATGATCCCCCGCCTTTAGGCACCCCAGTAACGTCGCCCCAATCGCACCCATCCCCGATCCAAGCACAAACCCGTCTTGCGTACCTTCGAGCATGTCAATTTTTCGCGCCAGAATATCCGCATTTGGGTGCCCTTCGCGTGCATAAGTATAGCCAGAATTCTGATCATATTGCGCATCCAACGCATCAGGATCAGGGGATGCGTAGACCACAGAAGGCTGCAACGGGGTCGCCACAGGACGAGATACCGAACTTGGCCAATCAACGCGACGGATCAGGCTTTTGTCAGTCATTTCAGATACTTTCAGGTTTATTCTGGAATTTTCTTTAGGCCGGATCTGAACCGAAGTGCATTTTGCTGATAATGCAAAGCAGAGGCACGCAGGTTCTGGATTGCGGCCTCATCCAGTGCGCGCACCACTTTGCCCGGCGTGCCCATGACCAAAGATCCATCCGGAATGGTTTTGCCTTCGGTTATCAATGCACCCGCGCCGATCAGGCAGTTTTTACCAATCTTGGCCCCGTTCAAAACCGTCGCGCCCATGCCGATCAGTGAGTTTTCACCGATCACACAGCCATGTAACATCGCCTTGTGCCCGATGGTGCACCCTGCCCCAATCGTTAACGGAAATCCCATATCTGTATGAAGAACAGCATTTTCCTGAATGTTGCTACCGGCGCCAACGCTGATCATTTCATTATCGCCGCGGATCGTCGTTCCGAACCAAATAGACGTGTCAGCTTCTAGTCGCACTTTGCCGATTATGTGACATCCCGGGGCAATCCAGGCTTTGGAATCGATATGCGGCGCGAATCCATCCAGTTCGTAGCAACTCATGACATTTCCTCAAATTCTGCATGTAGATTGCGCACATGTTCCTGCAGGCCGGGCTGTTGTTCGCGGCGCATTCTTTCGGCTTGAATGATGGTTTTCAATTGGGTTTCGGTGTGATCCAAATCGTCATTGATCAACACATAATCGTATGCGCCCCAATGACTTATCTCATCCCAACTTTTCTGCATTCGCTTGGTGATCACGTCTTCGCTGTCTTGGCCACGGCTGATCAACCGGCGGTGCAATTCGTTGATAGACGGGGGCAAAATGAAAATCGACAATGCGTGTTTCCCCAGATCAGAGTTGCGAATTTGCTGTTCACCTTGCCAATCCACGTCAAACAACACGTCACAGCCCTGATCGATTTTGGTTTTGACCGGACCGGCGGGGGATCCATAAAAATTGCCAAAAACATGGGCGTGTTCCAGCATTTGACCTTCTGTAACTTGTTGTTTGAAATCGCTTTCATCCAAAAAATAATATTCGCGACCGTGTTCTTCGCCCGGCCGAGGCGCTCGTGTGGTGGCCGAAATCGAAAAACTAAGCTCTGGGTCCCATTCCATCAAACGACGGGCCAAAGTTGATTTTCCGGCACCTGAAGGTGAAGAAAGGATTACCAAAAGTCCGCGACGTGCCATGATTATTCCACATTCTGGATTTGTTCGCGCATCTGATCGATGCAGGCTTTCAGGTCCAGCCCAATGGCTGTTAACCCTTTTGACTGCGCCTTAGAGCACAGCGTGTTCGCTTCTCGGTTGAATTCCTGTGCCAGAAAATCAAATTTTCGGCCCACAGGTCCGTCTTCGATCAACAACGCCCGCGCGGCCTCTACATGGGTTCGCAACCGGTCAATCTCTTCGGTGACGTCTTGTTTAACAGCAAGCAGAGCCAGTTCCTGAGCAACACGGTCCGGTTCAACATCCGCGATGTCATCCACAACCCGACGCAGCGCGGCGCGCAGATTTTCACGAATCTCGTTTTTGCGAGCCACCACGGCCTCGGCAGCGGCATCTGTCAAACGTTCGATTTCATCAAGTTGACCGGCAATGACATTCTCAAGCGCTGCGCCTTCGGATTCACGCATGGCGACAAACGCATCGATCAATGGTTGAATTTCGCCGTTCAATGCCTTGATAATATTGTCTGACATCGTGTCTGACCGGCCCTGAACGATAACGCCGCGCTGGTTCAAAACATCCGCAGGCGTCGGCTGAGCAAGTGTCACGCCGGTTGTATAGGCGCGGGTTTCAATTTGCACAAAAGCCGCCAAAACGCGGTCCAGTTGATCCTGATCCAACATCAATGCCTGGGCTGACTCGTCTTGGGTCAAACGCAATCCGATTGTCACATTCCCGCGCCCCAATCGCTGGGTTACCGCTTTGCGCAGATCGGCCTCTAGCCCCGTGATTCCGTCGGGCAATCGTATCCGCAGATCCAAACCGCGGGCATTAACACCGCGCATTTCCCAGGCCCAGTTGGCCCCCTCAGCCCCCCCTGTAATGGTAGCAAAAGCTGTCATGGATCGGATCACGGGCGTCTCCTTTTTGAACACTCGTCTAGGGAGTAATGCCAAATTAAATGCGGGGCAAACTGTTTACCCGTTAACCCGTTAACACTTTGGGCAGAGATTTGTTCTAAATGAGACGCTATATTAACCCCATGGTAACGATCTTGGGTCGGTTCGCGACACAGGGTCACAAGTTTAAATCAGCGGGGGCTGAGCAAATGGACAAGACAATGGATACGGCAAAGCCAACCATCAATCGCCCTTTAATGACCGGAAAATCCGGGCCAACATTTCGGGTGCTGGAAAACTACTGGCAGGAATTAAAGGGCGCACGCACGCTGCCATTTCGCAGCGAAGTGAACCCGGCCCGCATCGATGATGCGCTGCCACATGCCTTTATTTTGCAACGCGTTTCGACCTCTATGGGGCGGGTACGAGTGGGTGGTCAGCAATTGAACAACCTGTTGGGCATGGATCCCCGTGGGATGCCACTGACCACGTTTTTTACACCTGCCGGGCGCATGGTGGTCGCAGAATATCTGCGCCGCGTATTTGAAGACCCTGCAATCGTTGAATTGCCGTTGTTTTCACCGCGCACGATGGGGCGTCCTCGGTTGTCGGGGCGGATGATTTTGTTGCCGATGAACGGGTCCGATGGCCAAGTTTCCATGGCGATGGGCGCGATTGTGACCGATGGTTTGACAGGTCGCAGCCCTCGTCGGTTCGAAATTCCCGCCGAAGGGTTCATTCGCTGTGATCACGTCAATGACCTGAAATCGGTATCACCTTTGGCGGAAACACCATCGATGAACGTGATCCATGGCGGACGCAGCCGGTTCCAAGCAAAAGGGCCAAGCGCTGAACGCCCGGCCCTTCGGTTGATCGTGAATAACGGCTAATTAGCCTGCTTTAACCTTGCTAAGTCCGTTCCGACGGGCTTGCAATTCTTCGGCAACGAGGAACGCCAGTTCCAAAGATTGCGACGCGTTCAGACGAGGATCACAGGCTGTGTGATAGCGCGCGGACAGATCTTCGTCCGTTACGGCACGCACGCCACCGGTACATTCTGTCACATCGGCACCGGTCATTTCAAAGTGAACACCACCGGGGATGGACCCTTCGGCCTGATGAACGCCAAAGAATTCGCGCACCTCGCGCAGAACCGAATCAAACGGACGGGTTTTATAGCCCGTGGCCGATTTGATCGTGTTGCCATGCATCGGATCACAGGTCCAAACAACGTTGGCGCCCTCTTCCTGAACGGCTTTGATCAGACGTGGCAGATGTTCACCAACCGACCCTGCCCCAAACCGTGCGATCAAGGTCAAACGCCCGGCTTCGTTTTGCGGGTTCAGTTTGGCCATCAGCGCCTTAAGGTGACCAGAGGTCATGGTTGGCCCACATTTCAGACCGATTGGGTTTTGCACACCTGAACAGAATTCGACATGTGCCCCATCCGGCTGGCGTGTCCGATCGCCAATCCAGATCATATGGCCAGACCCGGCCAACCAATTGCCTGATGTGGAATCCAGACGCGTCAACGCCTCTTCATATTCCAACAGCAACGCTTCGTGGCTGGTGTAGAATTCAACCGATCCCAATTCGTGGTTGGTTTCGGATGTCAGGCCCGCAGCCGTCATGAAATCCAACGCATTGGAAATCTGCAACGCCATATCGCGGTATTTGCCGGCTTCGTCCCCATCCGTGAACCCCAGCGTCCAGGCATGAACGCGGTGAATATCTGCAAATCCACCCGTTGAAAAAGCCCGCAACAGGTTCAGCGTCGCCGCCGCCTGTGTGTAGGCCTGCAACATTTTGCTGGCATCGGGGATACGGGCCGCTTCGGTAAAGTCCAGCTCGTTGATGATGTCGCCGCGGTAGCTGGGCAATTCGGTGCCGTCTTTGACCTCGGTTGGGGCGCTGCGCGGTTTGGCAAACTGGCCCGCCATACGGCCGACTTTGACCACCGGCACTTTGGCGCCATAGGTCAGCACCATCGCCATCTGCAACATCACCTTAAAGGTGTCGCGAATCCCATCCGCTGAAAAATCCTTAAAGCTTTCGGCACAATCGCCGCCTTGCAGCAAAAACGCCTCGCCACGCGAAACAGCGGCAAGGTGATTCTTAAGGCGTCTGGCTTCCCCCGCAAAAACGAGCGGTGGATATGAGGCCAGTTTGCCCTCGACTGCGTTCAGCGCGGACTGGTCCAAATAGTCCGGCATCTGAACCCTGGGTTTTGCACGCCAGTCGGTTTTCTGCCACTCGGTCATCGTTTTTGCTCCGTATTCATAAGTTCGAAAGTTGTGGTTAGCGTTATCAGCGTGCCCTTATAGCGTTCACCCTGCCTCTGGCCAATGGAAAAAGCAGCCGTCGGAATGCGAATGCCCTCTTGCAAGTGACACAAATCGTATTCAAGACTGATGCATTGAACGTTTAATTCGGGAACACAACCACCCATGGCACAAAACCATGAACTCATCAAAAGCACATCCGAGGATACAAAGCCGCGTCGGTATGTATTTGTGTTGTTAAATGAGTTTACGCTTTTGTCATTTGCAGCGGCCATTGATTGCCTGCGTTTGGCAAACCTGATGTCTGGTCAGGATCTTTATCATTGGGAAGTTGTCGGAGAAACCGGTGACGAAGTGTCGTCATCCACGGGTGTTCGATTCAAATTGGATGGTGGTCTGGATGAATTGCGCCGGGATGATGTGATCATTTTGTGTGGGGGGCGCGCGGTTGCTGCGAACACATCACAAAAGATTCTGAATTGGCTGCGGCGGGAATCCCGGAAAGGTGTGGTTGTGGGCGGGCTTTGCACAGCATCTTATACAATGGCCAAAGCCGGGCTGCTGAATGACAAACGTGCAACGATCCACTGGCAAAATCAGGACAGTTTCACAGAAGAATTCCAAGACGTGGAATTGACCAAATCGGTATTTCAGGTCGATGGTAACCGGATGAGCACCGCTGGTGGGACCTCTTCGATTGATCTGTTTTTGCATATTATTGCAGATAATCATGGCGAAGAGCTGGCCAATTCCGTTGCGGACCAACAGATTTATTCGTCAATCCGCACCGATCAGGATACCCAGCGTCTGTCGATCCCAACCCGGATTGGCGTGCGTCACCCCAAACTCAGCCGGGTGATCCAGATCATGGAAACCAACATAGAAGATCCGATCAGCCCGTCCACGCTGGCCAAAGATGTCGATATGTCGACCCGGCAATTGGAACGTTTGTTTCGCCGCTATCTGAACCGGTCCCCAAAACGCTATTACATGGAGCTGCGTTTGCAAAAGGCGCGCAACCTGCTGATGCAGACAGATATGAGCGTCATAAACGTCGCGTTGGCTTGCGGATTTTCATCCCCATCCCACTTTTCTAAATGTTATCGCTCACATTATAACACCACCCCTTACCGCGAACGAGGTGCGCTGGCATCGCGGTTGTCGATCTAAGTGGATTTTCCCTAAAATCGGTCCGATGTGGTTGAAGAACATGGTGTTTTCACTACAAATCCGGTTTTTTCGCGCTTTTCTTTTCAACAAACGCCGCTTAGCATCCTTGGCAGGATGAATATCCAACAGGGAGACAATTCATGAAAAATCTGCTGATGGCCACTGCGGCCTCTGCGCTTGTTGCTGGTGCAGCTTTTGCTGACGGCCATGCCAACGAAATCAAATTGGGCGTTATTCTGGGCTATACTGGCCCCATTGAATCGCTGACACCACATATGGCGGCTGGCGCTGAAATGGCCATGGCCGAAGTCACTGAATCCGGCGCATTGCTAGATGGTGCAACTGTGACGCCTGTGCGCGCTGACTCGACCTGTGTTGATGCAGGTGCGGCGACAGCCGCGGCGGAACGTCTGATCACATCCGACGGCATCAAAGGCCTGATGGGCCCCGATTGTTCCGGTGTGACCGGCGCGGTTCTGGCCAACGTGGCCGTGCCAAACGGTGTTGTGCTGATTTCACCCTCCGCCACATCCCCCGGCCTGTCCGAAGCCGAAGATAACGGCCTGTTTTTCCGCACAGCCCCGTCTGATGCGCGTCAGGGTGTTGTGATGGCTGAAATCCTGATCGAAGAAGGTGTGACAGAGGTTGCTCTGACATATACCAACAACGATTACGGCAAAGGTCTTTCCGACGCGTTCCAAGCCGCATACGAAGCGGCCGGTGGATCCGTCACAATCGTTGCAGCCCACGAAGATGGCAAAGCGGACTATTCCGCAGAAGTGGGTGCCTTGGCGGCTGCGGGCGGCGAACGTCTGGTGGTTGCAGGTTACGTTGACCAAGGCGGCAACGGCATCGTCCGTGCAGCCCTGGATTCCGGCGCATTTGACATGTTCCACTTCCCTGATGGGATGATCGGTGCAAAACTGACCGATGATTTTGGGTCGGACATTGACGGTTCTATGGGTCAGCTGGCTGGCACCGAAAGCGAAGGCGCTAGCGTATTTGTTGATCTGGTTGGCGATGCCTTTGACGTGTCTTCGCCTTATACCGGCGAAAGCTATGACGCGGCTGCGTTGATCATGTTGGCCATGCAGGCCGCTGGCTCTGCGGAACCGGGTGATTACAAGGACCACATCATGGACGTTGCCAACGCGCCGGGCGAAGAAATTCACCCCGGTGAGCTGGCCAAAGCGCTGGAAATCCTCGCTGGTGGTGGGGAAATCAACTATGTGGGCGCCACGGCGGTTGAGTTCCTCGAAGGGGGCGACGCCTCTGGTGGGTTCCGTCAGGTGACGGTTGAGGATGGCGAATTGGCAACGGTTCAATATCGTTGATTTCGGTCCGATAACGTAACACCAAACGGCGCGGGAAATCCTGCGCCGTTTGCACAAGATAAGACGCGATCTGGGTCTGGCCGGAAAATGGGTCATAATCGCGCGGGGGAAAACATGATAAAAGTGGACAACGTCGTAAAGGCGTTTGGCGGCTTTAAGGCCGTTGATGGCGCGAGCCTCACAATTGAACCGGGGTCCATCACCGGGCTGATCGGCCCAAACGGTGCGGGAAAAACCACGCTTTTCAATGTGATCGCGGGCGTTCTTAAACCGACATCTGGGACGGTGACGATGGCAGGTGAAGACATCACCGGCCTGCCCCCACATGAATTGTTTCACAAAGGATTGCTGCGCACATTTCAGATCGCGCATGAATTTGACAGCATGTCCTGCCGCGAAAATCTGATGATGGTGCCCGGTGGTCAAACCGGTGAAACCCTGTGGAACACCTGGTTTGGACGCAAACGCATCGCCAACGAAGAACGCGCATTGCGCGCCAAAGCCGACGAAGTGTTGGAGTTTCTGACGATTGAGCATCTGGCGGATCACAAGGCGGGATTGATCTCTGGCGGGCAGAAAAAGCTGTTGGAACTGGGCCGCACCATGATGGTTGACGCCAAAATCGTGTTTCTGGACGAAGTGGGCGCCGGGGTGAACCGCACTCTGTTGATGACCATTGGGGATGCGATCCTGCGTTTGAACCAAGAACGCAATTACACCTTTGTTGTGATCGAACATGACATGGATTTTATCGGCAAAATTTGTGACCCGGTCATCTGCATGGCCGAAGGCAAAGTGCTGGCCGAAGGCACCTTGGCGGAAATCAAAGCGAACGAACAGGTGATCGAAGCCTATCTGGGCACCGGCCTGAAAAACAAAGACAAAGGTGAGGCATGAGCAGCGAACCGTTTCTGATCGGCCAAAGCATGACCGGCGGCTATGGCAAAGGCCCTGATATTCTGCATGATTGCACCATTGCGGTGAATCCGGGCGAAATTGCCGTCATCGTTGGCCCAAATGGCGCCGGTAAATCCACCGCGATGAAATCTGTGTTTGGGATGTTGAACCTGCGGCAGGGCCACGTGCATCTGGATGGCGAAGACATCACCAAATTGTCGCCTCAGGACCGTGTCATCAAGGGCATGGGCTTTGTGCCGCAAGTGCGCAATATTTTCCCGTCAATGTCCGTCGAAGAGAACCTCGAAATGGGGGCGTTCATTCGCAAGGATGATTTCAAATCGACCATCGAACAGATTTATCATCTGTTTCCGATCCTGCGTGACAAACGCAATCAGGCGGCGGGCGAATTGTCCGGTGGGCAACGTCAACAGGTGGCTGTTGGTCGCGCGCTGATGACCCAGCCAAAGGTTTTGATGCTGGATGAACCCACTGCGGGCGTATCCCCGATTGTGATGGATGAGTTGTTTGATCGCATCATCGAAGTGGCCCGTACCGGCATTCCGATCCTGATGGTGGAACAAAACGCCCGTCAGGCGCTGGAAATCGCCGATCGCGGATATGTTCTGGTGCAGGGCGCCAATGCCTATTCCGGCACCGGCAAAGAGCTTCTGGCGGATCCAGAAGTTCGCAAATCATTCCTGGGGGGCTGAGAAATGTATCTGAACCCAATCAAAGCTGCGGCCGCCTTGATGGTTTTCGCTACGCCCGCGCTGGCCGATTATAGCTGTGCGTTTGACCGCGAATGTGTGGATGCGGATGCCTGTGCGGCCACCGATTTCACCGTTGACGTACAAAAAACCGCATCCATTCTGGGCACAGTGTTTGGCGATCTGATGATCATTGCCTCAAAGGGCGACGATAACTTGCACACCTATATCGCAGCTGGTGATGGTGCGGACTATCTGATGAGCGTGACGCCAAATGGCGCAATTTTCACCACCCATATAGCAGATGGCCCGATGTCCATTACCTATCTGGGCACCTGCCAAGGAGCGTTTTAATGGATTTCCTAAACGCATTGGTCGCTTTGACCCAATTTGTCATCATCCCGGCCACCACCTATGGGTCGCAGCTGGCGCTGGGTGCGCTGGGCGTGACGTTGATCTATGGGATTTTGCGGTTTTCGAACTTTGCACATGGTGACACGATGGCCTTTGGCACGATGTCGACGATCCTGTTTACGTGGTGGCTGCAATCCATGGGGGTCAGCTTTGGCCCGCTGCCAACGGCCCTGCTGGCCCTGCCCTTTGGCATCGCGGCGACATCGCTGTTTGTGATCGGCACGGACCGCGTTGTTTATAGATTTTTCCGCGCCCAAAAGGCCGCGCCGGTGGTGTTTGTCATCGCCGCTATGGGGGTGATGTTTGTCTATAACGGCGTGGTGCGGTTTATCATCGGTGTCGGCGATCAGAATTTCCTGGATGGCGAACGGTTCATCCTGCGCGCCCGTGATTTCAAAGAATGGTCCGGCCTGCGCGAAGGTTTGACCATCAAAACATCCCAAGGTCTGACCGTCATCACGGCAGTGATCGTCGTGGCGCTGTTGTTCTGGTTCCTCAACAAAACCCGCACCGGAAAATCCATGCGCGCATTTTCCGATAACGAAGATCTAGCGCTGCTATCAGGCATCAACCCTGAACGGGTGGTGATGGTCACGTGGATCATCGTCGCAGCCCTCGCCACCATTGCAGGCACGCTTTATGGCTTGGACAAAAGCTTTAAGCCATTCACCTATTTCCAACTGCTGCTGCCCATCTTTGCCGCGGCCATCGTGGGCGGGTTGGGCAATCCGCTGGGGGCCATTGCCGGTGGTTTCCTGATCGCCTTTGCTGAGGTGACAATCACCTATCCATTGAAAAAAGTGTTGGGCTATCTGATGCCCGAAAGCTTGGAACCGGACGGGTTGGTACAACTTTTGTCTACCGATTACAAATTCGCCGTCAGCTTTGTCATTTTGATCGCTGTCTTGCTCGTGAAACCCACGGGCCTGTTTAAGGGGCAATCCGTATGAGCCAGTCACTTCGCACACCGTTATTGTTTACCTTTGTTGCGTGTTTGATCATTGGAACCGGGTTTGTTCAGGGCTGGAATTCGGCCTTGTTGATCCTGAATATGGGGCTGATTTCCGCGATCATGGCGCTGGGCGTGAACCTGCAATGGGGGTTCGCCGGGCTGTTCAATGTCGGGGTTATGGGTTTTGTCGCTTTGGGTGGATTGGCCAATGTGCTGATCGCAATGCCCCCCACAACCGAAGCCTGGGCCGCAGGTGGGTTAAAGGTTTTCCTAGGCTTGGCCATTGGGATCGGCGCGATAATTGCTGCGGTGAAATCCCATGCGCGTCTGTCCGGGCACACCCGGATCTGGGCGATTGTTGCGATCTTGATCGTCGGGTTCTTTGCGTTTCGCGCGATGTTTGATGCAGGCGTTGCCGCCATCGAAGAGGTCAACCCAGCCGTCACAGGGTATCTGGGTGGGCTTGGCCTGCCGGTTCTGGTTGCTTGGCCTGTCGGGGGTCTGTTGGCCGCGGGTGCGGCTTGGGTGATCGGCAAAACCGCGCTGGGTCTGCGCAGTGATTATCTGGCAATTGCGACGCTGGGCATTGCGGAAATCATCGTTGCGATCCTGAAAAACGAAGTTTGGTTGGCGCGAGGCGTGCAAAACGTCTATGGCCTGCCGCGCCCCGTTCCTGATGCGATTGAGCTGCAAAACAATGCGGGTTTTGTCGAACGCGCTGCCGAATTTGGGCTCGATCCGATCACGGCATCGACGCTTTATATCAAAATGGGCTATTCGGTGTTGTTCACCATTGTTTTGGTGATCCTGCTGGTCATGGCGCAGAAATCGTTGAACTCGCCTTGGGGTCGCATGATGCGGGCCATCCGTGACAACGAAGACGCCGCCCGTGCCATGGGTAAAAACGTCACCAAACGCCATTTACAGATTTTCATCCTCGGCTCTGCCGTTTGTGGGATTGCCGGGGCGATGATGACCACGTTGGACGGTCAATTGCTGCCCGGCGCCTATCAGCCGCTGCGCTTTACCTTTTTGGTCTGGGTGATGGTGATTGTCGGCGGGTCCGGCAATAACTTTGGCTCGGTGCTGGGTGGGTTTCTGATCTGGTGGCTGTGGGTTCAGGTGGAACCCATTGGCGCAGGTTTGATGCAGGTGATCACCGCCGGCATGGCCGAAGATAGCGGATTGCGTCTGCACCTGCTGGACAGCGTGGCGCATATGCGGCTGCTGACCATGGGCATCATCCTGTTGCTGGTTCTACGGTTCAGCCCGCGCGGCTTGATCCCGGAAAAATAAACCTAGCATCCAGAAATTACAAAAAGGGCGGTCCAGATGGGCCGCCCTTTGTTGTTGATCGTTTAGATGCTTTACCCGGATACCGGATCAGAAGCTATAAGCAGCACGCAAGCTGATTGTGTCTACTTTAAACTCAAAGCTGTCATCGAAGTTGTCATTTTCGCCAATCAGGTATTCCGCGCCAACACGAATGCTGTCGGTGACTTGCATGTCTGCACCAACACCATAAATGGTAACGGAATCAGTCACATCATCACCGCTCACGCTGGCAACGCCCGCAAATGCATAGGGCAGAACTGTGCCCAGATCATAGCCAACGCGTGCTTTCAGAGATGTCGCATCAACATCCTCAGCGTCATCCGCTGAGTATCTGCCATAGGCCAGTTCACCACCAACAACAATGTTGCCCATGTCGTGCATGTAGCCTGCAAAACCACCAAATGAATTGACGTCGTCTTCTATGCCATTGCCTTCTGCATTTCCTGTACCGATTTCAGCACCGAGGTAAAAACCGGTCCAGTCAGTGGCGTCCTGTGCAACAGGAACAATCGGGGCGGCAGGTGTCGCAGGCGCAACAGGCGTGTCCAAACCGCCAGCAAGTGCAGCACCAGCGGAAAGTGCAAATACGGCTACGGATTTCGCGAAAAGATTAGTCATAGTAACGTCCTTAGAATTTCTGCCCAAACATGTGGGCCTGAGGCGCACATATTCCTAAACGATGCGACTTCAAGACTTGCGTAGGTGCAAATGTTAACATGGGGTGAATTGTAGTCTATTCGCCACAACCCGTCTGTCTGTGAATGATTTAGGGCGACCCAAATAGGCCGCCCTTTGTGCGATAAACCAGATGTTATCCTTGTGATTTAACCAATTTTCACAAGGGTTTGGGCCAGTCTAAAAAGTGTAAGACGCCCGCAAGGAAATCACCGTCGCATCCTCAGAATAATCCCCGCCTTCGGGCAGAGAGAAGTCACCGGATCCGCCATCAAAAATCGCGTCACGACTGAAAGACGGTGCATCCTCAGAACCATCGATCGACCCGGAAAAGGTGCTGACCCCATATTCCAAACCCAGACGTAACCGGTGATTTACAGCGAATTCGACGCCAATACCGCGGGATGTGATTTTGGCATCATCAATGTCATCATCGTTGATCTGCGCGGTCCCAACAAAGGCATAAGGCTGAACTAAGCCTGCATTATATCCGGCACGTAAACGCAAACCTGTCGTGTCAAATGTCGCCCCACCGTCGGAATCCTTGATCCGCCCCAGCTCAGCTTCGCCGCCCAGAATGAGACGGGTTTGACCAAGTTCATGACCATACCCCGCATAAATCCCCAGCGATGTAGAATTTGAATCGTTATCTGCTGACAATGCGCCATAAGACAGCCCCGCATAGGGCCCCGACCAATTCATGGGCACAGCTGTATGCCGTGCCATAATTTCCGGCTGGGCAGTTTCGGGTGCATCCAATCCCCCGGCCAATGTGGCAGACGCAGTTACAGAAAAAACAATGCAAATTGCAGACAATCGTATCATTTCAAAATCCTCTTCGTAAAAAACGCATTCTTAATATTATCAATTGGTCAAAAATCAACAAAAAACTATACGTAATCAGTCCCTTGGCGTGCTAAGAGTGCCACCACCCACCGCGGCCCCCACCCCTGTGGTTGACGGACAAGAGGTCGGTAAACCATTGACCACACGCACTGCCAAATAGGCAAAGGCTTGCGCCTCTAACATATCGCCATCCAGCCCGGCGGTTTCGATCGGGTCGACCGGCAATCCCAAACCAGCGCGCAACATATCCATCAAAGTGGTGTTTTTACGCCCGCCCCCGGTGACCAAAACGCGCGATGGCGGCGCCGGACACAGATCGATCCCCGACACTACTGACGCGGCGATACACGCGGTTAACGTGGCCGCTGCATCCGCGTCATTCAGGTCTTTGACCGCGTGGCTAAGATCGCCAAACGTATCGCGATCCAGCGATTTCGGCGCCATGCGATAAAAATACGGATCCGCTAAAAACGCCCCTAAAATCTCATCTGACACCTGCCCTGTCCGCGCCAAAGCCCCCTCTGCATCAAAGCTTTGGCCCAATCGATCCTGCATCAGATCATTAAGCGGCGCATTGGCTGGCCCTGTATCAAATGCCAGCAACGCACCCGGTTCCTCTGGTTTTTCAAATCTTGGATCGATCCAAGTGATGTTGCCAACCCCGCCCAGATTGAGCATCGCAAGCGGGGCATCTGCTTTGATATATTTCGCAAGCGCAAAGTGATAAAACGGTGCCAACGGCGCGCCTTCACCACCCAATTTTACATCCGCCGAACGAAAATCCCAAACCACTGGTTTTTGCAAAACGTCTGCCAGTATTTGGCCATCCCCAGCTTGATGCGTGCCTTTGTTTTTGGGGTCATGCGCCAGGGTCTGCCCGTGAAATCCGATAATTTCAGCCTCATCAAACGCTTGTAAGGCATCCGCATGCACGGTCTCAATCAGCTCGACCAACGCGTCACTGACCTGATCGGGCCATTGCCCCAGACCAGACCGCAACATCGCCCGTTCCGCGGCGCTATATTCACGATAGGCACTGGGGCCAAAGCCCGAAATGGTGACGCCATCGGTGGTAATTTGCGCCACATCGACCCCGTCCAACGATGTTCCCGACATCGCACCTACTGCTTGAACTGCTTGACCCTTCAACATCCGCTTTTCCTTGGCTTGTCTGTCGCCTATAGATGCCGGGCAAAGCAAACGGGGACAAGACAAATGACCTACCATCCCAAATCCGATTTTATGCGTGTCATGATCGAACGCGGCTTTTTGGCCGATTGCACGGATTATCAAGGCCTGGACGAGGCATTGAGCAAAGGTGTTGTTCCCGCTTATATCGGGTTTGATGCGACTGCGTCGTCGCTGCATGTGGGATCGTTGATCCAGATCATGATGCTGCGTTGGTTGCAAAAGACCGGACATAAACCGATTACGTTAATGGGCGGCGGCACAACCAAGGTCGGCGATCCGTCGTTCCGTGCGGATGAACGTCCACTGCTAACCCCCGAAAAAATCGACGAAAATATTGCCGGGATCAAACAGGTTTTTGCGGCGTATATTGATTACGACACGGATCAGCCCAATCAGGCGTTAATGTTGAACAACGCCGAATGGTTGGACAATCTAAACTATTTAGATTTCCTGCGCGACATCGGTCGGCATTTTTCGATCAACCGGATGTTATCCTTTGAAAGCGTCAAATCCCGCCTTGATCGTGAACAAAGCTTGTCCTTCCTTGAATTCAACTACATGATCTTGCAAGCCTATGATTTCCTTGAACTTAACCGTCGTTATGGCTGTGCCTTGCAAATGGGCGGATCGGATCAATGGGGCAATATCGTCAACGGGATCGACCTGACTCGCCGTGTGTTGGACAATGAAATCTACGGTCTGACTTCGCCATTGCTGACCACGTCTGACGGCAAAAAGATGGGGAAATCCCAATCCGGCGCGATCTGGCTCAACGGGGATTTGTTGTCTCCGTATGAATTCTGGCAATTCTGGCGCAACACGACGGATGCGGATGTTGGCCGGTTTTTGAAATTATACACCGAACTACCGATTGAAGAATGCGAACGCCTGGGCGCATTGGAAGGATCCGAAATCAACCAAGCCAAGGTTGTTTTGGCCAATGAAATCACAACACTACTCCACGGAGCTGATGCAGCAGCAGCCGCAGAAGCCACCGCACGTGAAGTGTTTGAAAAGGGCGGCGTTGGCGACGATTTGCCAACCCTGACTTTGTCCGCGGATGAGCTGGGCGACGGTATTTCTGTTGTGCAATTGATTGTAAAATCTGGACTGGCAGGATCAGGCAAAGAAGCCAAACGTTTGATCGCAGAAAACGGGGCTCGGATGAATGATGAACCACTGTCAGATGCGGGCCTGTTTTTGACACCGGACCAATTGGCGCAGCCGATCAAACTGTCTGCTGGTAAAAAACGGCATGCTTTGGTTCAGTTAGGCTAAACAGCGACGCGGGGTCCCCCCGCGCCCTAAAACAAGACGGCCCAGACCACCCCAATGATGGCCCCGCCCGGGATGGCGACGCAAATGGCGATCAATGCAGCCCCAAACGGTGTTAGTCGGGGCGTTGGCGCAGATTGACCATATACGGTCTGTGCTGGATCAGTTTTCATCGCCTCATTAACCCCACATTAGGTTTATGGGGTCTTAACAGAGCTATGGAAAACACTGCCTCTCTTGCTTTGCCGTTGCAGCAACATCCCATCTTTGGCCGCGCCTTAACCCTGATCGGCAGATCTGTGTTGCGCGTTTCATTGGGGGGAAATGCACATCAGATTGGGCGCGCACAGCTCATCGAACGGCCAATCCTATCTAAAACGATTTCACTGGCCTCTCGTGGCCCGGTTTGGCGACAATCCGTGACCCAAAACGATAAATTTGATGCCTATCGCACCCTAACCCAATCCGGGTTGCGGTTGGTAAATGCGGAATCCCCAGACGATCGGGCAGCATTGCGCAATTGCGGGTTTCGACAGGTGATCGAAAATGCACATTTAGCCGAAATCGATTTAAATCCCGACATCGACCTGCTGCGGGCGCAAATGAACGGCAAATGGCGCAATCAATTGGTTCGGGGTGAAAAACGCCTCACAGCGAAACACCTAAAACTGGAACATCGCGCATTTGAACCGGTGATGGATCGATGGTTGCTGGCAGAAGAACACAAACAAAGGCGCGCGCGGAAATATCGTGCCGTTGCCCCCGAATTCACGTTGGCATTGGCGGAAATCGATGCGGATCAACTGCGCATGTTTGTGTTAAAAAAACGAAATCAGCCATTGGCGGCGATGTTGTTTATCAAACACGGCGTCAGTGCGACCTATCACATCGGCTGGACCAGCCCAGAGGGACGCGAATTGCGCGCCCATCAGCTGCTGTTATGGCGAGCCATGCAGGACCTGAAATCATCCGGCATTCAAATTCTGGATTTGGGTCAGGTTGATACGGAAAACGCGCCTGGCCTTGCTCGATTTAAGCTCGGATCAGGTGCAAAGCTGCGTCAATTGGGCGGAACATGGATACGATTGTCACCTTTTCCAGCCTAATTTTGCATGTTTTTCTCAATACATAAGCCCCTCATCTGATTGGTGGTCCAAACCAGATTTGCATGTTATCTCTGCCTTAGTTTATCGCCGGAGAGACTGATGAATATCTTGCAAATTGCCTCGCTTTTAATTGTTTTGGCCGGTGTGTTCGGCGCAATCAATTACCTATTTCTAAAGCTGCCATCCGCGATCGGAATTTTGGTCGTCGCATTATTTGCGTCATTTTCAGTGCTGATCACCGATGCCATTTTCCCCGCATTAACGATCGCCGAACAGATCCGAGGTGAGGTTTTATCGGTCGATTTCTCTGATGCTCTGCTCGAAGGGATGTTGGGATTATTGTTATTTGCCGGTGCGTTACACGTTAAACTGTCGGATTTGCGCCGCGAATGGATGGTCGTTTTATTGATGGCAACGATGGGTGTTGGCCTGTCGACCGCGATTGTCGGATTTGGGTTTAGTTGGATTACCGGCATGCCGCTGATGATCGCGCTGGTGTTTGGATCGCTGATTTCCCCGACGGACCCGGTCGCTGTTTTAGGGGTTTTGCGTGAGGCGAATTTGCAAAAAAGCCTGGAGACCAAGATTGCCGGCGAAAGCCTGTTTAATGACGGTGTCGGCTATGTTGTATTTTTGGTGCTGGTTGGGCTGGCCTTTCCGCATGGGGATGCTCATCACGGCGCAACAGGAGACGAAAACGCTCTGTTGGGCGCGGCGATGCTGTTTATCCAAGAGGCCTTTGGCGGTGCGATCCTTGGATTGGTTTTGGGTTGGTTGACCTTTCGTGTCATGCGCCGCATCGACGATTATTCCCTCGAAGTTTTGATCACCTTGGGGCTGGCGTTGGGCGGCTATGTGCTGGCGGTAGAGCTGCATGTCTCTGCTCCGATTATGGCGGTCTGTGCTGGGCTGTTGATTGGCGATATCGGCACCAAATACGGCATGTCAGAAGAAACCCGTGATTATGTTGACGCCTTTTGGAAAATGATCGACGAAATTCTAAACGCCGTCCTGTTCCTGATGATCGGGTTTGAGGTGTTTGCCGTCGCATTCAACATTGAATTCTTATCCGCGGGTGTGATGGCGATTGGGCTTGCATTGACGGCACGTCTGGCCGCTGTGGCGGTCCCCGTTTTGATGCTAAAACCGTTTCGTGAATTCAGCCGCGGTGTGATCCCGATCATGACTTGGGGCGGCCTAAAGGGCGGGATTTCTGTCGCGTTGGCCCTGTCATTGCCAGACGGTGAATGGAAACCTTTGATCCTGACCGCCACCTACGTAGTTGTGATATTCTCGATCATCGTTCAGGGGCTAACTGTAGCGCAATTAGCAGGCCGTGTCGGCCGCGAACCAGAGCTGCGCACATGACACAATATCGCGTTTATGACGTTTTCACGGATCAGCCTTTTGGCGGAAACCAACTGGCGGTCATTCCCGATGCAACGGGATTGCCCGAACCGCAATTGCAACACATCGCGCGTGAATTCAATTTCTCTGAAACGACATTTGTGTATCCCCCAACAGACAACGCGCACACCGCCAAGGTTCGGATTTTTACCCCAACAATGGAGGTGCCTTTTGCCGGGCATCCAACCATAGGAACTGCGGTTGCCCTGGCCGATTTAGGATACGGGGGCGCGCAGATCCTGGAACTCGGCGTGGGACCAATCCGCGCACAGGTCGATGGCAATTCCGCATCCTTTGTCACGGATGTCCCACTGAGCATTTTGGCCAATCCGGATGTTGATCTGGTGGCGCGGGCATTGGGGATCGCGTCAGACAAAATCGTCGTCACCACCCACGCCCCAGTGCAGGCTGGTTTGGGGTTGGATTTTGTTTTCGTAGAACTGCAAAACAGCCAAGCATTGGCCGCCATACGCACCAGTACGGAAACGTTTACTGAAGGAAAACGCAAATTTCCGGCTGGATTGGATTTTGCGATCTTTGCGTATTGCCGCGAAAATACCGCCATACGCGCGCGTATGTTCGCCCCTTTGGACAATATCCCAGAGGATCCAGCGACCGGCAGCGCCAGTGCCGCACTGGCTGCATTGCTGCGACAAAAACTGCTCCTTACTCAGACTTTGGACATCCAGCAAGGCATCGAAATGGGCCGCCCGTCTATCATCAAAGCCACCGCCGACCTGTCGGGCAATGTTACAATTGCAGGCCAAGCCGTCTTGACAATGCAGGGTACATTGATGCTCTAGCCCCCGGAACCGGGACCGGTTAAGATGTTGTTCCATCGGGCGGAGTGAATTTATGGGAAAAACCATCCTTGAACGTTGCCAAGCAAAAGGGCTTAGGATGACGGGGCAGCGGCGCGTGATTGCCGCCGTGTTGCAAGAGGCCCATGATCACCCCGATGTTGAGGAACTTTATGCGCGCACAGCCAAGGTGGACCCGAACATTTCGCTCGCGACGATGTATCGTACTGTGAAATTGTTTGAGGAATCTGGCATTCTGGAAAAGCTGGATTTTGGCGATGGCCGCGCCCGGTATGAAACTGCGGATCGCGCCCATCACGATCATCTCATTGATATGGAAACCGGCAAGGTCATTGAATTTGTCGATCCCGAAATCGAGGCGCTTCAGGAAAAGATTGCCGCCAAACTTGGCTACCGATTAAAGGGGCATCGGTTGGAACTTTATGGTGTGCGTATTCCATCTGCGCAGGACGACACCTAGCCCAAAACCGGTACAATCCACAGGTACATTCGGCCGCTTTCCAAGCCCCCTGCAACCGGCTATGCCGTTTGAAGAGTTTTGAAAGGCGTTTCATGAACAATTTCCGCGGCAGCCTGTTGATGGTTGGATCGATGGCTGGGTTTGCCATCGAAGACATGTTCATTAAATTGCTGGCAGATCAAATGCCGGTTGGGCAAATTCTGATCCTGCTTGGGCTTGGTGGCGGTGCCATTTTCTGGGGCCTATTGGCACGCCAAGGCAAAGCCTTTTGGACCCGCGATTTGCTGCATCCAACGCTGATGCTTCGAAATGGGTTAGAAATGATCGGCACAATGGGGTTTGTGACGGCGCTGGCAACGATCCCATTGACCTCTGCCACCGCAATTTTGCAAGCCACGCCGTTGGTTGTGGTTTTGGCCGCAGCCCTGTTCCTAAAGGAAAAGGTCGGGCACAGACGCTGGAGCGCGGTGTTCATCGGGCTGTTTGGCATGTTGTTGATCGTGCAGCCGGGCCAAGATACCTTTGATCCGCAATATTTATATGCCGTCATCGGCGTTTTGGGATTGGCCGGGCGCGACGTGATCACACGGCGGGTGCCGACACATTTCCCGTCTCTGCAACTGGCGGGATCGGCGTTTTTTATGGTGGTGCCCGCCGGCGTTGTTTTGTTAATATTGTCGGATCAATCCATGCGCATGCCAGATCCAATGGGTGTTTTTCTGGTCGCCTGTGCCATTGTCACCGGCTTGATCGCCTATTTAACCATCGTGGTGGCGACCCGTATCGCAGAAGCCAGCGCCATCGCGCCTTTTCGTTATGCGCGTTTGGTGTTTGGGTTGTTGATCGGAGTCCTGATTTTTAGTGAGGAACCAGACATCTGGACCTATATCGGCGGCGCAATTATCGTTTCGTCAGGTTTGTACACGTTTGCGCGCGAATCTCGGCTTAAGCTTCGTCGCTAACATCCGTTCGGCCCCTTTTCAGGCTCAAACCGCTTGGATATAGCCTGACATAGATAATTCACTTTCGTTACGTCACGATATCCTGTATCCGGTGGCCGACCGAATTTTAGCGCTAACAGCGACCGGAAGGGCCTAAATATGAGCACCATCATCGATATTCACGCACGCGAAATCCTAGACAGCCGGGGCAACCCGACGGTTGAGGTCGATGTGACCCTCGAAGACGGCACAATGGGCCGTGCTGCGGTTCCATCTGGCGCGTCCACAGGCGCATATGAAGCGGTTGAAAAACGTGACGGTGACAAATCCCGCTACAAAGGCAAAGGCGTTTTGCAAGCCGTGTCAGCGGTAAACGATGAAATTGCGCAGGCGATTTTGGGCTTTGATGCGACCGAACAGGTCGCCATTGATGGCGCGATGATCGAATTGGACGGCACCGACAACAAAGCCCGCCTTGGCGCCAACGCCATTCTGGGCGTTTCGATGGCCGTCGCCAAAGCCGCCGCAGATTTTACCGCGCAACCATTGTTCCGCTACATCGGTGGCACATCTGCGCGCACCCTGCCCGTTCCCATGATGAACATCATCAATGGTGGTGAACACGCGGATAACCCGATCGACATCCAAGAATTCATGATCATGCCCGTTTCCGCAACTTCCATCGCCGAAGCTGTGCGCATGGGATCCGAAGTGTTTCACACCCTTAAAGGCGAATTGTCCGCCGCGGGCCTGTCAACTGGGATCGGCGACGAAGGTGGCTTTGCTCCGAACTTGAACTCCACCCGCGATGCGCTTGATTTTGTTCTGAAATCCATCGAAAAAGCTGGCTTTAAACCCGGCGACGACATCCACCTGGCGTTGGATTGTGCGGCAACCGAATATTACAAGGACGGCAAATATGTTCTGTCTGGCGAAGGCAAAACATTGTCGTCAGATGAAAACGTTGCCTATTTACAGGCGTTGGTGAACGACTATCCGATCATTTCCATCGAAGACGGCATGTCTGAAGACGATTGGGACGGTTGGAAAGCCTTGAACGACACAATTGGCGACAAAGTCCAGCTGGTTGGCGACGATCTGTTTGTGACCAATCCAGAACGTCTGGCCATGGGGATCGAACGCGGCAGCGCCAATTCAATGCTGGTCAAAGTGAACCAAATCGGCACATTGACCGAAACGTTGCAAGCCGTCGAAATGGCCCACCGCGCACGTATGACCAACGTCATGTCGCACCGGTCTGGTGAAACCGAAGATGCAACAATTGCCGATCTGGCTGTTGCAACCAATTGTGGTCAGATCAAAACCGGTTCTTTGGCCCGTTCTGACCGGTTGGCAAAGTATAACCAACTGATCCGTATCGAAGAAATGCTAGAAGAGACCGCGATTTATGCCGGTCGTTCGATCCTTCGGTAATGCTCAAAGACGGATTATATGACGTGCCAATGGGCATGTTGGCGTCGGTCGTCACGCATTTGGAAATGTGTGACAAACCGGCGGACCACTATGTGTCAGGTCGCACAGACCTGAAATTGGTACGTCATACATCCCCGTCATTGGATTGGTATCGCGCGTTGTTCAAAGAAATCGGCGCGCATTGGTTGTGGTCGTCTCGGCTAGAAATCGACTCTGTGGATCTGGAACAGATCATCACCAATCCTTTGGTTGAGATTTACACGATCCAGCTGAACGATGTGGACCTCGCCCTGCTTGAATTGGATTTTCGGGTCGATGGCGAATGTGAGTTGGGATTTTTCGGGCTCACCGGCAAACTGATTGGGACTGGTGCGGGACGTTGGCTGATGGCCAAAGCGATTGAGATCGCATTTTCCAAAGAAATCAATCGCTTCCATCTGCATACTTGCACGTTGGACAGCCCTCAGGCGTTAGAATTTTATCGCAAAGCTGGGTTTATCGCCACGCGTCGCGAAATTGAAATTGGCCCTGATCCGCGTGTTTCCGGGCATCTTCCCACAGACACGGCTCCGCATGTCCCGTTGATCAAATGACTGCGGATGACCTGATAGCGGCCCTATCACTGGAACCCCACCCCGAAGGTGGGTTTTATCGCCAAACTTGGGCGGGTGAGGAGGTTGAAGGTCGCCCCATAGGCACCTGTATTTATTTCCTTTTACGTGGATCAGAACGCAGTCATTGGCACATGGTCGATGCGGCTGAAATGTGGCTCTACCATGCCGGAGCGCCCCTGATTTTATCGACATCAAAAACAGAATCTGGCCCCGCACAACACGACCTACTTGGGCCGGATATTGCGGCTGGGCAATTGCCACAACGCCTGGTTCCACCACATTATTGGCAAGCGGCGCGCAGCACAGGGGATTACACCCTGGTCAGTTGCACCGTGACACCTGGCTTTCAGTTTGAGCACTTTAAGCTTGCGCCAGAAGGCTTTGATATCCCTTAACTTACTGTGCAAATTTCGGAATAAAAAAATGGGGGCCGTAGCCCCCATTTGAGTCTCGCCGTTCAGGCTCATTTATTGATTACCGCTCGGTTTTTGCCTGCGGCCTGAACGTCGTCGGGGCGAGCGCACTCGCCCCGTGTTCCGTTAGCTACACCCAGAGGTGCCGCCACAGGTATTACATTTCATGCAGGTGCCGTTGCGCACCAAAGTGTAATTGCCACATTCGCCACATGGATCCCCCTCATAGCCCTGCATTTTGGCCTTGTCGCGGGCCGAAATCGACGCCGTGCCAGTCGCCACAATTGAGGAAGTGCTGACAGATGTTGTGGTTGATGTGGTCACTTCTGGCACCAGTGTTTCCAATGTCGCCACCGGATCCTGCGTACCGTTCAGTGCAACCGCCCCGTTTTGACCGCCCTGCAGCACCACCAATTCCTGTGGCATGCGTTTGCGCAAATAACCGGTCGATGAAATTTGCTTCAACACTTCGAGGGGGCTCGCGCCGCGGCTGTCTGGCACTTCTGAGAAGTTCTGAACGCCTTCTTCTTCACCACGGCCCAGATCGTCAAACGACACGCCTTCTGGTTTGACATGCGCCAGATCGGTACGATCCAAGTAAGACACGGCCAATTCCCGGAAAATATAGTCCAAAATCGAGGTCGCGTTTTTGATCGAATCGTTGCCCTGAACCATGCCGGCCGGTTCAAATTTGGTGAATGTGAACGCATCAACGAACTCTTCGAGCGGAACGCCATATTGCAGGCCAACCGACACGGCGATCGCAAAGTTGTTCATCATGGCGCGGAAACCGGCGCCTTCTTTGTGCATATCAATAAAGATTTCGCCCAAAGACCCGTCGTCATATTCGCCGGTACGCAGATACACTTTGTGCCCGCCAACATTTGCCTTTTGGGTGTAACCCCGACGCCGTTGCGGCATCTTTTCACGCTCGGTTGACCGGATTTCTTTGACGATGATCTTTTCGACGATCTTTTCCGCCAGAACATGCGCTTTTTCCTGCGGTGTTCCGGTTTCCAGCACTTCTGCGGCTTCGTCATCATCCTCAACCAAGGCCGAGGCCAAAGGCTGAGACAATTTCGATCCATCCCGATAAAGCGCGTTGGCTTTGACACCCAAGGACCAGCTCAGCTCATAGGCTTTCTGGCAATCCTCGATTGTGGCCTCGTTTGGCATGTTGATGGTTTTTGAAATCGCACCAGAGATGAACGATTGTGCGGCGGCCATCATGGTGATGTGGCTGTCCACAGACAGGGACCGCTTACCTTTTTTGCCGCAAACATTCGCACAATCAAAGACGTGGTAATGTTTCGGATCCAGATGCGGCGCGCCTTCTAGGGTCATGGTGCCACAAACGTGGTCGTTGGCCGCATCGATGTCCTGCTTGCTGAACCCCAGATGACGCAGCAGGTCAAATGTTGGATCCATCAGCTTTTCTGTCGGGATTCCAAGGGTTTTGGTGCAGAACTCTTCGCCCAAGGTCCACTGGTTGAACACAAACCGGATGTCAAAGGCGCTTGGCAGGGCTTCTTCGATCTTGTCGATTTCCGCTTGGCCAAATCCGTGCCCGACCAAAGACGTGTGGTTGATCCCAGCCGCGTTGCCCAATGTGCCGTGGCCCACGGCAGACGATACGATTTCTTCGATTTGGGCGGACCCGTAGCCTAGTTTTTCCAGTGCTGCAGGCACAGATTGGTTGATGATTTTGAAATAACCACCCCCGGCAAGCTTCTTGAACTTTACCAGCGCAAAGTCAGGCTCGATCCCGGTTGTGTCGCAATCCATGACCAGACCGATGGTGCCGGTCGGGGCAATCACAGTGGTCTGAGAGTTGCGATATCCGTGCTTTTCGCCCAGATCCAGCGCTTCGTCCCAGCAGGACATGGCGATATCGATCAAACGGCTGTCGGGGCAATTGGCGTGATCCAGCGGCACGGGTTTGATGTCCAGACCATCATAGCCATCGGTTGCGCCATAGGCAGCATTGCGGTGGTTTTTGATGACGCGCAACATGTGGTCGCGGTTTGCTTCAAACCGATCGAACGCGCCAATTTCACCCGCAATTTCAGCCGAGGTCGCATAAGCCACGCCACACATGATCGCCGTCAGGGCGCCCCCCAATGCGCGACCTTCGACGCTGTCATATCCCAGCCCCATATTCATCAACAGACCGCCGATATTGGCGTAACCCAGCCCCAATGTGCGGTACTGATAGGACCGTTTCGCAATGGCGGGTGATGGGAATTGCGCCATCATCACCGAGATTTCCAATGTCACGGTCCACAGACGTGTGGCGTGCATGTAATCTTCGACGTTGAAATCGCCGTTTTCAAAGAATGTCAGCAAGTTCATCGAGGCAAGGTTACAAGCCGTGTCATCAAGGAACATGTATTCAGAACAAGGGTTTGAACCACGAATTTCACCATCAACCGGGCATGTATGCCATGCATTGACGGTGGAATGGAACTGAATGCCCGGATCAGCACAGGCCCAAGCGGCATGGCCAACTTTTTCCCACAAATCGCGGGCTTTGATGATTTTGCTGACTTCGCCATTGGTGCGGTTGATCAGCTTCCAATTCGCATCTGTTTCGACGGCTTTCAGGAATTCATCTGTGACGCGGATAGAGTTGTTTGAGTTTTGCCCAGACACGGATGAATAAGCATCGCTATCCCAGTCGGTGTCATATGTCGGGAATTCGATGCTGGTATAGCCCTGACGCGCATAATCCAGAACCCGTTTGATATAAGTCTCTGGGATTGCGACCTTTTTGGCGGCGCGCAACGCCTGTTTCAGTGTGTCGTTTTTGGCGGGATCATAGGCATCTTCTTCTTTGCCGTCCCAGGCTTTCAGCGCTTCAAAAACAAGGTTCAGTTTTTCTTCGTGCATCTTGGAACCGGCCACAATCGAGGCAACCTTTTGCTCTTCGACGACCTTCCAGTTGATAAATTCTTCGATATCTGGGTGATCCGCATCGACGATCACCATTTTCGCGGCGCGACGGGTGGTGCCGCCCGATTTGATCGAACCGGCAGCCCGGTCACCGATTTTCAAAAACCCCATCAGGCCAGATGATTTGCCACCGCCGGACAGACCTTCGCCATCTGCACGCAGGGATGAAAAGTTGGTGCCTGTGCCGGAACCATATTTAAACAAACGTGCCTCACGGACCCACAGATCCATGATGCCCCCGTCATTTACCAGATCATCGCTGACCGATTGAATGAAACAGGCATGCGGCTGGGGATGTTCATAGGCAGATTTCGAAGCGACCAGCTCTTTGGTGAACGGATCGACATAATGGTGACCTTGGGATGGACCATCGATGCCATAGGCCCAGTGTAGGCCGGTGTTAAACCATTGCGGGCTGTTTGGGGCGGCACGCTGGGTCGCCAGCATGTTGCGCATTTCGTCGTAATAGGCCTGCGCGTCTTCTTCGGTGCTGAAATAGCCACCTTTCCAACCCCAATAGGCCCAGGCCCCCGCCAGACGGTTAAACACCTGACGCGCCGAGATTTCGCCGCCCATGGTGGCGCCTTTGGCAGGTTTGCTGCGCCACAGGAATTCAGGAACGCCGTCTTCTTTGATCTTTTCCAACTTGCTTGGGACACCGGCGCGGCGGAAATATTTCTGCGCTATTACATCGCTGGCAACTTGGCTCCAGGCTGCGGGCACGTCGCAATCATCCAATTTGAACACAATCGACCCATCCGGGTTGCGAATCTCAGATCGCGTTTTGCGAAATTCGACATCTGCGTATGCGTCTTGTCCAGCTTTGGTGAATTTGCGTTCGATTTTCATCGTCGTGCCCCTGTCATCCTGACTTATCGTCAGGTTTGCCGCTATGTCTTTGCCCAAGCAAAGGTCCCTAACGCCGACATCAAAAACACGCATATGATACGTTCACAAAGAAACACGGGGTCAAAACGTCCCTGTCCTCAGAACACGCGTTCTGGGGTCACTCACACTATGATTAAAGACTTCGCTGTCTGTCCCGTGCCAATCCGTAACACAATATGTAGTGTTGTCCCCGTCGGCCCGCACAAATTGCGCAACTATCCCTTGGGGGTCAACGAATTTTTTACCCTATATGAGCCAATAATAGAGTTGACGCGTTTCACAAACAGGTCCTCCACCGATTCCTCCACAGAGGCATTCACAGAGTGTTAACATCTCAGACCACATCTCATTAATCCGGGCTCAAAAACGAAATAATCTGTAAACGGGGCGGCTTAGCCGCAACTCTTGAGGGACAGGTTTAACCAAATTTGAGAGAATCATCCCGGTTGAAGGTTCTTGCTTTTCCTCGCCTCCAGACTGTGTCAGCTTTGTTTCAAAATTTTTTGGAGGTTCCCTTGCGTTTTTTCGTTCTTGCCCTTGGTCTGGCCGTTTCCGGCTGTGTAGATGTGGCAACCAGCCCAGTCGAAGTGGCCGCTTCGGTCCAAGCGGGCGCCCCACAGGCCCATTATGAAACCTTTCCGGCCGCATTATTCGCCGGCATGAGCTATTCTTGTAGTGAACCCGGTCAAACATTGGTCCGCCCAAATGCAAATGAAATTCGCTGCGAAAGCTACCTGGAGCCGGATGCAACGGCCGGGGCGATCCTGGAATTTAATGGCACGGTGGACAATTTGCCGAAATTTGTGCTGTCGCTGATCTCTCAGCCGGCCAGCTCTGGCTATGTTGTTACCGCGGACACGTATTTGCGGGTGCCAAATCCAAACGGCCAAGTTGCCAAGGTGCGATTCGAAGATCGCGAGGTCACTCAGGACCTACACGAGCTGTTTGAATTGACCGGTGGTCGTCCATTGTAAATGACATTGCAGATCAGGGGCCTAAGGAATGACTTGGGCCACTGACCAAGTGACAAAGACCAAGCGACAAATGCCAAAAATATATGGGGCTGATAGGTACCTAGGTAAAAATCAAAGCCTGAAACAAAAGAAGCGCCCCAAGGGGCGCTTTCTTCTTTCCGGTCTGTAACCCGAGTGGGCTAAATCCGGTTAAATGGTCGGGGCGGAGAGATTCGAACTCCCGACCCTCTGTTCCCAAAACAGATGCGCTACCAGGCTGCGCTACGCCCCGAAACCATGAGGGGGTCATAAGGGGTACAAACGGGTTTGAAAAGCAGAAATTTACATTTCTGTGCAGGAATCTTCATCTAAGGTTTTTACGGATGGATGATGCAGGCGATCCCCAACCGAAATACCAAGCCGAGATGACATTCCTCCATTGATTTCAAGCACGTATTGCACGTCCCTGCCCCCATCAATGACCGTATCATCCAGCGGAATGGCGTTGTTGTGAATATGTGTGACGCGTCCAGATGCATCGGCAAATATCATATCAAGTGGAATCAGCGTATTGCGCATCCAGAACGTGGCATGGCGCGGTGCATCATAGACGAACAACATGCCCGACATGGTCGGCATATGGTCCACATGCATCAATCCTTGGGAACGTTCCTGATCGTCATCGGCCAAATCAATGGCAAAACGGGCCCGGCCAAACGCGCCGCGCACCGTTACATGTTCAATATCGCAAACCGGCAAAGCCTGCGCCGGATTGGGGGGCGATTCTTGTGCTGTTGAAAATTGCGCCAGAACACTTAGTCCCACACTCAAAACAACAGCCCGCATCGTCACTCCTCGCTTAACTCTCTTGCAGCCATGTCCCATGACAGGATTTCGGTCGCCATACGTCCCCGGCGGCCTTCGACCACCCGCAATCCAACGGCTTCGCCCGGTTGCAGATCCGCAAGCCCGGACCGGCGCAACACTTCGATATGGATAAACACATCCGCATCAAAGCCAAAGATATTTGCAAACCCAAAACCCTTGGCCTTATCGAACCATTTGACCCGAGCGGGTTCAAGGGGGGCATTGGCCAATTCTTCGGGGTCAAACGCCTCAAAGTCCGAAAGCCCGGCCGTCGGTGGTGTTGACGGCGGTGTGATCGCATAGACTTCGATGGCTTGCATGCCGCGATCCGTTTGCTGGACCAGCAATTCAATCTCTGATCCGTCAGCGACAGAACTTTGACCAAAATTGCGCAGCACGTTCGCGTGCAACAAAATGTCAGGTCCACCGTCGCTGGCTACGACAAAACCAAACCCTTTTGCAGGATCGAACCATTTGACCTGCCCAAGGATGGCATGCCCCTCATCTTCTTCATGTAATACTTCGTTCATTTTTCCCCTACACCGAGTGTCCCCATACACCAAGTGGTCTTTGCGCTGTGGACCTACCGAAAATCGGATTTTTTCCAATAATACAAGCCCTGTCATTCACGAAGCGTGAAATTCAGGGGCTTAATCGGTCAATTTTCCATGGCTCGTCGGCAGAATTGCGACACCACCGGAAGCGATCGTGCAACCGGAAGGCGCCATCTGCCCAGAACTCTATCTCAATAGGTGTAATACGGAATCCCCCCCAAAAAGGAGGGCGCTTAGGTTGCGACCCCTCACGGGCCGTTACTTTTGCCACCTCAGCCATCAACGTCATGCGCGACGATAATGATTGCGACTGTTGCGAGGCCCAGGCCCCCAACCGGCTTTTGAGAGAACGAGAGTTGTAGTAGTCATCCGCCTGCTTGTCCCCAACAGTCGAAATGAGCCCCCGCACACGCACTTGTCGACGCAAAGATTTCCAATGCATCACAAAGGCAGCTTTGCCCGATTGAGCCAGTTCCTGACCCTTTGCTGATTCAAAGTTCGTGTAAAAAACAAAGGCATCTGCCTCTATTTCTTTTAGCAACACCATTCTAGCATTGGGCATTCCGGCTTGATCCACAGTGGACAATGCGATTGCATTGGGATCATTCGGTTCAGACTTTTCAGCCTCTTCCAGCCAGTTGCGCGCGATGATGAATGGATCATCCCCCGCAAATTTTCCGGTCCGGTCACTCATGTCTCGATCTCTCTTACATTACTGATACGTCACACGACCGTCTGCCTTCATCATCCCATCGTCAAGAACAGCCTTCTGGCGGCCCCTGCATCCGATGACTTGATGAACACACATCAATCCCCTACACCGGACCCCAAAATGGGGGACATATGCAATGTCCACTAAAGGACAGAAGGAACGAAAAATGACGTCGAACCTGATGCAGGGCAAAAAAGGCCTGATTATGGGTCTTGCGAATGAAAAATCCATCGCTTGGGGCATTGCCAAAGCACTGAGCGACGCAGGTGCCGAAATGGCTTTTTCCTATATGGGAGAAGCGTTTAAGAAACGTGTAGAGCCGATGGCAGATAAATTGGGCGTGTCGCAATTGTTTGACTGTGACGTGTCTGATCCCGATTCTGTCGACGCTTGTTTTGCTGCGATTGAAAAAGAATGGGGTCAGATTGATTTCCTCGTTCATGCCATTGGTTTTTCAGACAAAAACGAATTGCGCGGCCGCTATGTGGACACTAGTCGGGATAACTTCCTGATGACCATGGATATCAGTTGCTATTCCTTTACGTCAGTTGCGCAACGCGCCGAAAAACTGATGAAAGACGGCGGTTCGATGCTGACCCTGACCTATTATGGCGCCGAACAGGTTATGCCGCATTATAATGTCATGGGCGTGGCCAAAGCCGCATTGGAAGCGTCAGTCAAATATCTGGCCGAAGATCTGGGCAAAGACGGGATTCGCGTGAATGCGATTTCTGCCGGCCCCATCAAAACCCTTGCAGCCAGCGGCATCGGCGATTTCCGGTACATCCTGAAATGGAACGAATATAACTCGCCGCTGCGCCGCAATGTCAGCATCGACGAGGTCGGAAATTCCGCGCTTTATCTGCTGTCTGATCTGGGCAGTGGTGTGACCGGTGAAAACCTGCATGTGGATGCGGGATATCACGTGGTTGGGATGAAGGCGGTGGATGCGCCCGATCTGAACAAGCTCTGAAACCAGTCATATTCTGAAACGAACGGACGCAAACCGCTTGCGTCCGTTTTTTATTGCGTGAACAACCTGTTGCAGCGCGTTGTTTTATTTCAATTTATCGCGCGGACGATCACATCAATATTTCAAAAATCGATGTTGGGCATGCGGTTTGGCCGAATGTCTTGAACGGCGATACAATTCGCGGCATGGTTTATGTCAAATCTGCATAGGAAACACACCATGGCCACGAGCATTTTTATCTCTATCGCTCTAATTCATCTGGCCGCCGCGATTAGTCCGGGACCTTCGTTTATTGTGTGTATCCGCACATCCATCACCGATGGGTTTTGGGCGTCGACCGGTTTGGCCGTTGGGTTTGGGCTGGGGGCCGCTTTGTGGGCCTCTGCGGCATTGGCGGGCTTGGCGGTGCTGTTTGAACTTGTCCCACAAGTGTTCCTCGCGATGAAATTGATCGGCGCTGGTTTTCTGTTTTTCATCGCGTTCATGATGTGGCGCCATGCCAAAGACCCGATTGATTTCAAATCCGGCGCCGCCCCCCGGGGGTGGCTATCGGCACTGCGATTTGGGTTCTTAACATTTGCCAGCAATCCCAAGGCGGCGGTGTTTTTCGGGGCGATTTTTGTCGGGTTGGTGCCAACGGATGCGTCTTTGGCGTCTTTGGCATTGCTGGTTCTGGTGATTTTCCTCAATGAAACCTTATGGTACATCATCGTTGGTCGCGTCTTTTCCTTGCCACGCGCGCGCAGTGGATATATCGCGCTCAAACATCATCTTGACCGCGCCTTTGGATCGCTTTTGGCGCTGTTCGGTCTGAAAATAGCTTTAGGATAGGAAGTTCCATGTCTGATCGTTTGCCCCATGAAAAAGGTTTCCATGTCAGCTGGGACCAGATGCATCGTGATTCCCGCGCCTTGGCATGGCGTCTGGACGGCAAAGGCCCCGGTGAAGGGGGCGCATGGAAAGCCATCGTTGCCATCACCCGTGGCGGCATGGCACCGGCGATGATCATTGCCCGTGAACTGGATGTGCGCACCGTCGATACAATCAGTGTCAAAAGCTATGATCATCAGGCCCAATCCTCGGCCGCAGTGTTGAAAAGCCCCGATCCAGACATGATGGGCGATGGCACCGGTATTCTGGTCATTGATGATCTGGTGGACAGTGGCAAAACGCTGGAACTGGTGCGGTCGCTTTATCCAAACGCACATTTCGCCACCGTTTATGCAAAACCCAAAGGCGAACCGATGGTTGATACATTCATTACCGGAGTGAGCCAGGATACGTGGATTTTCTTTCCTTGGGATATGGCGCTGCAATATGTCGAACCCTTTCGTGGCAAAGATTAAGGCCCCGATATGAGCCGGACCAAAGCGACATTTCTGCCCCCAGTCATGGAAGCACGCCGTTGGCTGGAGGGAGTGGATTTTTCCGATCGCCCCTTGATCAACGTCTCACAAGCCGCACCAGTTGACCCGCCGCCACAGCAATTGCGTCAGGCGATCGCGGATGTGGCACTCAACGTCCCGGACGCGCATCTATACGGTCCCGTATTGGGCCTGCCCGCGTTGAAATCCGAATTGGCCACGCAATGGTCAGCCGCCTATCAAGGGTCCATAACGGCTGATCAGGTCGGCATTACATCTGGCTGCAATCAAGCATTTTCAGCAACGATTTCAATGCTATGCGACCAAGATGACGAAGTCATCCTGCCGATCCCCTACTATTTCAACCACCGTATGTGGCTGGATATGCAAGGTGTGAAAACGGTGCCACTTCAAACCGGGCCAGATATGCTTCCTGATCCGGCATACGCTGGCGAATTGATCACACCACGCACTCGTGCGATTGCTTTGGTCACCCCAAACAACCCCTGTGGCGTTGAATATCCTGCTGAATTGGTCCGTGCGTTTTATAACCTTTGTCAGGACCGTGGCATTGCTCTGATTTTGGACGAAACCTATCGCGACTTTGACAGCCGTACCGGTGCGCCACATGATTTGTTTGCTGATCCCAATTGGGCAGACACGCTGATCCATCTTTATTCTTTTTCCAAGGCTTATCGCCTGACCGGTCACCGCGTCGGCGCGATGGTATCCAGTGTTGCCCGTCTGGAAGAAGCGGAAAAGTTTTTGGACACGGTTGCCATTTGTCCAAACCAAATTGGCCAATATGCAGCGCTTTGGGGCATGCAGAACCTGGGCGCATGGGTGTCTGGTGAACGCGATGAAATTCTGGACCGACGCGCCGCAATTGCCGAAGGATTTCCAACGCTGGAACAACAGGGTTGGAAACTGCGCGGGCTTGGGGCGTATTTTGCCTATCTGGAACATCCCTTTGCTATGGATTCGGACGATTTGGCACGTGAACTGGTGAAACAGGCCGGGATTCTGGTGCTGCCCGGCACCATGTTTACCCCTGATGGTGACGCGGATGGCAAACGCCAAATTCGCATCGCATTTGCCAATGTTGATCGCGCAGGCATCACCGAATTGTTCACACGTCTGGCAGGGCTTAACCTCTAGCCTTGCACCCCTCGTCTGACCGCCCTATTCAGGTGCGGATAACGAAACCGACGGGGGCCCAATCATGGCTGAGAGCAAAGCACGCAGAGTTGGCGTATGGATCATCATGGGGCTGCTGCTCGTTGGGTTGATGGGGTTTGGCGCGTCAAATTTCGGCGGCACCATACGATCTGTTGGAACTGTTGGTGATCAGGAAATTGGCCTGAACGAATATGCTTCAGCGCTGACCCAAGAAATCCGCGCCTTTGAGGCTCAGGCGAACACCCCGATTTCATTCCCTCAGGCTCAGGCGATTGGGCTGGACCGGATCGTGTTACAGCGGTTGTTGTCAACCGCCGCGCTGGACAATGAAACATCGCGATTGGGGCTGTCGGTTGGGGATGACTTGATCCGCAATCAATTGGTTCAGATCGATGTTTTCCAAGGCTCGGACGGGAATTTTGATCCCGCAGCCTATGAATTTATTCTGGAACGCCAAGACCTGACACCCGCGCAATTCGAAGCGACAATGCGACGCGAAATGGCCCGCACATTGCTACAAGGCGCAGTGATCGGCGGCATTCCATCCTCTGATCTATATGCAAAAACACTGGCGACATTTGTGGGCGAACAACGGGATTTTGGTTGGGTTAAACTCACCGAAGCCGACCTGACAGAAACCCTGCCCGCCCCAACCGAAGAAGAACTAAGCGCCTATTACGACGCCAATCCTGACCTGTTTACGAGCGCAGAAATTCGCGTCTTTACTTATGCTTGGCTGACCCCTGACATGATTTTAGAAGAGGTCACAATCGACGAAACCAGCGTGCGTGAACTGTATGATGATCGCATTGCCGATTTCGTGCGCGCCGAACGCCGTTTGGTGGAACGTCTGGTCATGCCTGACCAAGCCACCGCCGACGAAGCCATTGCCCAAATCGAAGTGGGTGGAAGCACCTTTGATGCGCTGGTGATTGATCGTGGTCTGACCCTGACGGATGTTGATATGGGGGATGTGGCAATCGATGAATTGGGCGATGCAGGCGAGGCAATTTTTGCCGCTCAGCCCGGTGACGTGGTTGGCCCGTTTGACACCAATTTCGGCCCTGCCCTGTTCCGTATGAATGCGATCCTATCCGCGCAGGAAACCACATTCGAAGAAGCCGCACCCCAGCTGCGCAACGAATTGGCCGCTGGCCGGGCTGTTCGCGTGATCGAATCTGCACGTGACGGTATTGAGGATTTGATGGCTGGCGGTGCAACGCTTGAGGATCTGCAAAGCCGCACTGATTTGGTTTTGGAACATCTGGACTGGACAGAAACGTCGCAATCCGGGATTGCCGCTTATGCTGCCTTCCGTGACGCGGCGCAGGCTGCCGAAGTTGGGGCATATCCTGAATTGATGGAACTTGAGGATGGCGGTGTTTTTGTCCTGCGTTTGGATGAAATCCGCGCCCCCGAGCTGATCCCGCTGGAGGATGTGCGCGATCAATTGACCCAAGCTTGGAATGCGGCCGCGGTTCAAACTGCGCTGAAAACCCAGGCCGATGACTTGGCCGAAGCGCTGAAAGCTGGGGAAACGCCAGAAGGCATTTCACTGACGGCCGAAACGGACCTGACTCGTCGCGCCTTTGTCGGGGGCACACCGCGTGCTTTCCTGACCGAAGTGTTTGCAGCTGAGATCGGCGATGCGATTGTCATCGAAGACGTTGACGGGATCATCGTCGCACGCATTGATGCCAGCCGCCCGCCCGCATCAGATGACGCCGCTGTGGCCGCTGAAACGCTGCAAATTTCGGATCAAACAGCGGCCAGCATCGCGCAGGACCTGTTTGATATCTACATGAACGCCTTGCAATCCAACACAGATGTTCATGTGGATCAGGCCGCCATTAATGCTGTGCATGCGAGCTTTCAATGATCACAGATTTTGAGACGTTCAAACGCGGCTACGAAGCAGGCGAAAATCAGGTTGTTTACACCCGTTTGGCTGCAGATTTGGACACGCCGGTTTCCCTGATGTTGAAATTGTCCGGTGCGGGCAAAGATGCGTTTGTATTAGAAAGTGTGACCGGCGGTGAAGTGCGCGGGCGCTATTCGATTGTCGGCATGAACCCGGATTTGATCTGGGAATGTCGCGGGGAAATCAGCCGGATCAACCGGTCTGCCAGATTTGACGACGCCGCCTTTCAGGACATGGAAGGGTCGCCCTTAACGACGTTGCGCGCGGTTCTGGCCGAAAGCAAAATCGATCTGCCCGATGGATTGCCGGCCGCCGCCGCAGGGCTGTTTGGTTATCTCGGATATGACACGATCAGATTGGTTGAACATCTGCCAAACGTAAACCCAGACCCGCTGGGATTGCCGGATGCGCTGATGTTGCGCCCATCTGTTGTGGCCGTGCTGGATGGCGTCAAAGGGGACGTTATTCTGGTGGCGCCTGCTTGGGCTGGATCTGGCCAATCGGCCAAGGCCGCCTATGCGCAGGCCGCCGAACGGGTCATGGATGCCCAACGCGCCTTGGAACGTCCGGTTCCGGTTGATACCCGCGCCCTGTCTGATTGCACCGACGATCCCGCGGAACCTGTTTCGAATTTCACCCACCAAGGTTACCTGCAAGCCGTTGAAAAGGCCAAAGAATACATTCGTGCGGGGGATATTTTTCAGGTGGTTCCAGCCCAGCGTTGGACCCAGGACTTTGCCGAACCGCCATTTGCGCTTTATCGGTCGTTACGCCGCACCAACCCGTCGCCGTTTATGTTCTATTTCAATTTTGGCGGCTTTCAGGTTATCGGCGCCAGCCCAGAAATTCTGGTGCGGGTTTTTGGTCGCGAAGTAACCATTCGCCCGATTGCGGGCACACGCCCCCGTGGCGCCACCCCAGAAGAAGACAAAGCACTGGAAGCAGATCTGCTGGCAGACAAAAAAGAGCTGGCGGAACATTTGATGTTGCTGGATCTGGGCCGCAATGACACCGGCAAAGTGTCCAAAATTGGCACGGTCAAACCCACCGAAGAATTTATCATCGAACGCTACAGCCACGTCATGCATATCGTGTCCAATGTCGTCGGGGAATTGGCCGAAGACCAAGACGCCCTGAGCGCATTTTTCGCAGGCATGCCCGCTGGTACCGTGTCAGGCGCCCCCAAGGTGCGCGCGATGGAAATCATCGACGAATTAGAGCCTGAAAAGCGCGGCGTTTATGGCGGAGGTGTGGGATATTTCAGTGCCAATGGCGATATGGATATGTGCATCGCCCTGCGCACGGCCATTGTCCAGAACCAAAAACTTTACATTCAGGCAGGCGGCGGCGTTGTCTATGACAGTGACCCCGAAGCTGAGTACCAAGAGACCGTGCATAAATCCAACGCCATCCGCAAAGCGGCCAAAGATGCCACACGGTTCCGCGAAACTGGAAATTAATCGGTCATTGGAACAGGGTAGTTAGTGTTTGCTGGATGTCTCTGTTTTGATTTACGGTCCTAAATCCAATTGCGACCGACCGAACATGCACTATGCCTTTGATCGTCGGATCAATGCCGGGACAAGCTGATTTCGGGCCCGGTGATTCGGCTAATCACACCACCGGTATTCACTGCGCGATAAATTGATCGCGGCGGGCGCGCTGTTTCATCCACGCTGCGTTGCACCCAGTCTTTGACCTCCATCGATTTCAACGATTGGGACAATGCCCGATCGGTGATCGTATGCAGATTTCGTTTGATATCACTAAAATGGCACGGTGTTTGCAGCGAGGTTAGCACCGGCAACGTCCATGTTTTACGCAACAATCGCTGATCGTCCTCTGTTGAAACGCGCTGCACTTTGTCAGCGATGGCGGCCGCCTCTTTTCCAAGCTGGGTTAGGCGAAACTCTGGTCGCAAGGGGTGGCCATGCCCCGGATTACGTTCCAACAGCCCAATATTAATCAAGTGATCCACGCTCTGGGCGAAGGCCGTCCTGCTGGCGCCCGTCGCGGTCAGCAACGTCGCCTGCCGCCCGACGACGCCTGAATGCAGGCTCGATAAAATTGGGATGGCCCAAGCCCGAGAAGTGATGTTGACAAGTGATTTAATGTCCATAAAGTATAGTTAGTATATTTTTAAACAGAAGGAAAGCCCATGGCTCTTGTTACTTTGGATAAAACAATCAACATCGCGATGTCGGTCAAAGATCGTCACGTGAGCGCTGCGTGGTATGAAAACATGTTAGGCTTTGAAACCATGTATCACGTGGACGAAGCCGGCTGGTCAGAGCTGCAAACAAACACACCCGGCGTGACAATTGGGCTGGGGGAACATACCAAACCGGTCCCCGGCAATTGCGTGCCTGTGTTTGGCATCGCTGATCTGGACGATGCCCGCGGAAAATTGGAACAGGCTAACGTCAAATTCGACGGCGACACCGATGTTGTCGAAGGCATGGTCAAAACGGCCACATTTTATGATCCAGATGGCAATGCCCTGATGCTGGCCCAAGATTTAACAGGTGTGGCTGATTAATGCGGTTTTTGAAACATACCATTGGCGCGCTGTGCTTAACCTCGGGATTTGCTATGGCGGAACCGTTCCAAGAGGTGACAATCGGCGTTCCTGTCGCCTCTATTGTCGAAGCAGAGGCATGGTATCTGCAACTTTTGGGCAGCGATGTAGAGGTTCTAAGACCCTACCCCGGGGTCGTCGAATTCAAAGCCGCGCCCGGGATGTGGTTGCAAATCTTTGAAACCGATGACCAACAGACATCGGGCACGGTTATCCGTTTTCTGGTCGAAGATATTGCGGAAACCCAAACCCAGCACGCTGATGTTGGCCTTCAATCGGGCGAAGCGATCGAAGTGCCAAATGTCGTGACATTTTCAGAGTTTAGCGATCCGGATGGCAATGCTCTGGGGCTGTATGATCTGCCCTGACCATTCAGGTTATTGACCTATCTAGCGGCCGTTTCGTGCAAGTGATGCGATGGCCGCTGGACCCCCAAAAACACGCCCAAAGCCGACCCGCCCACAAACGTGCTAGGGTCGGCCTATCGCTAATTGATTATTCTGCGGGGTTCAAAATCGCAGAGACCGGCACCAAAGCCACCTGCCCCGCACGATTGGCCGTGCCCCACAGGATCAGCGCCGAAATGGTTTCTGGCTGTACACGCGCCAACAATACCACACCGCTTTCTTGACGGGTGCGAAACGCTGCTTGGTCCAAAAACCGGCGAATGACCCGCGCATCCTGACCATCACCGTCCAAATCCCGATAGACGATCACCGAGGGCACATCGACCCTCTCGGCTTCGCGCAATGCAGTGTTCAGCCCCCGTGAAATGGACACAAATCCGCGCCCATCTTCGGCCAATGCAGACATTGCCTGACGCAATGCCCCTTGGTCAGACGGCAGCCCGCCTTCTCCGACATCGATCAACGCGACACTTTCCGGCAAGGTCGCAAAAGCGGCCTCAAAATTCACCGCCACATCGGACGCAGAGGCCCGTTCAGGCAGGTTCGAAATCACGGCGACTTCCATGCCCGCGTCGCGGTAGGCCCGCATCGCGGCCTCAGCCCCATCGCGGGTTGGATCAATGGCAATCGTCACCGGAAACGGCAGTGTAGACAATGCGGTGACGGCTTCTGCTACTTGGCCATCATCCATCAAAACGACGGACATCATCGGTTTGCCATCCACAGTGCCAGCATCCGCCGCATGAATGACCAAGGCGGGGCCGTCTTCTATGATGACGACCTGTTCGGCGTCAGGATCAGCGTCAGGATCAGCCTCAGCGTCGCTGGTTTGTACCGGTTCATCTTGTTCTGTGTCTGGCGTGTTTCCAGGGCGCAAAACAACCACGCCATTTTCAACAACAGATTCGATGCCACCGGCATTTGCGTTCTGGCGCGGTTCCTGAACCTCTTCTTGATTCCGGTCCGGGGCCTGATCTGGGGCCTGATCTGCAGCCTGCTCTTGGGCAACGACCTGCGGCTGTTCCTCTGGGGCCGCGGCGGGCGGTGTCACATCCTGCGCGGCTTCAACATCGTCAGCAGGTAGGTCTGGGGCGACGATCACCGGTTCATCCGCTGGCTCATCGGGCGGGGCAACCTCGGTCACCTCAAAATCGGTTTCAAGCGGCGCTGCAGGGGCTTGTGGCTGCGCGGGAAGGGTCGAAATGCTCAGGTCATCTTCGTTTGTGGGCAATTGCGGGGCGGTGGATTGGGGATTCGGCAAAACCGGCGCATCTGCTTGGGCTTCGATGTCAGGGGAAACACCCGTTTCCGGGGATTCCAGATTGCCCTCGATGCTGATGACATCCGGTATTTGGGCCGGATCTGTATCCGCCATTGGGGCGCTGGCATTGGCCTGTGGGGTGTTCACATTGGGCGTGGCGACCACATCGGTGATGTCCGTTTCGCGCTCAATCGGTTCCGGCACAGATGTTTCCTGCGAAATCGCGCCCGTTTCCGGTGCATTTACCAAAGGTGTTTCTGGCGGTGTACTGCCTGCGGGTTGTTCCGCCATCAATGATACCACTGACAGGACCACACCCGATAAGATGCCGCCCGTCGCTACGCCGCCTAATAGCCCCCTAAACACAATCCTGCTCCCTGCCCGCTTGTTCACGTTCTTGTGGACCTTGACCTTTCCCGGTCTGCTGGCCCATGTATGTGCGAACTATACTGCCTCTTTCACCCGAGGTGGTAGCCCCCAATTTGCAAGGCAGGCCAGGCAGATGCTGCTTTTGATCGATAATTACGACAGTTTCACCTATAATCTCGTTCATTATCTGGGCGAATTGGGTGCAGATGTAGTGGTGCGGCGCAATGATGCGCTGGACGTCCAAGAGGCCATGTCGATGGGCGCGAGCGGAATCGTGCTGTCCCCCGGCCCCTGTGATCCGGCACAAGCTGGGATTTGTCTGGCTTTGACCCATGCGGCCGCCGAAACCAAAACGCCGCTTTTGGGGGTTTGTCTGGGCCATCAAACCATCGGAGAGGCCTTTGGCGGCAACGTTATCCGCGCCCATGAAATCGTGCATGGCAAAATGGGCACTGTGTCTCATACAGGCAAAGGCCTGTTTGCAGGGCTGCCATCCCCGTTTCAGGCCACGCGGTATCATTCATTAACGGTTGATCGCGACACCCTGCCCGATTGTCTGGAAATCACAGCAGAGCTGGACAATGGATTGATCATGGGGCTGCAACATCGCGACCTGCCCATGCATGGCGTTCAGTTCCATCCCGAAAGCATCCGGTCCGAACATGGTCATGCGATGCTGCAAAACTTCCTCAACGTGATGAAGGTGCCCGCATGAGTGATGCTCTAAAACCGATCATTTACGCCGCTTCCGAAGGCCCGCTTAGCCGGGCCCAAGCGCAAGAAGCCTTTGAAATTGTGTTCGAAGGTCAGGCAACCCCCGCGCAAATCGGCGGATTGCTGATGGCAATGCGCGCACGTGGTGAATCCGTGGCCGAATATTCCGCAGCCGCCGCCGCAATGCGCGCCAAAGCAGTGCCGGTGACCGCGCCAGAGGGTGCGATTGATATTGTCGGCACGGGCGGTGACGGCATCGGCACATTGAACATTTCCACCGCCACGGCCTTTGTTGTGGCGGGCGCGGGTGTGCCGGTTGCCAAACACGGGAACCGCAATCTCAGCTCCAAATCCGGGGCGGCTGACGCATTGGCGCAAATGGGCGTAGATGTCATGGTCGGCGCTGACATCGTAGAAGCCGCTCTGGCCGAGGCTGGCATTGGGTTCATGATGGCCCCGATGCATCATCCCGTGATGAAATACGTTATGCCGGTCCGTCAGGAACTTGGATGCAAAACGATCTTTAACATATTGGGACCATTGACAAATCCCGCCGGAGTGAAACGGCAATTGACCGGCGCATTTGCGCTGGATTTGATCCATCCGATGGCAGAAACCCTGCAATCACTGGGCAGCGAAAAGGCTTGGTTGGTTTATGGCGCTGATGGCACAGATGAAATGTCGATCACTGGCAAAACCTCTGTCGCAGCGCTGGAAAACGACCGCATTCAATCGCTCGAAATCCATCCAGAGGATGCGGGCCTGCCGACACATCATTTGGCGGCCATTCTGGGGGGCAGCCCAGCCGAAAACGGTGTTGCCTTTCGCGCCTTGTTAAACGGCACCAAAGGCGCCTATCGCGATGCGGTATTGTTAAATGCCGCCGCCGCGCTGGTGGTGGCAGACAAAGCAAACGACCTAAAGCAAGGTGTTGAAATCGCAGAAGAAAGCATCGATTCCGGTTGGGCACTTGCATCTATAGAAACACTGGCACGCATCACATCGGGGACCGCATGACCGCAACGATACTTGATAAAATCAAAGCCTATAAATTGGAACATGTTGCCGCGTGTAAAGCTCAAAAACCGATGGCCGAAATTGAAGCCGCCGCCAAAGCGGCCAGTCCAACACGTGGTTTTGCCAATCGTTTGCAGGACGCCGCGCGTGATGGCTATGGGTTGATCGCAGAAATAAAGAAAGCGTCGCCATCTAAAGGGTTGATCCGAGTGGATTTTAACCCGGCAGAATTGGCAACCGCCTATGAAAAAGGCGGCGCAACTTGTCTGTCTGTCCTGACAGATGCGCCCTCTTTTCAGGGGGCGGATGAATTTTTGATGCAAGCCCGCGAAGCCACGTCACTGCCTGCTTTACGCAAAGATTTCATCTATGACCCGTACCAGGTTGCCGAAGCGCGCGCGCTTGGTGCTGATTGCATCCTGATCATTCTGGCCTCCGTCGAAGATGGCCAAGCCGCCGAGCTAGAAGACGCAGCCTTGGGGTGGAACATGGATGTTCTGCTAGAAGTGCATGACGAAGCAGAGCTGGAGCGTGCTTGTATGTTGAAATCCCCACTCATGGGGATAAATAACCGCAATCTCAATACGTTCGAGACCACTCTTGATACAACTCGTCGGCTGTCGCGCCTTGTGCCCGGTGATCGGCAAATCGTCTGCGAAAGCGGCTTGTTCACACCTGACGATTTGTCTGACATGGCCCGTTACGGTGCACGAACTTTCCTGATCGGCGAAAGCTTGATGCGGCAAGATGATGTCGAGGCCGCTACAAGAGCTTTGCTATCTAACCCGTTGAAACCACAGGTAATGTGATGACAGGATTGACACATTTTGATGCATCAGGTCAGGCGCATATGGTTGATGTGTCGCAAAAACCTGTCACTGACCGCATCGCCACGGCAGAGGGTTGGATCAAAACCAACATCGACACATTGGCCATCATCAAATCCGGCGACGCCAAAAAAGGCGATGTGCTGGGCGTGGCGCGGTTGGCTGCAATTATGGCCGCAAAGAAAACGGCCGATTTGATCCCATTATGCCATCCGCTTCCTATTACCAAAGTGACGGTTGACCTGTTACCTGACGACGATTTACCCGGTATCCGCGTGATCAGCACCGTCAAAACGTCTGGGCAAACTGGCGTAGAAATGGAAGCATTAACAGCAACTTCGACGGCGTTGCTAACTGTTTTTGACATGGTCAAAGCCGTTCAAAAAGACATGGAAATTGGTGGTATCAAAGTTACGTTGAAAGACGGTGGAAAATCCGGAAAATATGAAGCGCCATGATTTCAGTTTCGCAAGCATTGGATGATATTTTCAGCTTGGCCGGCGTTTTGGACCCAGAATTGGTCCCATTGTCAAAAGCCTCGGGTCGGGTTCTGGCCAAACCGGCAATTGCCCTGCGAAATCAGCCGCCATTTGCATCATCTGCGATGGATGGCTACGCCTTAAATGCTGATGACGCGCAGGCGCAGACCATACTAAATGTGGTTGGGGAATCCGCGGCGGGTCACGAATATACGGGGCCCCTTGGTCCCATGGAATGCGTTCGTATTTTTACAGGCGCACCAGTACCCAAAGGTGCAAATTGCGTTATAATTCAAGAAGATGTAGATCGAAGCGGTGACAAGATCACTTTGAACACGAATGGACATCAGGGCCAAAACATCCGTGATTTGGGCATTGATTTCAAAGTTGGATTTACCATCGACGCCCCACGGCTGTTAACATCTTCCGACATAATGTTGCTGGCCGCGATGAATGTTAGTGATGTTTGGGTGACGAAAAAACCGGACGTTGCGATTATCTCAACCGGGGACGAATTGGTTCAACCGGGTGAGACCCCAAATCATGACCAAATAATTGCCTCCAACGCCTTGGGATTACATGCTTTATTGGAATTGAATGGTGCGTCCCCCCGTATCCTTCCGATTGCCCGGGACAATGAAAATTCACTGAAATCAGTGTTAAACTTGGCCAATAGCGCAGATTTGATTGTGACGATCGGTGGCGCGTCAGTTGGCGATCATGATTTGGTAGGCTCAATATCTAAAGCCTTGGGAATGCAGCAGAAATTTTACAAAGTTGCCATGCGCCCTGGCAAACCCCTCATGGCTGGGACATTGGGAAACAGCGCGATGATCGGGCTGCCAGGCAACCCCGTTTCATCAATGGTATGTGGACATATTTTTATGCTTCCACTGATCCGAAAAATGCTGGGACTAGGTCAGGAACCTGCATCAACAACACCCGCTAAACTACTGTCCCCCTTGCAGGAAAACGGTCTACGGGAACATTACATGAGAGCACATCAAAGCCCATCTGGCGTGCGCGTTTTTTCACGTCAGGACAGTTCATTGATGAACGTTTTGTCAGACGCAAATTGCCTGATTAAACGCCCCCCTTTGGATAGCGCTCGCAACATTGGTGACACAGTTTCGATTATCAAATTGTAGAACAAACCGCGCCCACTTGACACAAAACAAGAACATGCGTAGAACATCAGGAAAACGTGCCGTCCTTTAGGCTGATCATGAGGTTCTTCGATGCTGACCAAAAAACAACTCGATTTGCTGGAATTCGTGAATGCTCGTGTTCAACGCGATGGTGTGCCGCCGTCTTTTGATGAAATGAAGGACGAACTTAACCTGCGTTCGAAATCCGGTATCCACCGTTTGATCACCGCTTTGGAAGAGCGCGGTTATATCCGACGTTTGGCTCACAAGGCGCGTGCACTAGAGGTGGTTAAACTGCCCGATGCATTGGCATCAAAATCAACTGGGTTTACACCCAAAGTTGTTGCCGGTGATCGCGACGATACCGCCGCGCCTCAAACAACAAAAACGGCCTCTGCGCTGGAAATCCCTGTTATGGGCCGCATTGCAGCTGGGGTTCCCATCGCAGCAATTCAACATGCCACGCATAGTGTGCCCGTCCCCCATAACATGATTAGCCAAGGCGAACATTATGCCCTCGAAGTAAAGGGCGATTCCATGATCGAGCTGGGGATCAATGACGGTGACGTTGTGGTGATCCGGGAAACCACAGTTGCGGATGACGGTGACATCGTTGTAGCGCTGGTCGAAGACGAAGAAGCGACGCTTAAGCGATATCGCAGAAATGGATCCTCAATCGCGCTTGAGGCTGCGAATCCGGCCTACAAAACTCGCTTTTTTGATGAGGATCAGATCAAAGTTCAGGGTCGTTTGGTCGGTCTCATTCGCTCGTACTGAAATAGTCCGAAGCCATCGATGGATTGATTGAGGGCGTGTTCCAAATTCTGTTTCCGGCCAAGGATTGAGCGGTGATTATGTTGGCGCGATCCTGATAAAGTGCCAATGATCCTGTCGATCTGAGCCGAATAGGATCATACACATCACATGGGCGGTCCGTTTGATTTTCGACGTTCATGATCAAAATATCCGCTCCACCACACCCTTCTAATGACGTGCTTTGACGCTGGCCGCGGATTTGTAGAACACGAAATCCATCAATGTTGTGAATGCGTTGCTCCCATGCGATCGCCGCATGCTGTTGATCACGCGCATCCCCATCGTTTTCAAGCCAAGACCGCGCAGAAAAGCTATCGGAACGTTCACGTGACAACACCCGTTCCCCGTTGATCAATACCCCGACCAGATTTCCGTTATCTGAAACAAGCAAAGCAGGTCTGTCGGTTTGGGCCCAAATGACCCCCGCAAACAGGACTGGCGCCACGCCAATGAGGCGTGACCGGCCCCGCCACAAAATCAAAAACAAAAAACCTAGGGTCATGATGGGTAAAACCGCCGAGTTAGGCGCGACAATCCGTCCGACGGAACCATCAAGATGCGCAACTTGATTGGCCACAAACAGGATCCAGCGCAATCCAATTTCCATCCCCCAAAGGCCAATAAATTCCAGGCCAAACGGCCATAGGCACGCGGCAATGACTGCAGAAGGCATCACCAAAATCCCCATCACAGGAACGGACAACATATTGGCGAATAAGCCATAATGAGAGATCTGGTTAAAATGGGCCGCAGAATACGGCGCGGTTGCTAACCCAGCGATCAGCGATGACAAGAACACCGCCACAACAGGGCGTAACCAAGTGGGGATTTTTGATTGGTCCATGTTTCGCATTCCACCAAAAACCGCGACCAGTGCCGTTGTTGCGGCGAATGACATTTGAAATCCGGGGCCCGTCACTTGTTCGGGACGGCGGACCAAAACGATGATCGCGGCGATCGCAACTGCACGTAGCGTGAGGGCACGCCGGTTAAGCAGGATCGCCAAAAACATCACTGCCACCATAATAAACGCGCGCTCTGTGGATACATTCCCGCCGGATAGTGCCAGATATCCCGCCCCGCAGATCAGCGCGGCGATTGCAGCAATCTTTTTCGATGAAAACCGAAGCGAGATTTTTGGGATCAACGCCAATCCGTAGCGGATCAACGCGAACACAAACCCGGTTAACAACCCCATATGCAACCCAGATATCGCCAGCAAATGCGCAAGGTTTGACGCGCGTAGGTCGGCCAATGTTTCGGCCCCCATTGCTGATCTATCCCCTGTCGTAATCGCAGCGGCAAACGCCCCAATCTCTCCGTCTATACGGTCGCGTATGGCGTCAGAAATCTGTATTCGAAACCGATATAGATCAAACCCGTCGGCGGGTGGTTCCAATTGTAAAACTGGGTTTTGAGTATATCCAACCGCCCCAAGCGATTGAAACCAAGCCATAACTTTGAAGTCAAAACCGCCCGGCTCAACAGGTCCGGCTGGTGGTGATAAGTGGCCCGTGGTCATAACAAACATGCCCGGAGTTGGCGCGATCCAATCCTGTTCGTGATGAAGCGAAATGCGCACCTTCTGCGGCGTACGGTGTGGCGACATGTTGTCCAGAACCACATGATCAAGCGTGAGCCTAACCTTATCACTGGCAGATCGATCAAGCGTGACAACCCGGCCTTGGATTGGTCCGTAATATCGAAACGTTAAAACAGGTTCGGCCAGCGAATGCGCCCGATACCCGGCCAACAGCATCCCAAGAGAAATCAGTGCAACCCCCAGCAACGCGGGGCCCAACATTTCGGAATACCGGGCACCAATCAGGCACATTCCCATGACGATCGCCAAGGCGCTGTAGTGAATGAATTGCGGTTCAAACCCAAAGGAAAACCACACACCAATGCCCACGCCCAGAAAAACGGGCGCCCATCCAAATAAATGCCCACGTTGCATCAACAGGGCATTGGCAATTTGTTCGCGTAGGTGCACTTGTCCTTTGACCCCGGCCTCCTGTATCCCCCGGATCAAAGCCGCTCATGGTTAGCAAAAGGTTAAATTCATATGTCCCAAGCACCTGTTGTCACCCGATTTGCCCCGTCCCCCACCGGAGCGTTGCATATTGGCGGCGCACGCACCGCGCTGTTTAACTATTTGTTCGCCCGTCACCATGGCGGTCAGTTCTTGTTGCGGATCGAAGATACGGACAAAGCGCGCTCTAGCGCGGAAAACACACAAGCCATTTTGGATGGTTTGAACTGGCTGGGTTTGGATTGGGATGGCGAACCGTTGTCACAGGCGTCGCGCGCAGACCGTCATATAGAGGTCGCCCATGAATTGCTGGCCAAAGGTGCCGCGTTCAAATGTTTTTCTACCCAAGACGACATTGAGGCGTTCCGCGAATCTGCCCGCGCCGAAGGCAAATCCACAATGTTCCGCTCACCTTGGCGGGATGTTGAGGCCGCGGATCATCCTGATGCGCCGTTTACGGTACGGATTAAGGCGCCGCAATCCGGATCCACAACAATTTCGGATGCGGTACAGGGCGATGTGACATGGAAAAACGATCAGCTGGATGACATGATTCTTTTGCGGTCAGACGGCACGCCTGTTTATATGCTGGCCGTTGTTGTGGACGATTTTGACATGGGCATTACCCATGTGATCCGCGGCGATGACCATCTGGCCAATGCGTTCCGTCAAAGCCTGATCTACACTGCGATGGGATGGGATCTGCCGGTTTACGCGCATATTCCCCTTATTTTTGGACCAGATGGTAAAAAACTGTCCAAAAGACATGGCGCAACCGGCGCGGCAGAATATCAGATGATGGGCTATCCCGCGGCAGGGATGCGCAACTATTTGACCAGGTTGGGTTGGTCGCATGGGGATGATGAATTTTTCACCGACGCGCAGGCGATCGAATGGTTTGGTCTGGATGGCATTGGCAAAGCCCCTGCCCGTTTTGACTTTAAAAAGCTCGAAAATATCTGTGGATTGCACAATGCAGCGACCGATGATGCTGCACTGCTGCACGAAATCGAGGCCTTCCTACACGCTACGGATGCGCCTGCCCTAACGGAAGCCCAACGCGACGGGATGTCACGGGGCATGTATTGCCTGAAAGAACGGGCCAAAACTTTCCCTGATCTTCTTGAAAAGGCTCACTTTATCCTGACTTCGCGACCTATCACGCCGGATGACAAAGCTGCAAAACATCTGAATGATGTATCCCGTGGTATACTGTCGGAATTGACGCCGCACTTGCAAAATGTTAGCTGGTCCCGAGACGCGCTTGAAGACGCAGTTGCTCAATTGGCAGCGGCGCACGAAACCAAGCTTGGGAAGCTGGCAGGACCGCTCAGGTCTGTGTTGGCTGGACGGGCTGTTTCACCTTCAGTGTTCGACATGATGTTAGTCATCGGCCGAGAAGAAACCATCGGCCGCCTGACTGACGCTACGGGCTGAAACTTTTTCGTTACCCTTTGTCGGTATCGGGGTTCTGACCGGATACAAACCGCAGCCGCCCAAGCATCGTGCTTGGGTGTGCCTCAGAAGGGGATCACTATGACCGAAACGCAAAAAACCGCGACGCTTACCATTGATGGTGAGAGCTACGAGCTGCCGATTTATTCGCCAAGCGCGGGCCCTGATGTGCTGGATATTCGCAAATTGTACGGCACCGCTGGTGTATTTACCTATGATCCCGGCTTCACCTCTACTGCGTCTTGCGACAGCACCATCACGTTCATTGATGGTGGCAAAGGCGAATTGTTGCATCGTGGCTATCCCATTGATCAATTGGCAGAAAAATCACATTATCTAGAAGTGTGCTATCTGCTGTTGAACGGTGAATTGCCCTCTGCAGCTGAGCTGGAAGAGTTTGAAAACATCGTCACTCGTCACACGATGATCCATGACCAGATGCATTATCTGTTCCGCGGTTTCCGTCGGGACGCGCATCCAATGGCCATTATGGTGGGTGTTGTGGGCGCGATGTCTGCGTTTTACCATGACAGCACCGACATCACTGACCCACGTCAGCGCGAAATCGCAGCATTCCGTTTGATCGCGAAAATGCCAACCATCGCGGCGGCGGCTTATAAATATTCAATCGGCCAGCCATTTGTGCATCCCCGCAATGATCTGGATTACGCATCCAACTTCTTGCATATGTGTTTCAGCGTTCCTGCCGAAGAATACCAAATCAACCCAATTCTGGCCCGTGCGATGGACCGGATTTTCACACTGCACGCGGATCACGAACAAAACGCATCCACATCGACTGTGCGTTTGGCGTCGTCTTCGGGCGCGAACCCATTCGCCTGTGTGGCGGCCGGGATCGCCTGTCTGTGGGGCCCTGCCCATGGTGGCGCGAACCAAGCTTGCTTGGAAATGCTGGGTGAAATCGGGTCTGTGGACCGTATCCCTGAATTTATCGCCCGCGCCAAAGACAAGAATGATCCATTCCGTCTGATGGGCTTTGGTCACCGCGTTTACAAAAACTTTGACCCACGCGCCAAAGTGATGAAACAATCCGCGGATGAAGTTTTGGAACTGCTGGGCGTTGAAAATAACCCCAAATTGCAAGTTGCCAAAGCCCTGGAAGAAGCCGCAATCAACGATCCATATTTCGCGGAAAAGAAACTGTTCCCGAATGTGGATTTCTATTCCGGCATCATCCTAGAAGCGATGGGTTTCCCAACATCTATGTTCACACCGATCTTTGCCCTGTCGCGGACAGTGGGCTGGGTCAGCCAGTGGAAAGAGATGCTGAACGATCCGCAAAACAAAATCGGTCGCCCCCGTCAGCTGTATCTCGGCGAAACAGAGCGCGATTACACAGATATCGAAAACCGTTAATCTTCGATCATATCGATTTATGGGCTGCCAATTTGGCGGCCCATTTTTGTTTGTAATCAGGGCCCCTAGATTCTGGTCTAAAGTTGCCTGTTTAGATACAAGTTGTTTCAACTTTTAGGGTTTATGGCGACGTCCCCGCTGATATGGTCGCGCCATTGTGAAATAGGATTATAACGATGCTGGCTCTTCTTCCTGTACTTTTGATTGGTGGTGTTTTGTTGTCTCTGATTGGCGGGGATGACAGTTCGGATAGCTCTGACGATGATTTGGAGCTGCGCGGTGACGCCGACAATGACACCCTAACTGGGGGCAGCGGCGATGATTTGCTGATCGGCAAATCCGGCAATGACCTGTTGGTTGGCCAAGCGGGGGATGACGACCTGCAGGGCTGGACCGGGAGCGACATCCTGGACGGTGACGGTGGCAATGACACCCTTGATGGCGGCTACGGAGAAGACCTGTTGATGGGTGGCACCGGCGATGATGTCCTAAGTGGCGGCGCGCAATCGGATCTGCTGTTTGGTAATGCGGGCCAAGACATCCTAAATGGCGGCGCTGGCGAGGATGGTTTGTTTGGGGCTGATCTGATCGACGAAGCGCTGGTTCAGTCGCTGATCGAAAACCCCGACCCCGAGGATGATACCCTGTTTTCGCATCTGACCCTCACAGATAACGGAGAAAGCGATACCCTGAATGGCGGGGATGGTGACGATCTGTTGGTGCTGGGCAATGGGGATGTGGCCCAAGGTGGCCAAGGTGGCGATGATTTTGTGCTTGGGGATTGGATCGTTGCAGGAAATCCGGCTCAGGTCACTGACTTTGACCCGACCCGCGACGCGCTGTCATATGGCTATGATGCCGCCAAAGATGGCCCTGACCTTGGTCTGATTTATAACGGCTATGGGGATGCCAGCGTGACCTTTGACGGTGACGTGATCGCAAATCTAAGTGGCGACTTTGACGATTCCAGCCTTGAGGGGCTGATCGTCACATTCACCTATTAACCACGCGCCATTTAACGGCCCCCCTAACGGTGGCGGGGTCAATCTGGGTGGGCTGCAAATGTTAATGACAAAACGGTTGATCCTGAGGGGGCCAAAGCAAACAGACCTAGAGGATCTGTTTGCGCTGTTTCATGACGCCCGCGCGATGAAATATTGGTCGACCCTGCCCCATCCTGACAAATCGGTGACCCAAGAGCGATTGGATTTGATGATCCAGGGCTTTGCCGACCGGCCGCTTTATTTTGTCATCGAAAAGGACAACCGCGTTATTGGCTGCGTCGGAGCCCATCACGGCAACGAAGTTGGGTTTATTCTGCATCCCGATCACTGGCGACAAGGGATCGCATCAGAAGCGATGAATTGCCTGATCCCTCATATCTGGCAAACGACAGATTTCGCTGACATTTTCGCAGATTTGGACCCGAACAACGCCGGTTCATTAGCGTTGCTCACATCGCTTGGTTTCCAGAAAACCGGCTATGAGAAAAACACGTTTTGCATCGCCGGGAATTGGAGTGACAGCCTCTATATGACGCTCAAACGTCCGCAATAGTGCCCTGCCAATCCCGGCAGATTGATTTAACGCCCTTCATATTTTGGTGGGCGTTTTTCCTGAAAGGCGACGACGCCTTCTTTGAAATCACGGGTCATGCCACATTTGCCTTGCAGCTTTGCTTCTAGGACCAATTGCTCATCCAACGAATTTTCATAAGTTCCGCGCAGCGCTTTTTTCAATTGCCGATAAGCGAGCGTCGGACCATGGGCCAATTGCGCAGCGCGATCCCGCCAATGCTGGTCAAATTCGGCCTCGGGGATGGATTCATAGATCATTCCCATATTCGACGCATCAGAGGCCATGATTTTATCCGCAAATAACGCGGCACCCATGGCTTTGGCTGCACCCATTTGACGGGGCAACCAATAGGTCCCACCTGCATCCGGGATCAGGCCAATACGTGTGAATGCCTGCACAAAATATGCCATTTCTGATGCAATCACGACGTCACAGGCCAGCGCCAGATTGGCCCCCGCGCCCGCCGCTGCCCCATTCACCGCCGCAATGGTCGGGATGCGACATTCAAAAATTGCGCGCAGCATTGGCGTGTATTCGTCCCGCAATGTGCGTTCCAAATCGATGGATGCCGCCGTGCCATCCCCTAGATCCTGCCCCGAACAAAATGCCGGGCCAGCCCCGGTCATGACCAAAACGCGTGCCTCGCTTTCAGCGGCTTTCACTGCGTGCAGGATTTCGGCCCGCATCTGGGTGCTGAGCGCGTTCATTACCTCTGGCCGGTTTAACGTCAGGACGGCCATGCCATCGTTGATGTCCAAGGTGATGGTTTGATAGATCATTCTGGCGCCCTCAATCTGTTGTTGCACACAACCTAATCACGAAGCCGCGATCTAAAAGGGCAACATAACGTCACCGATGTAAAATTTCTTCCAAACGGGCTTTTTCTGCGTCGCTGAGCGTTTCTGACGCGCCAGTTTGGGCGCGTTTGCGCACCGTTTTATATCCGATCCCCAATCCCATCAGCAAAACAGCAGGACCGGCCAGCCAAAGGATCCAATTGGCCCCAGAGGTGGTCGGTTTCAGCAGCACATATTCCCCATACCGATCAACAATATAGGCAATTGCATCCGCGTCACTATCCCCGGCTACCAACCGTTCCCGCAGCAAAATGCGCAGATCGCGGGCCAGCGTTGCGTTGCTTTCGTCGATGGATTCATTTTGGCAAACCGGGCATCGCAACCCCGCCGAAATATCGCGCGCGCGACGTTCCAAAACAGGATCATCTAGGATTTCATCAGGCTGCACCGCCCAAACCGGGCTGGCGATGGCCACAAGAACCGTCAACACAAAAACAAGATGTCTGATCAGATGTTTCATACAGCGCCCACCGTTTTTGCCGACTTGGAACGCGCCCCAGCCGCCACACGCAATCGACGGTCAGACAAAGAAACAAACCCGCCCAATGCCATCAGGATCGAGCCCCCCCAAATCCAATTGGCGAAGGGTTTGATATATATCCGAACCGCATAACCGCCACCGATCTGTGCATCGCCGATCACCACATAAAGATCCCGCAGAATGCCATTGTCGATATCCGCCTCTGTGGTTGGCATCTGGGCAACTGGGTAAAACCGTTTCTCAGGGAACAACGTCGCGGCGATCTGTCCGCCGCGATATAGAATAATCTCAGCCTTGGTTGTCAGATAGTTCGGCCCCTCTTCTTGAAAAACATCGCGCAGTTCCACCTCATAGGCGCCAACCTGATATCTTTCCCCGATTTGTGCTGTGCGAATGTCTTCTTGTTGCCAAGCCATCAGTGTTGCAATGCCAAAAACGGTAATCCCCAATCCGGCATGTGCGATCGATTTTCCCCAATCAGCGCGCGGCAATCGTGCAAGGCGCAGTATGCGGTCAAACACAGATTTGCGCCCCGTGCGTTGCCACATATCCAGAGCCGCGCCAAAAACGACCCACGCCCCCAGAGCAACACCAATGGGTCCCAATGCAGATCGTCCCGATTGCAACGCAAAGGCCAGCCCCCCCAAAGCAACTGCCAAAATCGCAACCGGCACCATTGACAGGCCTGCGCGGCGCAGATTGCCACGTTTCCAAGCCAGAACCGCCCCAACAGGCAAAATAACCGCCAGCGCGGTCATAAACGGCGTGAACGCCGACTCAAAGAACGGGGGCCCGACAGATAAGGTACGTTCAAACAACAGCTCTGCGATCAAAGGCCACATCGTGCCGATGAACACGACAAAACACGCCACAGCCAACAGGATATTGTTCAACACCAGCGCGCTTTCACGGCTGACCACGCCAAACACACCTTTGGATTCCATCGTGCCTGCGCGGGCTGCAAATAGCGTCAATGCCCCGCCCAAAAAGATCGCCAAAATGATCAGGATAAACACACCGCGTTCAGGGTCATTGGCAAAGGCATGGACCGAAGTCAAAACACCCGACCGCACAATGAACGTTCCCAACAGCGAAAACCCAAATGCCAGAATGGCCAGCAAAATGGTCCAGCTTTTCAGGCTTTCGCGTTTTTCAACGACAATGGCGGAATGCAGCAATGCCGCCGCCAACAGCCAAGGCATAAAGGACGCATTTTCGACGGGATCCCAGAACCAGAACCCACCCCAGCCAAGTTCATAATAGGCCCACCAAGATCCAAGCGCGATGCCAATGGTGAGGAAAATCCATGCCGCCAAGGTCCATGGGCGCACCCATCGTCCCCAAGCAGCGTCAACCTTGCCTTCGATCAGGGCGGCGACGGCAAAGGCAAACGCCATGCTCAGCCCGACATATCCTAAATACAAAAACGGTGGATGAAAGGCGAGCCCGGGATCTTGTAGCAATGGGTTCAAATCTTGGCCATCCAATGGCGGCGTTTGCAGCCGCAAGAACGGGTTTGAGGTGAACAAAATGAACGCATAAAATGCGACGCTAATCGCTGCCTGCACCGCCAATACCCGCGCCTTTAGAGTATCGGGCAAATTGCCGCCAAACCAACTGGCGCATGCGCCAAACAAGGTCAGGATCAACAACCAAAGCAGCATTGACCCTTCGTGATTTCCCCAAACGCCCGAGATTTTATAGAGCATCGGTTTCAGCGAATGGGAATTGGAAAACACCAGTTGCAGCGAAAAATCAGACGTCACAAAGGCCCAGGTCAATGCGGCAAACGAAAACCCCACCAAAATAAATTGGGACGACGCGGCGGGATCCGCCACAGCCATCCACCCCCGCCAGCCCTTATGGGCGCCTACCAACGGCGCAACAGACTGCAAAATGGCGATGCCAAATCCCAGAATCAGCGCAAAATGTCCAAGTTCATTTATCATGCCGCTAAGATAGAGCATGTGGCGCTGGTGACCACTCAAATCACGGTGTCGCTGTGTCGCATCCGGCACCTTAACGCATCACGATTTCGCGCGTCAGATCACCCTGTGAACCCGCCACGTAACGCATAGGCGATTACGCCCATAATCAGCGCCCCCAAAATCAAGCGCACCAGCCATTTCAACGTATCCTCGATGGATGTCAGGCGTTTTTCAACATTTGCACGATGCACATCATCAACCGCACTGCGCGTTTCAAGTGCATGCAGTCGGGTGTGAATTTTGGTGATCTGTTCATCCATCTGAACGTCTTTCTTGCCAGGCGTCCAATGCGGGGTTTGGCCCGGCGCCGTCGCGATCGACACGTTCTGCGCCCTGGCTGACCTGTGATCCGGCGTCTAACGCCTCTAGGGCGCGAATGTTGCTGGTCACTTGGGTTGTGCGCGCCATGGTATCAGCAATAGAGCGTTGAAATTCCTGGCCTTTGACCTGATGACGTGCGCCAAAGTAGAAACTGACAATTGCCCCCATCAACCACCATAACGGCTCTGGCACCAAGGCGATCCCCTGCATGCGCGCAGCAAACCAAATCGGATTCACCATCGCGGATACAAACAATCCCAACGTCCCAAAAGCCAATAACGGGCGTGGCAATCGGTTCAGGCCATCAATAAAACGGTCGAATAATCCCTTTCTGGGATGGGTGAATTCGGACGCAAATTGTTTTAATGCGGCCCCTTTACCCTCTGCCTCTCGAATGGCGGCGGCTTCGGTGTTTTCACGAAACACATGCGCCGTTTCAGCGATGACATTTCGGCCATCCCCAAACAAAGCGGTAAACACATTGGCAATTAAACCCATTGTGCCACCCGTGCGCGATGTTGCTCATCCGACAGATGATACCGCTCTGATAAGAATTCTTCGGCACGCAAAATCCACCCGCCTTTGCCCCCGTCCCGACGTCGGGCATATTTTCGGCTGGCAGGGCGTCGATCGGCTAAATTGTAATAGTAGTTTCGACGCGCAATCCCGTAGGCATCGACAAAGTGATCCGGTGCCGCGTCCATGGCCTGATGCGCGGCTTGGATCGTCTGGGGGCCAATCTGACCATCGATATCAACCTCAATGCGCATATCGCGGATCAAACGCTGCAATATCCGAACGGCATTGGCACCAGAATTGACATACATATCAAACACAGAGGCCTGAATGGGTTCAGGCAATTCCGCAATGCGAGGCGTTTCAAAATAATGCCGAACAAAAATATCGACAGCATGGGCCCGCGTCAGCCGACGCACATCGGATTGATCAACATCGCCGTCTTGGTCCAAATCCAGTCCCAAACGCCGCATCGTGTGTATGGTGACACCAAATTTTGTGGCCCCACCCGGATCATCCGGGTCATCCACATATCCGCCTTCTCGGGCGACAATTTGATTTGCGATTTGTTGTACAGATTGCATGATCTAACCCCGCGCAATTTCGGGATTAGGCTGCTCTTAAAATGTTAAAGTGGACACAGCGCACCGTTCGGTCGGGGTTAATTGGCGATGACGTGACCGTCCGATGCATCCTCTGGATCGCGATACATGTCCTGCTCTTTCAATGCGTCGATCACTTCTTTGGGCATGTATGTTTCGTCATGTTTTGCAAGAATTTCAACAGCTTCGAACGTGCCGTTAATGTATCGTCCCTGCCCGATCATGCCCTGATTTTCTGCAAACAGGTCTGGCAAAATTCCGGTAAAAGTCACGGGAATGGTCGCGCCGCCATCGGTGACGTTAAAATATGCCACATCCCCTTGGCCGCGCACCAAACTGCCTGCTTCGACCAAACCGCCAATCCGAAACAATTCTGTCTCGGGGGGCGGATCAGCGGCAACTTCGGTGGGCGAACGAAAGAAATTGATCCCATCTTTCATCGCAAAACCGATCAGACCGGTGGCAATTGTCAGAGCGACAAATGCCAGCACAATCACTTGGATGCGGCGCTGTTTTTTAAGCGTCTTCATGGGAATACAGGCGCCATCATCAGGCCCGCCTCTTCGTCCAGTCCCAGCATGAGATTTGCGTTTTGCAAGGCCTGCCCGGACGATCCTTTGGTCAGGTTATCCAAGGCCGCGATCACAATCACGCGCCCAGCAATCCGATCCGCAACCACACCGATATGACACAGGTTAGACCCACGGATATGGCGTGTGCTTGGGGTCTGGCCAAACGGCAAAACCTGTACAAACGTTTCGTCAATATAGGCCGCAACCAAGGCATCATGCACAGCTTGGGCATCGCCCTGCACATAGGCCGTGGCCAAAATACCCCGATTGGCCGGAACCAAGTGTGGCGTGAATTGAATTTGCACTGGACGCCCGGCTAAGGCGCTGAATTCTTGGTCAAATTCGCCCAAATGCCGATGTGTACCACCCACAGCATAGCCATGATACCCCTCAGACAATTCCGCGTGTAACAGGTTTTCCTTTAGGCTGCGACCAGCCCCGGAAACGGCGCATTTCAGATCCAATATGATCTGGTCCAAATCAATCACACCGGCTGAAATCAATGGCCGTAAAATGAATTGCCCGGTCGCCGCATTGCACCCGGTGCCGGCCACCAACCGTGCCGCGCGAATGTCTTCGCGGTAAAACTCGGTCAGGCCATAAACGGCTTCTTTTTGCAATTCAGGCGCAGAATGCGGCTGCCCATACCATTTTTCATATTCATCCACGTCCCGCAGCCGAAAGTCCGCTGATAGATCGACGATTTTCAACGTTTTCGGCAGTTTGGAAATCACCGCCTGCGACGTCACATGCGGCAAGGCACAAAATGCCAGATCGATCCCATCAAAATCGACATCTTCGATGCGGGTGAGCACCGGCAAATCCAAATGGCGCAGATGCGGAAACACATCCGCCATTTTTCGCCCAGCTTTGGAATTACCGGATAACGCTTTGATTTCAATATCAGGATGATTGGCGATCAGGCGTACCAGTTCGGCGCCTGTATATCCAGATGCACCTAGAATTGCGACATTTTTAGCCATGGGGTAGCTCCCGTGAATTGGCCCGTTTAACGGCAAATAAGATCAGATTGAACGCGGTGCAATGCGCACCATTGCCGCATCACGCGGCTGTAAAAGCGATCTTTCGTCGCAAAAACTGCGTTGCGCGCGCCGACACCGCGTCTGGATCACCGCTGGTCAGGAATGCGCTTTCTGTTCCTGTGCCCAACATGGCCGGGCGGCGGTCCAGATAATCGGCCAGACTTTCGGCAACCAGATTGGCTTGGCTGAACACTTTTACATCCTCTCCCAAAGCGGTCTGAAACTCTTGGGCCATCAAAGGATAATGGGTGCAGCCCAAAATCGCGGCATCAGGATGCGGCATTTTGCGTTTTAACGCGTCAACATGGGATTTCACCAAGGCTTCGGCCAAGATCAGATCGCCATCCTCAATCGCATCCACAACACCGCCGCAGGATTGCGCTTCGACGTCGACGCCAATGGCGCGATAGGACAATTCCCGCTGAAACGCCCGGCTGGACACTGTTGCAGGCGTTGCAAACAGCGCCACATGTTTTGTGGTCACTTCGCGCGGCGGGGAATTGTCGCCCCATTGCCGTTCTGTCAGTGCCTCAATCAGGGGAACAAACACGCCCAGAACCCGTTTATCGGTTGGGATCCAGTTTTCCTGCATCCGACGCAAGGCCGCGGCAGATGCCGTGTTGCAGGCCAAAATCACCAGATCGCAGCCTTCTTCCCACAGCCGTTCAACAGCTTTGGTGGTCAGATTATACACATCATCTGCATCACGTACGCCATAAGGCGCATGCGCGTTGTCGCCATAATACACAAACGGCACATCGGGCAGACGTTTCTGCACCGCGTCCAAAACCGTTAATCCCCCAAGACCGCTATCGAATATTCCGACTGCCATGACGCACCTTGTACTTTTCTTCGAATTCATGCCCCAGCCGATCGGCGGCCAGTGGCGTTGGTGACAGGTCATACGTGGCTTTGCGCAGGAAATCCATGCACGCTTTTGCATCGGTTTTGACGGCGTCCAATTTCTGCCGATCAATCGGTTCCCCGATCACCACATTCACAGGTTCATCCACCCGACGTTTGAATTCACGGATCAGCATACTAAGCCGCAGATTGGCATGCATATGGCTAGCCAATTGGAACAGCCGGCTATTGGCCCCCTCAAAGAAAACCGGCACCACAATGGCATCGCTACGGGCGATCATTTTGGCGGTAAAGTTGCGCCAACTTGGATCCAGTGGCGTCGAAAACGGTTTTTCAGAGGTAGAAACCGTTCCGCCGGGGAAAATACCAATGGCGCCGCCGTCTTTCAGATGGGCCAATGCATCCGACCGCGTGCGTAAATTCAACTTTGCCGCCTCTTTGGTTTCATCAAACGAAACCGGCAAAATCACCTGTTCCAACTCTGCACTGCGCTGAAAAATGCGGTGTGCCAGAATTTTGAACGCGGATGGTCGACGCTTGGATAGGATTGCCCCCATCATCAGCCCATCCAGAATGCCATAGGGATGATTGGCGACTAAAATGACGGGACCAGTTGCGGGAATATTGTTCAATGATCCGCCCACCACGTTCAGGCTCAGCCCATAGCGATCACAGACCACGTCCCAGAAATTTGCCCCCTGCGCCACGTCATCGCTGTAACCTTGGACACGTTTGATCAGTTGCAACCGACCGGTGGCGTTTTCAATTGTTCGAATTAACGCCCGCCCCCCCCGCGAAGACGCGGAGCTGGCATAAGATATATCGCGCGCCACCTGACGGTCCGCTTTAGAAATTTTGGTCATTCGTGTCATGGAATGTCACCTAAGCGTTCCGCCCCCGTTCACAAAGACCAAAATTCTAGAATCAGCATCCCAGTTATTGGGCCGCTTGTGTGTGGTTATCGGGTGACATTTTTAACGCCGCCAATAACTCTTCTCGACGTTTCGCGGCTTTGGTTGCGGCCTCTTCCTTCACATGGCCAAACCCACGGATGTCCATCGGCAACCGGGCCAGCGCCATGGCGGCGTCTTTCTGATCCGGTGTGATATTTGCCAATGGGGCCAGATCGCGTTCGTATTGTTTGATCAGGTCCCGTTCCATCCGGCGTTCCGCAGTTTTGCCAAACACATCCAACGGCGTGCCGCGCAGACGCTTCATTTTGGCCAAGAGAGGCAGGAACCGTTCCAGACCCGCGCCAAATTCACGTTTCACTGGAACGCCATTTTTGCCTTTGCGCGATATCATCGGAGGCGCCAGATGATAGGTCATTTTGATATCCCCATCAAAGGTTGCCTCAGCCTTTTTACGGCTGTCCAACATCAACCGCGCCACTTCGTACTCATCTTTATACGCCAATAGCTTATGATACGAGTTTGATACGGCTTCCTTCATGTCGATATCGTCAAACTTGGCGACGAATTCACGGTATTTCCGTCCCAGCCGGTCCGATTGATACATCGCCAAATGATCCGCACGCATGTCGATTTTCTGTTCCAGCGTTTTGGGCAAAGCAACCGGCTCAACCGGCGCGATGCTACGCGCGGCGTCTTCTGGATGGGCGATTGCCCAACGGCCGATGTCAAACGCGCGCAAGTTCATGTCAGGCTTGGCCCCATTCATTTTGATCGCCTCACGGATAGCGTCCAATGTCACAGGAATGGATCCCATTTGCCATGCCGCACCAAACATAATCATGTTGGAATAGATGCTGTCACCCATCACATTTGCAGCCAGACCTGTGGCATCAAACAGAGTCACATTTTCACGCAGACGCGCCTCTAGTGCCAGTCCCAGACGGTCATGCGGGATAGTAAAATCCCGGTCGATGGCAAATTGCCCCGTCATCGTTTCATGGGAATTCACCGCCGCTTTGGTACGGCCTGTGGCCATCAAGCCAAGGGTTTTTGCCCCAGCTGACACAACCAGATCCCCCCCGATCAGCGCATCACATTCCCCGGTTGCCACCCGGATCGCGTTGATGTCTTCGGGTCGATTGGCCAGACGGCAATGGATGTGAACCGCCCCCCCCTTTTGGGCCAAACCGGCCATTTCCATCACACCGGCACCTTTGTCATCCAAATGTGCCGCCATGGCGAGGATCGCGCCGATGGTGACAACGCCCGTTCCGCCAACCCCGGTGATCACCACGTTATGTGTGCCATTGATTTCTGGCAGTTTGGGCATCGGCAATGCGGGCAATTCAAAATCAGCGGCAGATTTTTTGCGAATTTTAGCGCCTTCCATCGTCACAAAGGACGGACAGAACCCTTTGACACAGGAAAAATCTTTGTTGCAGCTGGATTGGTCAATCGCACGTTTGCGGCCAAATTCTGTGTCCACAGGCACAATCGCCACGCAGTTGGATTGAACGCCGCAATCACCGCACCCTTCGCAGATATCGGTGTTGATAAACACGCGTTTGTCTGGATCAGGGAAAGTGCCCTTTTTACGACGACGCCGTTTTTCCGCAGCACAGGTCTGAATATAAATGATCGCAGATACACCTTTGATATCGCGGCATTTATCCTGCACCAGAGGCAGCTCATCACGTGGATGAACCGGCACATGGGATGGGAACAAAGACAGGTCCACATCTTCTTTTTCGTCATAAACCAAGAATACGTTTTTGACGCCCATCGCAATGACTTCGTTCATGATCCGATCGGCCGACAATCCGCCTTCGTGGGGTTGACCGCCGGTCATGGCAACCGCGTCATTATACAGGATTTTGTAGGTGATATTGGTATTGGCCATCAACGCAAACCGAATGGCCATCAAGCCAGAATGGTTATAGGTGCCATCGCCCAAATTCTGGAACACGTGATCGCGTTTCGAAAACGGGGCTTCGCCAACCCAATTGACCCCTTCGGCCCCCATATGGGTGAAACCACTGGTGTCACGATCCATCCACAACGCCATGATATGACAGCCAATTCCGGCATATCCACGTGACCCATCCGGCAATTTTGTGGATGTGTTATGAGGACAGCCCGCGCAGAACCAAGGCTGGCGCACGGCGATTTCTTCGGCATTGTCAGACCGGCGCGCTTCGCTGATTTGGGCCAGTCCGGCGCGGATACGATCCGTGTCGCGCCCTTCTTCGATCAGAATTTCACCCAGCAATTCGGCAATCTCAACCGGGTCCAACGCACCATGGGATTTGAACAAATCGGTGCCAAATTCGCCTTTGGTCGCGCCATAAACGCGGCGTCCCTGACGATTATCAAACAGCGCTTCTTTGATTTGCACTTCGATCAGTTTGCGTTTTTCCTCAACAACAATGATCAGATCCAAGCCTTCGGCCCAATCCTGAAAACCGCGCATATCCAGCGGCCAAACCTGGCCAATTTTATAGGTGGTCACGCCCAGTCGCTCTGCCTCGGCGGCATCCAAACCAATCAGCGACAGCGCATGGTTCAAATCCAACCAGTTTTTCCCAGCAGCAACCAACCCGATTTTTGCACCCGGTTTACCCCAGACCCGATTGTCAATTTTGTTCGCATGCGCAAAGGCTTCTGCGGCGAACCTCTTGTGTTTTTGCAACCGAACCTCTTGTTCGATCCAATGATCAACAGCCCGGATATTCAACCCGCCCTCAGGCATATCAAATTCCGGTGTGACAAAATTCATCCGCGCCAATGACGCATCCACAACCGAGGTCACTTCGATCGTGTCTTTCATCACTTTCAAGCCACTCCAACAGCCTGAAAACCGGGACAATGCAAATCCGTATTGCCCGTAATCCAGAATTTCCTGCACCCCCGCCGGCGACAGGATCGGCATATAGGCATCCACCAGTGCAAAGTCGGATTGGTGGCACACTGTCGAGCTTTCACCGGTATGGTCATCCCCCATCGCCATCAATACGCCACCATGCGCAGATGTACCCGCCATATTGGCATGGCGCATCACATCCCCGGATCGATCAATCCCCGGACCTTTGCCATACCAAAGACTGAACACACCGTCATATTTGCCTTCGCCGCGCATTTCGGCCTGTTGCGTGCCCCAAACCGCGGTCGCGGCCAAATCTTCGTTTATGCCTTCTTGAAATGTCACATCCGACGCCTGCAACTGCTTTTGTGCGCGCGTCATTTGCATATCAACCGCCCCCAATGGCGAGCCACGATACCCACTGACATATCCGGCGGTATTCAGCCCTGCCCGTCGATCCCGTTCCTTTTGCATCATCATCAGACGCACCAGCGCCTGTGTGCCATTCAGCAAAATGGTCTTTTTTTCCAGATCGAACCTGTCATGCAGTGTAATATCGGTCTTGCTCATCGTCGCCCTCCCAGCGGCCATCGCGTTTGCCACAGTATAGGTCAGATATTATGACCTACAAAGCAAAAATTTCCCCCCCCACCTTGTTGAAAATCGTTTATAAGGAACGTTATGAAAGGTTGCGCCGTGGGCGCTAACACATTTGCAGACAGGCAAGTTATGGACTGGGACAAGTTAAGAATATTTCATTCAGTGGCGGATGCAGGCAGTTTGACGGCGGCCGGCGAAACCTTGCATCTGAGCCAATCTGCGGTCAGCCGACAGATCCGTGCCCTAGAGGAATCGCTCAATACCACGCTTTTTCATCGTCATGCGCGTGGACTGATTCTCACTGAACAGGGGGAATTGCTGTTTGATGCGACCCGGTCGATGAACAAACGCCTCGAAGCGGCCTCTGCCCGCATACGAGACAGCGAAGAAGAAGTGTTTGGCGAGCTGAAAGTCACGACCACCATTGGGTTTGGGTCCCTTTGGTTGGCGCCACGATTGGCAAAGCTCTATGAAAAATACCCTGATCTGAAAATTGACCTGATGCTCGAAGAGCGGGTTCTGGACCTGCCAATGCGCGAGGCAGACGTTGCCATTCGTATGAAAGAGCCCAGTCAGGCGGATTTGGTGCGCAAACGTTTGATGTCGGTGCGCATGCGGCTTTATGCGACCCAGACTTATCTGGAAACGCATCCTCCGTTTGAAACCATGGAAGACATCCGCAATCACCGGCTGATTTGTCAGAATGTCACCACAACCCAAGTTGCTGCGGGTGCATCGTTAACGCAGCATTTACTGAGCTATGATCTCAATAGTTTGCTGACCGTAAACAATTATTTTGGGGTGTTGCAGGGCGTGCTGAACAACCTGGGTGTCGGAGTTCTGCCGGATTATCTGGTCGAAGATTTCTCAGACCTCAAACGGGTCCTCCCAGATGTCGAAAGTGCAGAAGTCCCCGTGTTTCTTGCCTACCCAGAGGAATTGCGCCAATCCAAGCGGATCGCAGTGTTCCGCGATTTTGTCCAAGAGGAACTGATCGCGCATCGCAAACGCATTCGAGAAGCCGCCGCATTGGAAAATTCTTAAGCCATGCATCAGGCGCATAACGGCAATGTTGTCGCATCGCAGCATAAAGACTTGATCGAACAAAGAACGCCGCTTATTTGATCACTCGAAGCCGATGATGCTTACATCATCACCTTCATACCTCCCTGTTGGACTTCGCCGGGCATTGCCCGGCGTTTTTTTTTGACTTTCTCAAATTTCCGCATCTGCATCATCACGAATTGCGCATCAGCGCCGCACGTCGTTTTTGCAAATACCGGATATCAGTCTCATTCCGAAAAAGCGCGATCGCCTGATCAAATGCATCCAGTGCAGCACATTTATCCCCTGCCCGTTCCAGCATATCTGCGCGTGCGGCATGAAACGGTTGATAAGATTGAAGCCCTTCTGCGATTTGATCCAAGGCTTGCAACCCTGCCTTTGGCCCACACAATTCAGACAGCGCGACAGCCCGGTTTAGATGCACAACAGATGTAGGTTCAAAATCCAACAGCGCATCATATAGCAAAACGATTTGCCGCCAATCCAAAGGATTTGCCAAATGTAATGCAGCAATCGCAGCTTTGATCTGAAATGGCCCGCGAGCCGACCGCGCCACGGCACGATCCAGCAACGCCAAACCGCGTGTGATCATTGCCTGATCCCATAGGTTCCGATCCTGCAGCTCCATCGGCACGGGCACGCCATCGGGTCCAATACGCGCTTGATGGCGGGCATGGATCAACAACAGCAACGCTTTCAACCCTTCTACTTCGGCGCGGTCTGGCAACAATTCCACAACAATCTGCGCCAAAAACAAGGCCTCTTCGCATAATGTCCGCCGAATGGGCGCATCCCCTTGGTTTGCGGAATAGCCTTCGTTGAAAATCAGGTAAATGACATCCAAAACGGAATTCAGTCGAGCATCCAATTGATCCGCCTCTGGGACACAAAACGGGATTCCCGCCGCGCGAATTTTCGATTTCGCCCGAGTGAGCCGCGCGCCCATTGCCGCACTTTTATCGAGAAAAGCATGGGCAATTTCATCTGTGCTTAGCCCACCCAACATGCGCAGCGTCAGCGCCACACGTGATTTTTCATCCAAAGCCGGATGGCAACAGGTAAAAATCAACCGCAGACGTTCATCAGGAATGTCATGACGATCGGGCGCGTCAGGATCGGCCAGAACCGCCATTTCATTGGTTTTACGTGCATAAACCGCTTTGCGTCGCAGATGATCCAGACCCTTGCGCCGCGCGACTTGTAACAACCAGCCATTGGGCCGCGCTGGCAAACCAGATTTTCCCCAGTCAACAAACGCCATTTCCAGTGCCTCTTGCAGGCAATCCTCGGCCAATTGGAAATCCCCTAATTGGCGGATCAACGCAGATAAAAGCCGCCCCCGATCCCGGCGCATGACATTGCTGAGCGTCAGCGCAATCGCATCGGGGGCAGCGTTCATTTAGCTCAGCACCATCAACGGGCGCACCTCTACAGTGCCGTATTTGGCGGATGGGATCATGGCCGCGTATTTCAGCGCCTGATCCAGATCACTGCATTCAAAAATATAAAACCCGCCCAACCGCTCTTTGGTATCAGCAAAAGGTCCGTCCATGACCTTGGTTTGACCATCGCGAATTTGCACGCTGGTGGCTTTGTCGATACCTTCTAGGGGTTCGCCAGCGACAAACACACCGTCATTTTTGTAAATCTCGTTGATCTTAAAATAGTCGGCCATATAGGCGTTAAACTCATCCGTTCCGGGCGTCGGTTCCAGATCGGGATTGCTGTAAATCAAAGCCATATATTGCATTGGGTTTCTCCTTGTGATCGCAACAATGTGTGCGGTTTTGGGTAAAGTGAAGTGGAATTGTAAAATTTGTGAGTGTCAGGTCAGCATCATTTGGCGCGCCAGCACGCCCATCAGGATCAAGACCGCGAGGATATTTGAAGAATTCCCCACAATGCGCGCCGGATGGGCCGCATTTTGGGCCCGCAATCCAAACGGATGCACCAACCGACCAAACAGGCACAGCCCACCGGCCAGATAGAGCCAGATCGCCGATGCGCCCTGTAATTCAGCCAGCGCCAGCATCAACACGCTCAGCGGCACCCATTCCACAAAATTACCATGCCGGCGGATGCGTTCATGTAGCTGCGTGTCGCCACCATCGCCGATGGACACGGCCATCGCCGCGCGGGTTTTGGTCACGTTGAACCATAAAACCAACATCAGCACCGCCAGCGCCAATATAAATGTCGTCGTAATTGGTAAAGTCATCGTCGTCTCTCCGATTGGGTTTGATATGGATAAGACGAACGGCCATGCCCGATTTCGACACGCCCCCACAAAAAAGTTGAAAAAACGTCTCTCAATGCCCCAGCGGCCTTTCCCCGCGCAGCATTGTGTCATAAAGCAGGGCGCATCTTTGCTGCCCCGTCGCCGCCACTTTCATCGGCCACATTCACCGGCCAGCCGATTTTTGAGGAACATGATCCCATGCAAGACCCAGCCATCACGCCCGAACTGCTCGACGCCCATGGTCTGAAACCCGACGAATATCAGGAAATTCTGCGTATCCTGAACCGGGAACCGTCCTTTACAGAAATGGGCATCTTTTCGGCGATGTGGAACGAACATTGTTCCTATAAGTCGTCCAAAAAATGGCTGCGTCAATTGCCGACCTCTGGCCCGCAGGTCATTTGTGGCCCCGGCGAAAATGCAGGGATCGTTGACATTGGCGACGGCCAAGCGGTTGTTTTCAAAATGGAAAGCCACAACCACCCGTCTTATATCGAACCCTATCAAGGTGCGGCAACTGGGGTTGGTGGCATTTTGCGGGATGTGTTTACCATGGGTGCGCGCCCCATCGCGGCGATGAATTCCCTGTCCTTTGGCCAACCGGATCACCCCAAAACCAAACAATTGGTGTCTGGCGTTGTTGCAGGTGTGGGCGGTTACGGAAACTGCTTTGGCGTGCCAACCGTGGGTGGCGAAGTGCGCTTTGACCCCGCATATAATGGCAATTGTCTGGTCAATGCTTTTGCGGCGGGCTTGGCGGACACTGACAAAATATTTTATTCGGCGGCGTCTGGCGTCGGCATGCCGGTTGTGTATCTGGGCGCAAAAACCGGGCGTGACGGTGTGGGCGGTGCAACAATGGCATCGGCTGAATTTGACGACACAATTGAGGAAAAACGCCCCACCGTTCAGGTCGGTGACCCGTTCACCGAAAAACGCCTGATGGAAGCGACGCTGGAATTGATGGCCACGGGCGCTGTGATTTCCATTCAGGATATGGGCGCGGCTGGCCTGACCTGTTCGGCCGTTGAAATGGGCGACAAAGGCAATCTCGGGGTGAAACTTTACCTCGAACAGGTGCCTCAACGCGAAGAAAACATGACAGCCTACGAAATGATGCTGTCAGAATCCCAAGAACGCATGTTGATGGTTCTGAACCCTGAACTAGAAGCAGAAGCCCGTGCCGTCTTTGAAAAATGGGATCTGGATTTCGCCATTGTTGGTGAAACCATCGACGAAGACCGGTTTTTGGTCATGCATAATGGCGAATGCAAAGCCGACCTGCCACTAAAAACCTTGTCCGGCTCTGCCCCAGAATATGACCGCCCTTGGGTGCCAACCCCTGCGGCTGAACCAATGGACGACGTGCCAAATATCGATCCAATCGACGGTCTGCGTGCCTTGATTGCGTCGCCAAACTATGCGGCGAAAAACTGGGTCTATGAACAATATGACAGCCAAGTGATGGCCGACACCGTGCGTGCGCCGGGGCTGGGTGCAGGGATCGTGCGCGTCCATGGCACAGATAAATCACTGGCATTCACGTCCGATGTGACCCCACGCTACGTCAAGGCGAACCCGGTTGAGGGCGGCAAACAAGCCGTCGCAGAAGCCTATCGCAACCTGACAGCTGTGGGCGCTAAGCCATTGGCCACAACCGATAACTTGAACTTTGGCAACCCCGAGAAACCCGAAATCATGGGGCAATTTGTCGGTGCCTTGGATGGGATTGGTCAGGCGGTTGCGGCCTTGGATATGCCGATCGTTTCGGGCAACGTGTCCCTTTATAATGAAACGGACGGTCAAGGGATCCTGCCCACACCAACCATCGGCGCTGTTGGCCTGATTTCTCATCCGGATCAGATGATTATCGGAACCGCGCGCGAGGGGCATGTTGCACTGTTGCTTGGGAAAACCGATGGCCATTTGGGCCAATCCGCGATCTTGGCAGAGGTGTTCAACCGCGTCGAAGGCGACGCCCCAGCCGTCGATCTGGCCAGCGAAAAGGCAAATGGCGACTTCATCCGCGAAAACGCTTCGATGATCCGCGCCTGTAGCGATTTGTCCGATGGTGGATTGGCGTTAGCCGCCTTTGAAATGGCCGAGGCGGGCAATGTGGGCGTGCAACTGGACAGCGCCGATACCGGTAAATTGTTCGGCGAAGACCAGGGCCGCTACCTGATCGCTTGTAACTTTGATCAAGCCGAAGCCTTGATGATTGCAGCGGGTGCCGCCAATCTGCATATCGAAACCGTTGGTAAATTCAGCGGAACAAGTGTGCGCTTTGGCGCCTCTGAGGCGGAATTGTCTGATCTGGCAACAACATTCCGTTCCGGATTTGAAACGGCCATTTTCGGGTAACCTGCCCGATTGTGACGACGCCAAACCACCGCCGGATGTGACATTTCCTCCGGCGGGGTTGAAGCCCCCGACGCCCCGACCTACTTTGGGGCAAAGATAGGAGTTGCCCCAATGGCCCTCACCGCTACTGACCTTGAAACGCTGATCCGCGAAGCGTTCCCTGATGCACAAATCACAGTCCAAGGCGACGATGGTGTGCATTTCGCCGCCGAAGTGATCGACGAAAGCTTTCGTGGAATGAACCGCGTGCAACAGCACCGCGCCGTAAATTCCGCGCTCAAAGGTAAAATCGAAGGTTCCAATGCCGAAATTCACGCTTTGGCTCTGACCACCAAAGCCCCAGAATAGCATGCGCGGCCTAACAACAGGCCCCAACCCAAAGGAAATCCAATGTCCGCCCAAGATCAAATCAAAGAAACCGTGACCAATAACGACGTCGTTTTGTTCATGAAAGGCAGCAAAGACATGCCACAATGCGGGTTTTCCAGCCGCGTGGCCGGTGTTTTGAATTTCATGGGCATCGAATATTCTGATGTGAATGTTCTGGCCGACGAAGAAATTCGCCAAGGCATCAAAGACTATTCCGACTGGCCCACCATTCCACAGCTTTATGTCAAAGGCGAATTTGTGGGCGGATGCGACATCATCACGGAAATGACTTTGTCCGGCGAACTGGACACATTGCTGGCGGATAATGGCGTTGCGTTCAACAAAGAAGCCGCCGACAAAATCCGCGAAGCAAACGCGTAAAACCTGATGGGCGATCTGGGTCTTCTGGTCGCCCTTTTTCTATTTTGCGGGCTTGGCATCGTTCTGATCTATTGGGGTGTCAAACGCGGCAATTCCCACATGTCCCAAATCCGCAAAGCCGTTGAATCCCGCGGCGATGTGTTTGAATTGTTGCCCGGAAGCTATTCAAAAGGTTTGGAAATTCACATTCGTGCCTCTGATGGGGCGTGGAATTTGACCATTCATCAAGGTCAGCCAAGCGGACCCTCCAAATCCCGACCATCCTGGAGCGAATGGTCCACACCATACGCCGCCGTATCGTCCGGTGCCGCCATGTGGGCCCCAAAATCTGAGGTTGGATTTGGTACGAAATTCGGCGCTATAAATGGGCCGGTTCAATCTTTTGTATCAAACGCTCTGCGCCGTGGTCTGACCCGTGCATTGGATTTGCCGCATCAGAAAATGGATGTGATCCCCACGCCGGGCCGCGCCGGGATATTACTGGCGACATCAGATGCAAAACAGGCGTTAGATAATGTGCTTGATCACCCACAATTGCTGGCGCTGCGCCAGGGGCGCCGTTTGTCGCGCCAACCCAGCGTGGTGCGCGACGTCAATGGATTGCGCATTCGCCTGCAAACACCGCTCAACACTGCCCAGGATGTGCTGGATGTGATCGATCTAGGCTTGACCCTAAGCCAAACATTGGATCCGCATCAAACCTGATGAACGGGTGCCCTGCCCGCTATTCGTCGGCTTTAACGGTCTCTTCCACTTCATCGGCCAGCGATTCCGCGCGGGCGGCCAATTCTGCCAATGTATCCACCACATGGCTTGGCACAACGGGAACTTCGACGCGATCTGGCTCTGCGGCTTTGGCGGCCAAAGTGCCCATTTTAGATTGCATTTCAGCGGCTTGGCTTTCCAAAACGCGTACCTGATCCTCAAGTGCTGCAGTTTTATCTGCCAACATTAGGCCCGCCATCAACAACATGCGCGCTTCTGGCATCCGGCCAATTTGCGCGGCCAATGTGGACGCTTCGATATCCAACATCCCGGCTGCGGATTGCAGAAAATGCTCTTCGCCTTCCTGACAGGCCACTTCGAAATTGCGACCACCAATGACGATTTCAACTTGGGGCATTACGCGCTCTCCTGTTCGGTAATCAACTGGCGCAATTCGCCCATGACCACGTCGACTTCGGTCATGTCAGCGGCCCGGGTCGCACGCAGCGCTTCTAGCTCGGCCAACATGGCTTTGTTGATCAAATGCGGCTCGGCGATGTCTTCGATCATCGCATCCCGCAGCTTTTCATTAATGCCGCGCAAATCCGCATTGAGCGCACGCAACCGCTGACTTTCATCCAGCGCTTTGGCGGCAGCTCCGCGATGATCTTCGGCTTCGCTGGTCAGATCCGCGATCAATGTATCTTGCCGTTCTTTCAAGGCTTTGACCCGCTCTTCGAGCTGGGAATTTACCACCCGCTCTTCGTCGAGCTTGGCTTCTAGTTCTGTGATTTTCGCGGCCATTTCATCTTGGGCGCTGGTATCCGCAGGGGCGGCCACGGCCAAATCTGGCATGGCTTCGATCCCGTTGCGGATGCGGTCCAACGCCGCCGTCAGCCGACTTTCAAGTTCTGCAATATCACTCATATGCCTGTCGTCCCTGCAATCTTGGGTCCCCTTCGGCGGCCATTTCCAACATCTTGCCCCAGATGTGCAGACCGATAGCCGAATCGTACCTCATTACCCAAAAGCCTATGCCACCTTTGTCCTCTCGGCAAATCGCTCTACGCATTCTATGGGGTTTTAACACTATATATAGGCGGAATATCCCGGCTTGGGCGCTCATATACCAACAAAGCAACCTTGATCTCAGACTTTTCCCTGTTATGACCGCTGTTGATCAAACGCTGTCCATCTGCCTTTAGGAGCCTCACTTTGGATATTGCAGCCTTGCGCGCCGCGCACCCCGACCATTGGATGAAAGCCGCCGCCATCCGGGCCCTGACCTTGGATGGTGTTGCCGCCGCCAATTCAGGACATTCCGGAATGCCAATGGGCATGGCGGATGTAGCCACGGTTCTGTTTGAAAAACACCTGAATTTTGACCCCAAGGCCCCGAATTGGCCCAACCGCGACCGGTTTATCCTGTCCGCAGGTCATGGCTCGATGCTGATTTATTCACTGCTCTATCTGACAGGGTACGAACAAATGACCCTGGACGAGGTGAAAAACTTCCGTCAGTGGGGCGCACGCACAGCGGGTCACCCTGAATTTGGCCATGTGGAAGGTGTCGAAACCACCACCGGTCCCTTGGGTCAGGGGATCGCCAATTCCGTGGGCTTTGCCATCGCCGAAGAAATCATTCGCGCGCGTTACGGCAAAAAAATCATGGATCACCACACTTATGTGTTTGCTGGGGACGGCTGCCTGATGGAAGGCGTGTCCCAAGAGGCCATCGGTCTGGCGGGCATGCAGGAATTGTCAAAACTGATCGTGTGCTGGGATGATAACAACATCACCATCGACGGCACTGTGGATATTGCCGACAAAACCGATCAGCTGAAACGTTTTGAGGCGTCCGGTTGGCATGTTCAGGCCATTGACGGCCATGATCCGGTAGCAATCGATGCTGCACTGACCGCCGCTAAGGCAGATCCGCGCCCATCGATGATTGCCTGCAAAACCCATATTGCCTTGGGTCACGCTGCACAGGACACATCCAAAGGCCACGGTGCACTGACCGATGCGGATCAGATGAAAGCCGCCAAAGACGCCTATGGTTGGACATCTGCCCCCTTTGAGGTGCCCGCCGACATCAAGGCCCAGTGGGAAGCCATGGGCGAACGCGGCGCCGCAGCAAACGCTGCTTGGCAGGCGGATTTTGCGAAGCTGTCCCAGACCAAACAGGACGAATTTAACCGTGCCTTCGCATTGGAAGCGCCGAAAAAACTGTCCGCCGCGGTAAAATCGTTCAAAAAATCCCTGTCCGAAGATCAGCCAAAATTGGCGACACGCGCCGCGTCCGAAAAGGCGTTGCAAGTGTTGAACCCGATCTTGCAGGAAACTGTCGGTGGGTCTGCGGATCTGACCGGGTCCAACAACACGAAAACCGATGATCTGGGCGTGTTCCACCCCACCAACCGCGCGGGCCGTTACGTCTATTACGGCATTCGCGAACACGGTATGGCGGCTGCGATGAACGGCATGGTTCTGCATGGCGGCGTGCGTCCTTATGGTGGCACATTCATGTGTTTCACCGATTACGCCCGCGGTGCGATGCGCCTGTCTGCGTTGATGAACGTGCCCACCACCTATGTGATGACCCACGATTCCATCGGTCTGGGCGAAGATGGTCCAACCCACCAGCCGGTGGAACATCTGGCTATGTTGCGCGCAACGCCAAACACCAATGTGTTCCGTCCCGCCGATGCGGTCGAAACCGTTGAAGCTTGGGAAGTGGCGCTGACATCCAAAGGCACGCCATCGGTTCTGGCCCTGTCGCGTCAGGGTCTGCCAACGGTGCGCACTGAACACAAAACCAAAAACCTGACCGCTCAGGGTGCCTATGTTCTGGCCGAAGCGATCAGCAAACGTCAGGCAATCCTGATGGCAACCGGTTCTGAGGTCGAAGTGGCGATGAAAGCCCGCGACATCCTAGAAGCCGAAGGCATTGGCGTGCGCGTTGTGTCCATGCCATGCTGGGAATTGTTCGAAGCCCAAGAAGACAGCTATCGCAAACGCGTGCTGCCTGCGGGCCCCGTGCGCGTCGCCATCGAGGCAGGCGTGCGTCTGGGTTGGGACAAATGGTTGCTGGGCGAACGTGGCCGCGAAGCCAAGGCTGGCTTTGTCGGCATGGACAGCTTTGGGGCGTCTGCACCAGCGGGTGAATTGTTCGAAAAATTCGGGATCACCGCCGAAGCAACAGCCCAAAAGGTACGCGATTTGTTGAAATAAATCAGCGCCTTGTTTTAGTTTTGAAAACCCGCCTTCCGTTTGGAATGGCGGGTTTTCTTTTGGGTGTCCTATGCTAAGTCTTTGACATTCTCCCACAGGCTGGGGAACATGTAGCGATGGAATATACCAACAGGAGCACGGGATGCGTAAGGTTTTTGGGGCGATCATTGCCTCTGTTTTGGTTGCGGGTTGCGCGGATGTTCCGACCTCGGGTTACTCGCCCAAAGGCGAACCATACTTTGGCGATCCCAGCAATAATTCTGGCCCGTTTCAAGGGCAATCCGTGGCCCCGCATAATGCGCCTCCGACCCGCGTTGCGGACCAGTTTGCTGTGAATTTCCTCAATTCACTACAGGCGCGATCCTTTGCGGAGCGTCGGGAATATTGTGGGTTTCTAATCGTGAATGCCGCAGGCCAGATTTCTGCCACCCCGCCCCGGCCCGGCACATTTGCGGGCTGTTCCCAAGACGCGCCGCGTCCCGGAATGGGCATTTTTGCCTCCTATCACACCCATGGCGCCTATGGGCGCAACTACGACAACGAAGTGCCCTCGCCCACAGATTTGGAAAGTGATTTCCATTTTGGCATCGATGGCTATGTCAGCACGCCCGGCGGCCGCATTTGGCAGATCGAATTTGACAATCGCACCGCGCGTCAGGTCTGTGGCCAGGGATGTGTCGCCGTTGACCCCGGTTTTGTCCCCCAAGGCGAAGCAGGTATTCGCGCCACCTACACTTTGCCAGAGCTGAACGCCCGCACACGTTCGTTCTTAAATTAACGAATCGCAATCGCGCTGCTCTGCAGCATAACACCGGGCCGTTAGCGCAAAACGTTAGCGCTAGACGTCACATTTATCGCTAACATATTGTGGTAAATACGTTTTTTCCTTGGCCCGACGTAACCAAGCCGCCTATACCGCGCCAAACGATGTTTGCACGCGGAAGGATCACTTTATGACCGTCACTGTTGGTATTAACGGATTTGGCCGTATTGGCCGCTGTACTCTGGCTCATATCGCAGAGAGCGCGCGCAATGATGTGCAAGTGGTTAAAATCAACGCGACCGGCCCGCTGGAAACCAGCGCCCACCTGATGCGTTATGATTCAATTCACGGACGGTTCGCAAACGACATCAAGGTCGGCGACAACACGTTGGATCTGGGCCGCGGTCCGATTGACATGATGTCGACCTACAACCCGGATGAACTGGATTGGGGTGGCGTCGATGTTGTGCTGGAATGTACCGGTGCGTTTAATGACGGGATCAAATCACAAGTCCATCTGGAACGTGGTGCCAAAAAGGTGCTAATTTCCGCCCCTGCCAGCAATGTTGACCGTACTGTTGTGTATGGTGTGAACCACCGCGACCTGACACCGGATCAGCGGATGGTTTCAAACGGGTCCTGCACCACAAATTGTCTGGCCCCATTGGCAAAGGTTCTGAATGACGCAATCGGCATCGAACGCGGCATCATGACCACAATCCATTCTTACACGGGCGATCAGCCAACGCTGGATCGCCGCCACAAAGATCTCTATCGTGCCCGCGCCGCTGCGATGGCGATGATCCCAACATCAACCGGCGCTGCCAAGGCTTTGGGCGAGGTTCTGCCGGAAATGAAGGGCAAACTGGACGGAACCGCCATGCGCGTGCCAACGCCAAACGTGTCCGCAGTTGATTTGACCTTTGAGGCGCAAAAAGACGTCACCGTGGCCGATGTGAACGAAGCCGTTGCCGAAGCCTGCGCCGGTCACATGGGGATGGTGATGTCCTATGATCCGGAGCCCAAAGTGTCGATCGACTTTAACCACACACCACAAAGCTCCATCTTTGCGCCTGATCAGACCAAAGTCATCGGCGGCCGCACCGTTCGGGTTCTGGCTTGGTATGATAATGAATGGGGTTTCTCAGTGCGCATGGCTGATGTGGCCGGCCATATGGGTCGTCTGATTTAAACTGACGCAACTTCGCCCCTATTCAATTGTCGTGACCCGGTCTAAAACCGGGTTATGACCAACACTCTCGCCATTTGGCTCTTTTTGTTCATTATCGGTTTTTTCCTTCTCGACTACTTTGTCTTTGAGATGGAAGTCGGGCTGTTTGTGGCGCGCAAAGGCATCGACCTTATTCAAGTTCTCGCGATCTGGCGATAATCCGCCTCAAAATCCACCGTTTCAACGTTTTTTAAGGCGTTTGACGGTTGACCTTTTCGTTCAAAAGGTGATGTTAGCGCCAACAGTGGGCGCTAACGGGTCCACCCATTCTTTTGGTAAATCGGAGGGGTCGCTATGACCGTGAAAGTCGCAATCAATGGATTTGGCCGGATTGGACGTAACGTATTGCGTGCAATCATTGAATCAGGTCGCACGGACATCGAAGTTGTCGCGATCAACGATCTGGGCCCCGTAGAAACAAATTCGCACTTGCTGCGGTTTGATTCGGTTCATGGCCGTTTCCCAGCAAACGTGACCACCACCGACAGCACGATTGACGTTGGCCGTGGTCCAATCGCCGTCACCGCCATTCGGAACCCCGCTGACCTGCCTTGGGGGGACATCGATGTTGTGTTGGAATGCACCGGTATTTTCACCTCCAAAGAAGCCTGTCAGGCGCATCTGGAAAATGGTTCAAAACGGGTTCTGATTTCTGCACCCGGCAAAGACGCCGACAAAACCATCGTGTTTGGTGTGAATGACAACCAACTGACCGCGGATGACATCGTCGTTTCCAACGCGTCCTGCACAACCAATTGTTTGGCCCCTGTTGCCAAGGTTCTGAACGACACATTGGGCATCAAACGTGGCTTTATGACCACCGTGCATTCCTATACTGGCGATCAGCCCACTTTGGATACCATGCACAAAGATCTCTATCGTGCGCGCGCCGCTGCGATGTCCATGATCCCTACCTCGACAGGCGCCGCCAAGGCGGTGGGTCTGGTTCTGCCCGAATTGAACGGCGTTCTGGATGGCGTCGCAATTCGCGTCCCGACCCCAAATGTTTCGGTTGTTGATCTGACGTTTGAAACAAAACGCGACACCAGCGTCGAAGAAATCAACGCAGCGATCCATGCCGCAGCGGCCTCAGGCCCCCTCAAAGGCATTTTGGGTGTCACTGACGAAAAATTGGTCTCTATGGATTTCAACCATGATCCACATTCTTCGATCTTTGCCACGGATCAAACCAAAGTCATGGACGGCAATATGTGCCGCATCCTGACATGGTATGATAACGAATGGGGTTTCTCTAACCGGATGAGCGATACAGCCGTCAAAATGGGTCAATTGATCTAAGAGATCCCGGAACCACAATATTAAAGCCGTCCTTTTGGGGCGGCTTTTTTGTTGAGCATTTCTTAGGCTGACTTGCAATCAGCGCAATCCGGTTAGCGCCAAACAACAGTGGTTCTGCACTGCAGCATGCCCCATATTGAAGACAGGAGGAACGCAACCCGTTAGGAGATTTGAAATGCAAATCATGACCAACCTTCGCAAATACGCCCACTACGTCCGCACCAAACGCGAATTACAAAACATGCCTTTGGATGTCGCTCTGGATCTGGACATTGACCGCGCCGCAGCAAGTCGGATCGCACACAAAGCCGTCTATGGTTTCTAAGAAAACCAACGATGTAAGCCGCCCGATGGGCGGCTTTTGTCATTAAACAACGCTGTTGGATTTAGGTCGAAAATTTCTGACTCAGTGCGTCATGAACAGCCGGGGTGACAAACTTTGACACATCCCCCCCCAGACGCGCGATTTCTTTGACCAGTTTCGACGCGATTGCCTGATGCTGGGCTTCGGCCATTAGAAACACAGTTTCAATTTCATCATTCAACTGTCGGTTCATCCCAACCATTTGATATTCATATTCAAAATCAGCAACAGCCCGTAGCCCACGGATAATAATCTGCGCCCCAACATCCTGCGCACAATCGATCAACAGATTTTCAAACGGATGCGCAATAATCTCAACACCGGTTTCGCGCGCCAGTTCAGCGCATTCCGTTTCGACCATGGCGACCCGCTCTTCTAATGAAAACAGCGGGCCCTTGTCGCGATTGATCGCCACGCCAATGACCAAACGATCCACCAACGCGCAGGCGCGACGAATAATATCCATGTGGCCTAACGTGACCGGGTCGAACGTTCCGGGGTACAATCCTACGCGCATGATGTCCTCGCATGTTTTTTCATGCTGCAACGCAACATTATTGCGCGGCGAATTGCAACCCAACAAAAGACAAACACCTCATCTGCGACAAGATGCCGAAATTTAGTGACCCATAATCATGCCTTGCAGGGCGTCTTTTTCCATCGACAGCTCTGCCAGGCGGGCTTTGACGACGTCACCGATTGAAATCAACCCAATCATTTCGTCGTTTTCCATCACGGGCAAATGGCGAAACCGCCCCTCAGTCATGATTTCCAGCACCCGATCGGCGGATTCGTTTGGGGTACATGTGATGGGATTGGGCGTCATCAGGTCGCTGACTTTATCGTCGATACATCCAACGCCCCGTTTGCCGATTTCACGCACGATGTCGCGTTCGGACAAAATGCCATCGGCGGTTTTGCCATTTGTGGACACAACCATCGTCCCGATCCTCTTGTCCGACATGACCTTCGCAGCCTCAGAAACCGCCGCATCGGGTTTCAGATATAACACACCAGTAGTGTCTTTGCCTTTCAGGATCTGCTGAACAATCATGAGGACCTCCCTTTTTTCATTACAATTACAGCGTCCACTCAGACATGACCCAATGTCAAGCCAGCTCTGCCTCCAACCGCGTAACCTCAGCCTTTAATCGGGCGGAAAAGGCTGCGGCAAATTGGCCAAGACGCTGAGAATGCCGATCAGAAGCGTGCCGCACCAGATAAAAAGAACGACATAATGAATAATGATCCATTAACACCCGCCGCAATTCCGGGGCGCAATGCAGCGCAAAATCATGCACAAACCCAACGGCTTGGGAATGGCGCAACATATGCATCTGCACCGACACCGAATTAGAGGCCAAATGCACGCCCCCTGCCCCTAAATCCCCCAGATAATCCAATTCCTTATCGAAAATCATATCGGGAATATAGCCCACGACAGGAATGCCTTTCAGGTCGGGTTTGTCGTGAATATGGGCCGCCATTTCGCTGCGTGCGGCGAGGTGCAGCCGGTAATCCGTCACCTTTTGCACCAGCAACCTCCCCGTATCAGGCGGGCTAACGGTGACGGCCAGATCGGCTTCGCGTTTGGATAGGTTCACAACCCGAGGTAGGGCCAGAATTTGCAATTCTAAGCCCGGATTTTCAGCCTGAAGCGCCGCACAGACCTGTGGCAACAGAAAATTGGCCGCCCCATCTGGTGCCCCGATGCGAATTTGACCGCTTAACCCCGCATTCAGGGATGATTGTTCCTCTGTGGCGAGGTTTAACGCTTCTTCTGCGGTGCTGGCATGTATGCGCAATCGCTGTCCCAGATCGGTTAAGGCATAGCCCTGCGGTGATTTGGTAAACAGCGCCGCGCCCATGCGCTCTTCGAGGCGCAAAATGCGGCGCGAAATGGTTGCCGGATCAAGTTTTAACACTGGCGCCGCAGCAGAGAGCCCCTCTGCGCGTGCAACAGCCAAAAAAACCCGCATATCGTCCCAGTTCATGTCACGCCCTTATAAAATTGATCCATACCATGTCGTATGGCGACCATACCCTTGCGTTTTTGCAAAATGATTTTGAAAACTTCACCCTTTTACGGGCAAAAACGCAAGCCTATTCTGCGCCCAACGGATCCAATCGTTTCTAGGAGGAAACCCATGCAAGAGCTGACGCATTACATCAACGGTGAACATGTCACCGGAAATTCCGGACGTTTTACAGACGTGTTTAACCCCGCAACGGGTGAAGTTCAGGCCAAATGCCCGCTGGCCAGCACTGACGAGCTGAACCATGCCGTTGACATCGCCGCAGCAGCACAGCCGGCATGGGAAGCCACAAACCCACAACGCCGGGCCCGGGTAATGATGAAATTCGTCGACCTGCTGAACCGTGACATGGATAAACTGGCCGAAGCCTTGTCTCGGGAACATGGCAAAACCTTTCCGGATGCCAAAGGCGACATTCAACGTGGTCTAGAAGTTGTTGAATTCTGCATCGGCGCGCCACATCTGCTGAAAGGTGAATTCACCGACAGCGCAGGCCCCGGCATTGATATGTATTCCATGCGTCAGGCTTTGGGGGTTTGCGCCGGGATCACACCGTTCAACTTTCCTGCGATGATCCCGATGTGGATGTTTGCGCCCGCCATCGCCTGTGGCAACGCCTTTATCCTGAAACCTTCCGAACGCGATCCTTCCGTGCCATTGATGTTGGCCGAACTGATGGAAGAAGCCGGCCTGCCCAAAGGGATTTTGCAGGTTGTAAATGGCGACAAAGAATCCGTTGATGCGATTTTGGACCACGATGTGATCCAGTCGATTGGCTTTGTTGGCTCAACCCCGATCGCCGAATATATCTATGGTCGCGGCTGTTCCAATGGCAAACGTGTGCAATGTTTTGGTGGCGCGAAAAACCACATGATCATCATGCCGGATGCCGATCTGGACCAAGCGGCCGATGCCCTGATTGGTGCGGGTTATGGGGCCGCAGGCGAACGGTGCATGGCGATTTCCGTGGCGGTTCCTGTTGGTGAAGAAACCGCAGATCGGTTGGTTGAAAAACTGATCCCACGTGTCGAAGCGCTAAAAGTCGGGCCATATACGGCGGGGGATGATGTGGATTACGGTCCCGTTGTGACCGCCGCCGCCAAAGAAAACATCCTGAAACTGGTGCAATCCGGTGTTGATCAGGGCGCGAAATTGGTGGTTGATGGTCGCAATTTCAACCTGCAAGGTTACGAAGACGGGTTCTTTGTTGGGCCGCATCTGTTTGACCACGTGACCCCAGACATGGATATCTACACCAAGGAAATCTTTGGTCCGGTCCTGTCAACGGTTCGTGCAAAAACCTACGAAGAAGCAATCAACCTGGCGATTGACCACGAATATGGCAACGGCACCGCGATTTACACCCGTGATGGCGACACGGCCCGCGACTTTGCCAAACGTATCAACATCGGCATGGTTGGCGTGAACGTGCCGATCCCTGTGCCGCTGGCCTATCACAGCTTTGGCGGTTGGAAAAAATCCGGGTTTGGTGATCTGAATCAACACGGCACTGACAGCTTCAAATTCTACACCCGGACCAAGACAGTCACAGCGCGCTGGCCATCCGGCATTAAGGAAGGTGGCGAGTTTAACTTTAAACAGATGGATTGATCTGTTTAAAATGATGTGATTTTTTAGCCCGGGGAGTGTTCCTCGGGCTAAATTTTGTTGGAGAGAATGAGTGCCAGTATCATTTCGTATCCTACCCAGCCTTGGATTGGTTTATGTCCGATACGAAGGCTTTGCAGACGTCGCGGATTCCATGAAGGTATTCGGCGAATATGCACAACACCCTGATTGCCGCCCCGGACAAAAACAGTTTGTCGATTTGTCACTTGTAACCGAGGTGGAGCAGGATTTTCCCAAGCTTATGGAGCTTCAGGCGCAAAAGGCCGGGGTATTCATGAACTCGCAGGCGCAAACGTTAATCGTTTACTATGTCACCGATGAACTAACACGTGCGATGGCCAGTTTGATTGCCCGATCATGGGAACCTTTCCCATGGGTCATTCCTGTCGTTTATGAAAACGAAAAAGACGCGCTCGAATTTTTAGGTCTGGCTGCAACTTCGATCTCTGAGTTGTTAAATCCAGCCAATTAGCGAGGCAACCCAGGACAAATTGGGGCTATACGCAAGCGTATGGGGGCTTTTCCTTTGCGAAATCTCATTGCAGGGTAATTTTACCCAAAAGGAGAAATCGAATTGCGCATCACAGAACCGAGTTTCACCATCGGCGTAGAAGAAGAGTACCTGCTCGTCGACACATCCACATTTGAATTGGTGAAAACACCAACCAAATTGATGGAAGAGGCCGAAGCTGAACTTGGTGGGCAGGTTAGCCCCGAATATTTGCAATGTCAGATCGAAATTGGCACCAAAGTCTGTTCAGGTACCCAGCAAGCGCGGGACGAATTACGACGCCTAAGAAGCGTCATAGCTACAGTTGCAATGCGGCATGGTCTGGCCCCGATTGCGGCATCCTGCCACCCGTTTGCCGATTGGAAGGACCAGCCCCACACGGACAAAGTTCGGTATAATCAACTGCGTCAGGATCTAGGCGGGGTGGTTCGTCGGATGCTGATCTGTGGAATGCATGTGCATGTCGGGCTAGAAAGTCAGGCGTTGCGGATCGATTTGATGAACCAGATGTCCTATTTTCTGCCGCATCTTTTGGCGCTGTCGACGTCATCCCCGTTCTGGCAGGGCGAAGACACCGGTTTGGCCTCTTATCGGCTGTCCATTTTTGACAATTTACCACGCACTGGGTTGCCGCCACGGATTGATTCTTGGGGGGAATATGAACGGTCAGTTCATGCGCTAACAGATGTGGGTGTGATCGAAGACAGTTCAAAAATTTGGTGGGATTTGCGCCCGTCAGCTCAATATCCAACCCTAGAAACCCGGATTTGTGACGTTCAACCGCGGCTAAATCACACATTGTCATTGGCGGCTGCGATCCAGTGTTTGTCACGGATGCTCTATCGTTTGCGGGTCAATAATCAGCGTTGGCGGACCTATGAAAACTTCTTGATTTCAGAAAACCGCTGGCGTGCGCAACGGTATGGTATTTCAAATGGCCTGATCGATTTTGGTCGCGGCGAGATTGTCCAAGTTTCTGATTTGGTGGATGAATTAATCGAAATGTTGATGCAGGATGCAGAGGCATTAGACTGTGTCGACGATCTGATTGGGCTGCGCGACATCGTTGAAAACGGCAACTCAGCCGACCGGCAACGACAGGTCGCACACAAAGCCCAGGATCAAGGCAAAAGCCAATCTGATCAAATGCGCATGGTTGTTTCTCACCTGATACAAGAGTTTTCCACCGATCTTTAACTTGCACTTTGTGCCCATCCGAGCGAGAATTAAACAACTGTTCAATTCAACGGAAGGGAGGAGCCGATGGATTTTGCTCTGAGCGAGGAACAAGAAGCAATTTTTGACATGGCGCGGGCCTTTGGAGAGGCGGAAATCGCACCATACGCCAAAGAATGGGAAACAGCTGGCACCATCCCCAAGGATCTGTGGCCAAAGCTGGCAGAGCTGGGATTTGGTGGTCTGTATGTGCGCGAAGAAAGCGGTGGGTCCGGGCTGACAAGGTTGGATGCGACCTTTGTGTTCGAAGCCTTGTCGATGTCTTGCCCATCCGTCGCGGCGTTTTTGTCCATTCACAACATGTGCGCCAAAATGATTGATACATTTGGCTCAGATGACCTGCGCGCGCGGTATTTGCCTGATGCGTTAACCATGAACAAAGTGTTGTCCTATTGCCTGACAGAGCCCGGCAGCGGGTCCGACGCCGCCGCGTTGAAAACCAAAGCTGTGGCAACCGATAGCGGTTACCGTCTGAATGGCACCAAAGCGTTTATTTCAGGCGGCGGCTACTCTGACGCCTATGTCGTAATGGCCAGAACCGGTCAGGCTGGGCCCAAAGGCGTGTCTGCGATGGTGATCGACGATGGCACCCCTGGCCTCAGCTTTGGCGGGTTAGAGGACAAAATGGGCTGGAAAAGCCAGCCGACCCGTCAGGTCCAGATGGATGATTGTGATATTGCGGCAAACAACCTGCTAGGCGAAGAAGGTCGCGGGTTTAGCTATGCGATGGCGGGTTTGGATGGCGGCCGGCTGAATATTTCTGCCTGCTCGCTTGGCGCGGCCCAACAGGCGTTGAATTTAACGCTGCAATATATGTCAGAACGCAAGGCATTTGGTCAAAGTATTGATCAATTTCAAGCACTTCAGTTCCGTCTTGCTGACATGGAAATAGAGCTTCAGGCTGCGCGGACATTTTTGCGACAAGCGGCATGGAAACTGGACAACAACGCCCCTGACGCAACCAAATTCTGCGCAATGGCAAAGAAATTTGTCACCGAAGCCGGGTCGAAAATTGCGGATCAATGTCTGCAACTTCATGGCGGCTATGGGTATCTTGCGGATTATGGGATCGAAAAAATTGTCCGCGATTTGCGTGTGCACCAAATTCTGGAAGGCACAAATGAAATCATGCGCCTGATTGTTGCTCGTCAGTTGGTAGCAAAATGAGCGACATTTTCATTCGCAAAGAAGGCCGGGCGGGTCGGATCACATTGACCCGCCCTAAGGCCCTGAACGCATTGAGTTATCAAATGTGTTTGGACATTGACGCCGCCTTAACCGATTGGTCACAGGACGATGATGTCGCGCTGTTGATCATCGATGCAGAGGGTGAAAAAGCGTTTTGCGCCGGGGGCGACATTTCGGAAATGTACGCAACCGGGACCGCCGGCAACTACGATTACGGGCGCAAATTCTGGCATGACGAATACCTGATGAACCGGAAATTGTTCCGGTTTCCCAAGCCTGTAGCGACGTTCATGCAAGGTTTCACCATGGGGGGTGGCGTCGGTGTCGGCTGCCATGGGTCACATCGCATCGTCGCAGAATCGTCAAAAATCGCCATGCCAGAAGTGGGGATTGGCCTGATCCCTGATGTTGGAGGCTCTTTGTTACTGGCCCAAGCGCCGGGACGTTTGGGCGAATTTCTGGGTATCACGGGCGACCGAATGGATGCCGCGGATGCAATTTACGCCGGATTTGCGGATTATTATGTCCCGCAGGCCAACTGGGAATCCCTCAAATCTGAGTTGACCCAACATGGGGATGTCACAGCGATTGATCGGGCAATGCACCCTGCCCCATCACCACGGCTTGCAGACTGGCAATCTGCGATTGACGCCGATTTTGGAGGTGAAACGCTGGCTGACATTTTTCGTGGTTTGGCCAAAGAGCCCCACGAAGCCGTGGCGCATGCCTTGGTTGCGATGAACAGAAACTCACCTCTATCAATGGCTTACACCGTTGAAATGATCCATAGGGTCCGCATGCGTCCCACAATTGAAAATGCTCTGGATCAGGAATTTCGGTTCACCCATCGTTCAATGGAACAGGGTGATTTCCTAGAAGGCATTCGCGCCGCCATCATTGACAAAGATCGCCAACCAAAGTGGCGACACGAAACATGGGACCAGGTTTCGGCCAGCGAAGTCGTTAAACTGGGGCTGCCTTTGGGCGATGATGCACTAAATTTTGAAGAGGAAACGTCATGAAAATCGGGTTTATCGGACTTGGAAATATGGGCGCCCCAATGGCCCTGAATCTGATCGCGGCGGGTCATGATGTGGTTGGATTTGACCTGATGGCGCGTCCTGACAGCATGGAAATGGCTCAAACCGCCGCAGCTGCTGCCAAAGATGCCGACGTGGTTATCACCATGTTGCCAAACGGTGATATCCTTAGATCCGTTGCCGCAGATATTCACCCTGAAATGACCGCAGGGGCCGTGCATCTAGACTGTTCCACCGTTGACGTAGACAGCGCGAGGTTCACGTCGCAACAAGCTGAAAAACATGGGTTATCTTCGGTTGACGCCCCCGTCTCAGGCGGGATCGGTGGCGCCGCTGCGGGCACATTGACATTCATGGCGGGTGGGTCGGATGACGCTTTTGCCAAAGTGGCGCCTTTGTTTGACATCATGGGCCAAAAAGCCGTGCATTGTGGCGATGCAGGTGCGGGGCAAGCGGCCAAAATCTGCAACAACATGATCCTGGGCGTCACAATGATTGCCACCTGCGAAGCCTTTGCTTTGGCGGACAAATTGGGACTTGATCGGCAAAAAATGTTCGACGTGGTAAGCACTTCCTCAGGATATAGCTGGACGATGAATGCTTATTGTCCCGCCCCCGGCGTGGGTCCGGTTAGCCCGTCTGACAATGCGTATCAGCCCGGTTTTGCTTCTGAATTGATGCTCAAAGATCTGAAATTATCACAACAGGCCGCGATCAGTGCCGATGCGGATACCCCGATGGGGGAGCTGGCGCAAAAACTATATGCGCTATTTGTTGAGGATGAAGACGGATTGGGTAAGGATTTTTCAGCAATGTTACCGCGATTTGAGAACAGAAATAGGTCGTCATAACGCGGTGTGACCAATTTCGGCCCCACAATTGATTGGCTATTCCGGCTTACAAAAATGTTTTTAAAACAATAAGTAAGCCGGTTTCCCCTCGTCCGACCTATTGAAGGTAAACGGATCCGCCACTGGACACGTTTTGGCTGGTCATTTGCGGTTGACCCGATAGGCGAATTGACCCGCCGGACGACGCATGTGCTTGGGCTGTTTCGCTTGCATGTGCCGATAAGGATGCGCCGCTGCTTGCGCGAATATCGGCGGTTTCACACGTCAATTCTTGGGCGTTCAGGGAAGCCCCCGAAGAAGATCGTGCATCAATCGATGTGCAAGTTCCATCAATGTTCAATGATGCTCCGCTGCTGCTTTGGGCGCTGACGTCACCACCATTTAACCCGAAAACGCGCAGCGACGCGCCACTTGCTGAGGATGCGATCAAGCCGTCGATTGCATGCGCATCAACGGTTACCGACACACCAGACGTCGCGGTAACTTCTGTTAAGTCGGGCATTTTCACCGTAACTTCAAAGACATCGCGCCGACCTGAGTTAAACAATCCCATGCCACGGCGGCGATCCACCACCAAAACATCGCCACGTTGACGAACACGTAAACGGTCAATATCCCCGCGGATCGCTTCTCCTTGAACCGAAAATTCCATTCCGGTTTCAATGACCACGGACACCCCTTCTTGGGCTTGAATGGCAGAAAAGCCATTCAAATCATACTGTCGCTGATCCGCCAACAATGGTGATGCCAATAACAATGTGCCCAAGGCTACGGTTAGTGAATTGCGCATTCGAAAATTCCTCCGATGAATGTGTGACCAAAGGTATGTTAATTGCATTCACATTCAAGGGAGGAGATCAAAAATCAGCTATTCTGCGGCGACCCGCTTGGATTTCAGCATTGGTTTCAGGTAAAATCCAGTATGGCTTTCTGCAACGTCTGCGACCTTTTCTGGTGTGCCCGTCGCCACAACTTTCCCGCCGCCATCGCCGCCTTCGGGGCCAATATCGATCAGGTGATCCGCCGTTTTCACCACATCCAAATTGTGCTCAATCACAATAACGGAATTGCCTTGATCCACCAATTCGTGCAGCACTTCCAACAACTTACGAACATCTTCAAAATGCAAACCAGTCGTTGGCTCATCTAGAATATATAATGTGCGGCCCGTGGATCGTTTGGCCAATTCTTTTGACAACTTAACCCTTTGTGCTTCGCCGCCAGATAATGTCGTGGCTTGCTGGCCAACCTTAATATAGCCCAAGCCAACCCGCATCAGCGCGTCCATTTTGTCCCGAATGCTGGGCACTGCTTTGAAAAACTCTTGGGCGTCTTCCACCGTCATCTCCAGAACATCCGCGATGCTTTTGCCTTTGAATCGGATTTCCAATGTTTCACGATTATAGCGCGCGCCGTTGCAGGTTTCACAGGTCACGTAAACGTCCGGCAAAAAGTGCATTTCGATTTTGATAACACCGTCGCCTTGGCAAGCTTCGCAGCGGCCGCCTTTTACGTTGAAACTAAACCGGCCGGGTTTGTATCCGCGTGCTTTGGCCTCTGGCAGACCGGCAAACCAGTCGCGTATCGGCGTAAATGCCCCGGTATACGTCGCCGGATTTGACCGTGGTGTGCGCCCAATTGGACGTTGATCGATATCGATCACCTTGTCCAAATGCTCCAACCCTTTGATGGTTTCGCAGGGTGCGGGCGTTTGGCGCGCACCGTTTAACCGCATCGAAGCCGTTTTGAACAAGGTTTCGATTGTCAGCGTCGACTTTCCCCCACCCGAAACGCCGGTGACACAGACAAATTTTCCCAGCGGGAAATCGACAGTCACGTTTTGCAGGTTGTTTCCGGTCGCCTTGACAACTGATAGCTTTTTCTTGTTCCCTTTCCGACGCTTAGCGGGCACTTCTATCTCGCGTTTGCCGGATAAATAGGCGCCCGTGACGGATGTTTCATGCGCCACAATTTCTGCGGGCGTCCCACAGGCAACCACTTTGCCGCCATGCACACCGGCCCCCGGACCAATGTCAAAAACATAATCGGCCTCACGGATCGCTTCTTCGTCGTGTTCGACAACGATGACCGTGTTGCCCTGATCGCGCAGGTTTTTCAGTGTGGTTAACAGGCGCCCGTTATCGCGCTGATGCAGCCCGATCGACGGTTCATCCAGAACATACAACACCCCCGTAAGCCCAGATCCGATCTGGCTGGCCAATCGAATGCGCTGGCTTTCGCCCCCCGACAACGTGCCAGAATTTCGGCTAAGCGTAAGATATTCCAAACCAACATTGTTCAAGAACCCAAGCCGTTCGCGAATTTCTTTCAGGATCGCACGTGCGATTTCGTTCTTTTGGTTGGTCAGACTTTCCGGCACAGAAGCGCACCAATCAGCGGCCTCTCTGATCGACATTTGAACCACTTGCCCCACATGCAGGCCTGCAATTTTTACGGCCAGCGCTTCGGCTTTCAGACGATAGCCACCACATGTCCCACAAGACCTATTGTTTTGATAACGCTCAAATTCTTCGCGTATCCAGTTACTGTCTGTTTCGCGATAGCGGCGTTCCATGTTGGGAATAACCCCCTCAAAGACACGCTCAACCTCGTAGACCCGCCCGCCTTCGTCATATCGAAATTTGATTTCTTCTTTGCCGGATCCAAACAAAAACACCTCTTGGATTTTGCGGGGCAAATCTTTCCAACGTGTATTTTTGTCAAACTCATAATGTTTGGCAATCGCTTCGATTGTTTGCAGGAAATAGGGCGATTTTCCCTTACGCCACGGCGCCAATGCCCCGTCATAAATTTTCAGCGTTTGATCAGGCACCACCAAACGTTCATCAAAAAACAGCTCAACCCCCAGCCCGTCACAGGATGGGCAGGCCCCAAACGGCGCGTTGAACGAAAACAGCCTTGGCTCGATCTCTGAGATGGTGAAACCACTCTCAGGGCAGGCAAATTTTTCAGAAAACGTGAACCGCTCGGCCTCGCCTTCGGAGGGCGCAGTTTCCAAAATCGCGATGCCATCAGCCAAATCCAGCGCAGTACGGAAACTATCGGCCAAACGGGTTTCCAACCCTTCGCGGATCACAATCCGGTCAACCACAACATCGATGTCATGGCGAAATTTCTTATCCAAAGTTGGCGGTTCATCCAGTTCGTAGAATTCCCCATCAACCTTAACGCGCTGGAAACCTTGTTTACGTAATTCGAGGAATTCCTTGCGATATTCACCTTTGCGATCACGCACAATCGGCGCCAGCAAATACCCTCTTGTGCCTTCTGACATGGCCATGGTGCGATCAACCATATCTTGCACTTGCTGCGCTTCAATCGGAAGCCCGGTCGCAGGGGAATAAGGCGTGCCCGCACGTGCGAACAGCAATCGCATATAATCGTAAATCTCTGTCACAGTACCAACTGTCGAACGCGGATTTTTCGACGTGGTTTTCTGTTCAATTGAAATCGCAGGGCTAAGACCGGAAATGTGATCAACATCCGGTTTTTCCATCATATCAAGGAATTGGCGAGCATAGGCGCTTAGGCTTTCGACATATCGGCGCTGGCCTTCGGCATAGATCGTATCAAAGGCCAATGATGATTTCCCTGACCCGGACAGGCCTGTGATCACCACCAGTTCGTCCCGTGGAATATCCACATCAATATTTTTCAGATTGTGCTCGCGCGCACCACGGACTTCGATCTTTTTCAGCTCTGCCATAACGGCCCCCAATTCACACCCCAGCATCAGACAGTGAGTCGGGGTCGTTCTGCCAGCACAGATTTAGAACATTAATGGAACATTAGGAAGTATTTTACACATTTTCCTGAAAGATACATTTACCAACGCCCTTTCAACACCTTCGTTCAAAAAGAAACGGCACCAAGACGATGCCTTGGTGCCGCTCTTTGTGGTTTTAACAGTCTTCCGGGCAGATCGCGCAAAAATGCCTACCCGTTGATTTACATGTGAATGACGCGATCAAACGCGTCCAAGACGCTTTCATGCATCATCTCACTCAACGTAGGATGCGGGAATACCGTTTCGAACAGGTCTTCTTCTGTGGTTTCCAGCTTGCGCCCAATTACATAGCCTTGGATCAATTCGGTGACTTCGGCCCCGATCATATGCGCGCCCAGCAATTCGCCGGTTTTTGCATCAAATATCGTTTTAATTAGACCCTCTGGCTCTCCTAACGCGATGGCTTTGCCGTTGCCGATAAACGGAAATTTACCAACTTTGATGTCAAAGCCCAACTCTTTGGCTTTTGCCTCGGTATAGCCCACGCTCGCAACTTGAGGGTGGCAATACGTACATCCGGCAATGGTTTCTGGCTTCACCGGATGGGCGGCAAGTCCGGCAATCATATCAGCGACCATCACCCCTTCATGTGAGGCTTTGTGCGCCAACCATGGCGCGCCGGCGATATCCCCAATCGCATACAAACCATCCACACCCGTGCGGCAATACGCATCCGTCACAACATGGGTTCGATCAATCGTGACACCCAATGCCTCTAGGCCAAGGTTTTCAACGTTACCGACAATTCCAACCGCAGAAATAACCGTGTCGAAATCGATTTTTTCGACTTTTCCACCGGTTTCGATATGTGCGGTGACTTTGCCTTCTGAGCGATCCAATTGCTTGACCATGGCTTTCTCCATGATCGTCATGCCTTGCTTTTTGAATTGCTTCTTAGCAAAGGCAGAAATGTCTGCATCCTCTACAGGAAGCACGCGGTCCATGACCTCAACAACTGTGGTATCTGCACCTAACGTATTGTAAAAACTTGCAAATTCAATACCAATCGCACCGGACCCAATCACCAACAGCTTTTTGGGCATATGTGGCGGGTTCAGCGCATGTCGGTAGGTCCAAACACGTTTGCCATCGGCCTCCAAGCCAGGGAGTTCCCGCGCACGTGCACCTGTCGCCAGAATGATGTTTGCGGATTGAAGTTGCTCAACACCTTTTGCGGTGGTGACACTGACTTTGCCTTTGGCGGGCAAAGTTGCCTCCCCCATGATCACGTCAACTTTGTTTTTCTTCAACAACCCTTTGACGCCACCGGACAATTGCCCGGCAACTTTGCGCGACCGCGTCACAACATCATTCAAATCGTAGCCGATGTTGTCAGCCTTCAATCCAAACTCTTTGGCGCGCTCCATCAGGTGAAATACCTCAGAGCTGCGCAACAACGCTTTGGTTGGAATACATCCCCAGTTCAGGCAAATCCCCCCCAAATTTTCCCGTTCAATCACGGCAACTTTCAGGCCCAATTGCGCACCGCGAATTGCGCTTACATAGCCACCGGGACCAGCCCCGATTACGATCATGTCATAGGTCTTGGCAGCCATCGGCTTCTCCTCGTCTCCAATATAGTTTGACATTAAACTATATTTTTCAACGCGGCTAGTGACCTGAGGTCATGACGGCCTTTCCTGTGGTGCAATGCAGGTTAACGCCCTGTTTTTGTGAGTGACTTCTTCTTTTTTTGGGACAGTTTCACAGCTGCGAACGCAGTTTCGACCATCATCTTTTGCCTGATAAAGCGCCTGATCTGCGCGTTTTATCAGAATATCTGGGGAAATTCCGCTTTCGGGATAGCTAGAAACACCCGCCGAAATCGTGATCGGTGGTAGCATGCCATCAACATATCTGATCTGGGTTTTTTCAATCTCAATGCGCAGAATTTCGGCTAATTCCATCGTCCGCTCGATGTTTGCTTCTGGAACAAGAACGGCGAATTCTTCCCCTCCGACGCGACAGGCCACCTCACCGCGGACCATCACATCCTGCAAACGTTCACCAAGGGCGCGCAGAACCATATCCCCTGCGTCATGCCCATGATTGTCGTTAAAGCTTTTGAATTTATCCGCATCAAAGGAAATCAATCCAAAGCTCCCATTTTTACGTTCTGTCAGACTAATTTCCCGCAGCAATGCATCCAGGAAATACCGTCGATTAAACAAGCCCGTCAGCGGGTCGCGAATGGATTGGTCTCGCAGTTCGTCACGCAACTTCACATTGGCGATCGCCATCGAAATATGTTCCCCGCAACGAATGGCAAATGTGCCAACATTGTTAATCTTGGCCGCATCACCATGTTTGGTATCAAATCGAATATGCAACAGACCAACCGTATCGCCGTGGGCCACTATGGGCACACAAATGTATTCGTCGACGTCATCCCCCAACCCTTGTTCTGATACGTGATCACACACGAAACACATGCCATCGCGTTCAAATTCATAGGCGCGGCCACGGCGCAACGCCCAGCATGTATCGGCAACAATATGTTTGTGCAGCGTGTCACAGGACCAACTGCAAACACCGTCCAGAACGTCCCGGGAATTAGAGTAAATATATAATTCGCCAGAACTGCTGGGCAGAAGCTTATCCATGAAATGGGTGACAATCATGAACAATTCATCCAGCGATTTACAGGATTGCAGCCATTCATCCAGCTGAGACAGCATTTTGGCTTCATGTTGGCGCGCACGTTCCGTCGTCAAAATGTCTTTGGCTTTCATTTCAGCGGCTTCAGCGGCGCGTTTGGCCTCGCTTAGCTCTTTGGCGGCGCGACGCGCCTTGGTCACATCGGTAAATGTCACCACATAGCCCCCGCCGCGGGTCGGACGGCCATTGGTCAGCACAACACGACCAGATTTTAGTGTCACATCAAACGAATACGGCTGGCGTGCGCGAATGCGCGCGTCAGATTCATCCTCATCTTTTTTGGAAATTTGCCCGTCACTTAGGGCTATGCGACGAAACTCATCCCGTTCCGTCCCGATCATCAGGTCTTTGCCATCCAGCTCCAACACTTCGAAAATTCGGGTGTTGTGCAGATCGCAACTGCCATCTTTGGACCAGACAAGAATGCCTTGTTCCATGATATTCATGATTTCGGTCGCAAGCTCCAAATCGCCAGATGGACCTGCGGACACGCCAGCATCCCAGCCAGCGCCGTTTTCCGGAAAGAGAGGTTGATGTGTCAACTATTATCCCCACGCGTAGAACATCGTGGGAACATTGTGATTGATCTGAGTTGTTGGTTTCTTAACAGCCCTGTCAAAGACCGCGAAAAACGTTTCAGATTTTCATCAATTAAGCGGCAGAAGCGGCCTCTTTGGATTTGATTTCTTCTAGGACGGATCCATAGCTGCCATTTTCCAGAAATTCCTGTTCAGGCTGAGTATTGTCGCGCCCAAGCGCCGCATTGCGATAGGGAAACCGGCCAAAACGGCGAATGATTTCTCTGTGAACTTTTGCATGTAGCAAATTGGCTTCGCCGGTGTCGGGCATACGTGTGCAAAACAGACGCACAGCGCGATCCTGATCGATCAGGTTTTCGGAATGCAGCAGTGGCATATAGAAAAACTGACGGGCAGGTTCGGGAATTTTCAAATCCCAATCTCTGGTAATCGCGATTTTGGACGCGGCCCGGGCCGAGCGATCCGTGTCAAAGGCCTGACCATTGTCACGATACATATTGCGCGGCAATTGATCGGTTAAGATGATAAAGGCCAATGTGCCGATTGGGTAGGTCAACCACAACCCACATGCGCCACCTTTGGCTTCGTTCAGGACATCCTCAAACCGATTTCGGATTTCTGTGTCCAGTTCCTCACCGCCACCATACCATCTGCTTGGTCCAACTTCATTAAGCCAGAATTCCAGGATTTCTTCAGGGTTGACCATTGGCCATATTCCTCGATCCATTCATGTCCCTGAATGGAGCTTTGCAAAAGTTTTACATTTCAGCAAGCACTTAGTCGTGCGTATTTGCTTCTTCTTCCAATTCCGTTTCGATGTAGACTTCTTGGGCAACCTCCACAGCCAAGGGCGACGCATTCACACTAACCGGCGAATACGGAACAGTGTTTTCCGGTGACACCGACGGTCGCTGGCTCGTCCGATAGAGCCCATAAACCGCCAACAATGCCATCAAGACCGCGATGAATGTCCAATATCCATTAGGTCCGTAAATATCCATGATCCAACCGATTAGAATCGGACCCATAATGGCCCCAACTCCATTAACAAACACAAAACCAGCCGAGGCCGCCGCCATATCTTCGTGTTCCAGAAAGTCATTCGCATAGGCAATCAACAGAGAATACAACGGATTGGACGTCCCACCCAGCATCGCGGCCGAAATCAAAAGCCAGGTAAAGCTTGCGGATGAGAACATCCCAATAATCGCCGACCCCGCGCCCAAAGCGGCCACCACAATGATCAACATACGCCGATCCATGCGGTCCGACATCCAGCCGATCGGGTATTGCGCCACCAAAGCCCCCATATAAATCGCAGAAACAAAAATCGACAATTGCGCCACGCTTAGGCCAATCCGGGTCGCATAGATCGCCGACATCCCAAATTGCGCAGCAAACACCCCGCCCAACAGGATCATCCCAGTGGATGACAACGGCGAGGCGCGCATCAATTCACGCAATTGCATGGGTTTTGTGGTGTCAAAAGCAGGGGTTGGCGATACCGTTAGCAGAATTGGCGCAAATGCGAGCGACACCAAAACCGACGGCAACACAAACAAAGCATAGCCAGACGGATCCCCCGTGAGCAGCAAAAACTGTGCTGCGACAATGCCGGCCATTTGCACAATCATGTACAAAGACAAGGCCTTGCCACGGGTTTCGTTGGTTGCAGAATTGTTCAGCCAGCTTTCTGCAGTCACATAAACGCCAGAAAAACAGAACCCGATGACAACCCGCCCGGCGGTCCAGGCCCATGGTTCTGCCAGGGTCGGATACAGGATCAAAACCGCTGAAATCATCGATCCCAACGCGGCAAAAACCCTGACGTGCCCCACACGTCGGATCATATCCGGCGCCATACGGGACCCGCCCAGAAAGCCCACAAAATAAGCCGACATCACAACGGACATTTCAAGCGTAGAGAAATTTTCAATCTCTCCGCGCACCCCCAACAATGTCCCCTGAATACCGTTGCCCACCATCAGCATCATCATGCCCAGCAGCAATGCCCAAGAATTTCCAAGGACTTGAATCATGTCATTTCGCCTATTTCTGTCGCGTCTTTTGCCAAACTAGAGTGACTTACAAAGTCTCCCTTAACGAAAGACGACAATCTTGGGCCGCAAACGGCCATTTCAGGTTTTTCTACCCAGCGGGGTCGCGCCCAACTGCTGGCAAAACGGAACCAATTATTGATGAGGGAACAGAATTGATGAATCCCCATAACTAAAGAAGCGATACCCCTGCGCGATGGCGTGGGCGTAGATATCTTTGATATGCTGTGTGCCCACCAAAGCCGATACCAGCATCATCAATGTCGATTTTGGCAGATGAAAATTGGTCATCAGCCCATCGGCCACATGAAATGTGAAACCCGGCGTGATAAAGATGTCTGTTTCCCCGACCCACGGCGCCAAAGTACCTGTTTGCGCGGCACTTTCGATCAATCTCAGCGCGGTGGTTCCAACTGGAATGACACGTCCCCCTGCGGCTTTGGTGGCGTTGATATCATCCACGACCTCTTGGGTGACGCGACCCCATTCCGCATGCATATTGTGATCGTTGATGTCGTCCACTTTGACGGGCAAAAACGTGCCCGCGCCAACATGCAATGTGACATGACTAAAATGAACGCCTTTGGCCTCTAGCTGATCCAGAAGGGCCTGATCAAAATGCAGCGAAGCAGTCGGGGCGGCCACCGCACCTTTGTGCCGGGCCCAGACGGTTTGGTAATCCTGTTTATCGGCCTCATCAGCGGGGCGTTTGGCGGCGATATAAGGGGGCAATGGCATCGCCCCGGCCGCGTTCAATGCCGCATCAAAATCATCGCCCGTCAGGTTAAAACGGACCTGACCCTGCCCATCTGCGCGGCTTTCTAACGTGCAGGACAGATCGGGCGAAAACGCAATCACTTCGCCGTCGCGGATTTTGCGCAGCGGTTTAATCAGCGCGCCCCAACTGCCATCCGCACGCGGGTCAAGCAGCGTCACTTCCATCTTTGAGGCGGTGCGACCTTCGGGGCCTTCTCGGAACCGTTGACCGTTCAGACGGGCGGGGATGACCTTTGTGTCGTTCAACACCAACCGATCCCCCGGACGCAACACATCCAACAAATCCGAAACGCGCCGATCCTGAATGGTCCCGCCTTCGCTGACCAACAGCCGCGCAGATGTGCGGGGTTTGGCCGGTCGGGTGGCGATCAAATCATCGGGTAGGTGAAAATCAAAGTCTGAGAGCTTCACTGTTGTACCTCTGGGGGCTGGACTTGCGGGGGCGGTCTGCGAAAAATTTCGCGGAACATGCCGGGCGTTAACGCCGACAATGGGTTCACTGCAACCCTTGTTTGGCCTTCTGGGCCGCGCAACGTGAAATTAAACCCGATCAACCCTTCGCCCGGCCGGGTCAGGATCGATCCAATCCCGTTCAACAGGTAAAAAGGCGACACCACACCCTGAAAATCCACCACCTTGGTGCGCAGATCATAGGTGCCGTCCAATGATATCCCCATCGATGCCCCAATGGCGCTGAATTTTGTGACAACAACCTGTTGTGGTGAGATGAAAAATTCACTGTCGACATCGCTAAATGCCAATCCCTGCCCGTCCAATTGCTGAAGCAATCCAACCACGCTGATCGCATCCAGCAATCCTGCAAGGGCTGGGGCATTTTTCACCCGGATCTGTCGGATTTCCAAATTGCCGGCATAATGCCCGTCCGCCCCACGCGGGGTCAGGGTCAGGTCAAAATTCCCGCCCCGGCCATTTTCCAATAACCCGGCCGCGGCGACCACTTCTCCGGCGCGATCACTGACGATGCGAATGGCGGACCGACCCGATTCCGGCACAACCGTTCCGCGCACAGGCGCAATTCCATTGATCATGGCGGTGAATTCCCCGGAAAAGCCGCCCAACGCTGAGAAATCCCCAGAAAAGTCAGTTAACGCAATGCCTTGGGTCACTTGTAACCGCCCCAAAGATAGCGACATCGGCCCGCCATCACCAGAGCCGCCCCCAAAAGAGGCCCCTCTGAGGTCGATGCCGTTTCCGGTGACCTCAATAAGGGGCGCAACCCCTGCCCCACGGGATCGCAGCACCGCGCCCACATCCAGCCAATTGCCCAATTGTACCCGATCAAATTCCGCGCGGTTCAAGGTCCCATTGCTGTTCAAAACAACGCGGCCATTGGTGGACAACCCCGCTGCGGCCAAACGTAATGCGTCCACTCGCGGCACCGGTCCCAATTGCCCGGACACCACCAATTCGCCGGTTTGTCCTGTCGATTTTGACCAGCCCAAACTGGCCAATTGCAACCCAATCCCACGCAAATCGGATCGCAGCGCAAAACTGGGCGCCTGATCTTTGGGCAGTTCTACCTGTATCTGGGCAATGCCACGTCCAGACACGGACCCGGGGGGCAAATCGATGTTAAATTCATCCAGAAACCGCTCTGACAATTCTGCTGTGGCCTCAATGCGACTGGTGCGATTGTTGCCCGGCTCAAACGACTGGCTCCAACGGCCATCCACGGGCACTTGTCCAAAAATCATCGGACCTTCGATGGCGATCCCGTCATTATCCGCGCGCAATGCCAGATTAGACGCAGTTAGCACCCGATTTTCGACCAAACGATCGCTGCGCACATCGCGCAATTCTGCGGCCATGTTAAAAATGACGTCGCCGTTTTCAACACGCGGCTTAAGCGGCACCATCAAGGCCCCTGAAATACGCGCGCGCCCATCGGCGATGGCCACGTCCATCCCAGCTTTGGTCAGCAATTCAAGCGGCGGTTGATCCAAAATCGACATGGCCGCCGTGATGGTGGATTGAATGCGCAATGCGACCGTGGCAGGCGGCGCGGACACTGTGATGTCGGGGATATGAAACACAGACCCGGCCAAATCCAACTGGCCCCCCTCAGGGGCATTGACCCGGCCCCGTTCCAGAGACAGGGTGAAATTGTTCCGCTCAATCTGGGCGATGCCGGCCCCCTCGGTAATCGGGGGCATATCGCGTAAAAAACGCACATTTGCCTGATCAAATTCAAAGCCAACAAACAAATCCGTATCGGATTGCGCGCGCGTGCGAAACGACGATGTCACCCCGCTAAGATCACCGGTGATGATATTGTTTTCAAACCAGGTTCTGGTGCGAGGTTTGATCGATTCAGGCCAGAACTGCATCAAACGGGCCACCGCGATCTGGTCAATCCCCATATCCAGCGCCACCGCCCATCCATCGGGTGTTGCCATCACGGTGCCGTCGGCTTGGATCCGGCTTTGATCATCGCGCAATTGCACCTGCCCCAGTTCAATCAAAAACGGGCTTGGATGCAGGCGAAATTCAACACTGGCATCGCTGAATTTCAAAGGTGTTTCAAACAATGCATTTGGGTTCACCTCAATTTCGCTAAGGTTGAACTGCCCCAACAACGCATTGGGCCAACCATCCGTGACATCACGTAAATAAGCTTTGCCCGACCCGGTTAATTGCCCCCAATCACTGCTTAGATTGACCTGTTCAAACCTGATTTCTGACCCACGAGGCAGATAGTTCATATGCAGGCTGGCATGGTCAAACCGGATCGGTCGGGTCTGTTCGGTTGGCTGCAGCGCACCTTCGTCCAGTTGCAGCACCGCGCTGAGCGGGCCCAAGGCGCCGGTTGAATCGATTGATCCGCGCATATTGGCCGATAAGGGTGCCTCTAGGACCGACATCCAGCTCAGCGCTGGGGATTGAGACGCCAAATCACCGGCCACCGCATCGGTGATTGTCACCCCAAAGGTCGCGGCACGGGCGTTGCGTGGGCTTTCGTAATCCAATCGCAATTCCGTCGGATATGAACGCCCTGATAGCAACGCCAATTGCGCGCTGAACTGGGTTTTCTGACGGCGCAAATCCAGATCAATCTGACCGCCATCCACAATCCAACTGCGCCCTGCGCGCGCATCGTCATAATTGATGATCAAACCATCAGCGCGCACCTGCGCCAAGGCTTCAAAATCTTCGGATTCAAGGGTTTGCTCGACCAAATCCATCAATTCGGTGAAACTTGACGCTTCGCTCACGCTTGGTCCGGATAGGTTAAACGACAGGGCCACCTGCCCATCTTGGGCGCGGCGTAGCGCGATTTCAGCGCCGGATAGGTGAATTTCCTGTGCCAGCACATCGCCCTTGATCAGGCCCCGCGGCGAAATCAGCCCTTCGACACGCGGCACCTTGGCCAAAATCGCGCCATCCTGATCCTGAAGTTCCGCCCCTGCCAGTAAAACGCGCGGGTGCAAATCCGTACCCAACGTCACGGTGATGTGGTCAAATTCAAGCGACCCGCCGTTCAAAATCAACGCGGCGCGGTCTTCGACCAAATGTTTGATCCAGCTGGGGGCGGTGATTTCGCGCCCTAACAGCGACAGGCCCGCAATCAGCACAAAAACAATGGGCGACACCAGAACGAGCCACAGGATCCGCAAACCATGACGCCGCACACGCCGTTTCACAGGCGCCGCGGGCGTGGGGTCTGGCGTGATGGCCTGAGGGGCATCATCCTCTTGGGTTTGTGCGTCTTCGGCCTCAGTCATCTTGTTTTTGGCACTCTTTTCACGGCATTTTGGCCCCGGCTTTGTCCTGCAACTGGTGTTTACCGCTTTATCTTTGCGCGTTGTGACCTAAAACGAAACAACAAAGACAAAATCAAGGAGAAACCCCGTGGCACAATCCCCAGCACTTGTTATCGGCGCGAATGCGCCTGAATTCACGTTACCACGGGATGGCGCGGGCGACATTTCCCTGTCAGATTTGCGCGGACAGGCCGTGGTTTTGTATTTTTACCCCAAAGACGATACGTCAGGGTGCACCAAACAGGCCATCGCGTTTTCAGAACGATTGGCAGAATTTGACGCCTTGGGCGCAGTCATCCTTGGCGTGTCCAAAGACAGTGTCACAAAGCACAATAAATTTCGCGACAAACATTCCCTAAAGGTGGCGCTGCTATCAGATGAGGACAGCACAACCTGCGAAGATTATGGCGTCTGGGTTGAGAAAAAGATGTATGGCAAAACCTTTATGGGCATCGAACGCGCCACGTTTTTGATCGCCCCGGACGGGAAAATCGCCCATATCTGGCGCAAAGTAAAAGTCGCCGGTCACGAAGACGCCGTTTTGGATCAGCTAAAAGCCCTGTGATGACTGCGATCTTGCCAAACCCCTTCCTGACATCTTCAAAGGCCATTTTATGACCCATCCCCCAAAAACCCTGACCCAAATGGCGATTGAGGTCCTGACAACGGCAGATGGGGCCGAAAAAACCGCATTGTCACGCCGCCATGCCGCCACATGGCAGGCCGCGCGAAAATCCGGTCAACGTATCGAAATCGGAACGGCCACACCGCCGCTGCATCCGTCCCGCCCGGCCAAACCCGAATTGTTAAATCCACGAGATGTGCCAAAACGCAAACCCGGCTCACCTCAGGGGCGCATCGCGCTATTGCACGCCGTTGCACATATTGAGTTGAACGCAGTTGATTTACACTGGGACATCATTGCGCGATTTGGCCATGTGGACATGCCGCTTGGGTTTTACGATGACTGGGTTAAATCCGCTGACGAAGAATCCAAACATTTCAATCTGATATGCGACTGTCTTCATGCGTTGGACAGCCATTATGGCGCTCTGCCAGCCCATGCAGGCATGTGGCGCGCCGCCGAAGATACCGCCGAGGATCTGATGGGGCGATTGGCCGTGGTCCCGATGGTTCTAGAGGCCCGCGGGCTGGATGTGACCCCCGGCATGATCAAGGTGTTTCAACAGGCCAAGGACACAAATGCCGTTGAGGCGTTGAATGTGATCTACGCCGAAGAGGTCCACCACGTCGCCTATGGTTCAAAATGGTTCCACTTTTTATGCGGGCGTGACGGGCTTGATCCGACGCCCACATTTCATGATCTGGTCCGCCGGTATTTCCATTCACAACTGCGCCCGCCCTTTAACGAAGAGAAACGCGCCGAAGCAGGTATTCCCCCGGATTTTTACTGGCCATTAACCGAAGACGTGCCCGCCGCCTATCGCACCCGCTGAAAAACGCCCGGTAGACAGGTGATAAATAGGCAGAAAATCGCCATTTACCGTGTATTTCCGCATCGTTGCCTCGCAAAATTGTGCAAAAACCTTGCGACAGATTCACGGTCTCGTTAACAGGTTATGAAACGAACCCGTGCTGGGGGCTGGCTCGTTTGACTGGGATGGGTACGGGACATAACACGTGAAAACACGCGCGACACAAAAATTGCATGCGGCGCTCGAAAAGCGCTTTCCTGAAAAACGGCTGTTTATCCGGTCCGATACGGAAACGCGTTTTGTGCGGCTAAAACCGGAAACACAGATCATCGCATGGGCCGGCGCAACTGTGACGGTTGCATGGACGATTATCGCCACGGCGGTTTTGTTGATGGATTCCATTGGTGCTGGAAATTTCCGCGCCCAGGCGATCCGCGATCAATCCATCTACGAAGAACGCCTTCGGGTTTTGTCCGAAGAACGCGACATTCGCGCCGCCGAAGCCATGGCCGCGCAAAACCGGTTCAGCTCTGCGCTGGAACATGCCTCTGATATGCAATCCCAGTTGCTTTCGGAACAGACTCGTCTGCGCGAATTGGAAACCGGGATCGATGTGATCCAATCCACATTGCGCCGCACAATGAACGAACGCGAAGATGCGCGTGAAGAACTCAGCACCCTGCATGCTCAGCTTGAAAATGATGGCGAAGGCGCTGGTGCCTTGGGCATGAGCCAGGATGCGTCCGGAACCGTGAACCTGTTGGCCAGCGCATTGGCGGAAACGGCCCAGGAACGCGATCAGATCGCGTCTGATGCGGAATTTGCCCTGCGTCATGCGGCGGATATGGAATTGGAACTGCGCCTGTTGCAGGAAAAGAACGATTCAATTTTCCGCCAACTCGAAGACGCGATGTCAATTTCTGTAGAGCCACTGGATAACATGTTTCGCGCCGCTGGCATGGACCCTGATAACCTGATTGCCGAAGTGCGCCGCGGCTATTCCGGCACTGGCGGCCCGCTGGTTCCGATGTCATTTTCCACCATGGGGGGCGATCCGGACCCGGATGCAGAACGCGCCAATGCGATTCTCAATTCCATGGATCGGATCAATCTTTATCGCATCGCAGCCGAACGCGCGCCGTTCGAAATGCCCGTCAAAGACAATTTTCGCTTTACCTCTGGGTTTGGAATGCGTTGGGGACGGATGCATAATGGCACCGATTTTGCCGCTCCAATTGGCACCCACATCTATGCCCCGGCGGACGGTGTTGTGACTTTCGCTGGATGGTCCTCAGGATATGGGCGTCTGGTTAAGATCCAGCATGCCTTTGGTGTTGAAACCCGCTATGCCCACCAGAACCGCATCCGCGTCGAAGTTGGACAAAGGGTCTCGCGCGGGGATCATATTGGTGATATTGGAAATTCCGGAAGGTCGACCGGCCCTCACCTGCACTACGAAGTACGTGTCGGAGGACGGCCCATTAACCCCATGATCTATATAAGAGCTGGACAAGATGTTTTCTAAAAGCAAAATCAACGAGCCCGGACCCAAAACAGCAGATGCACCGGCCACAGCCGAAGCAAAACCCGCGCCTGCTGCCCCTGCTCCGGAATTTAAGCCCTCAGCCCCTAAGGCCAAGCCACCAGCATCGACGCTGTCGGCTGACCTGATGGTCAAAGGCAACCTGAAGACATCAGGTGACATTCAGATCGAAGGCCAAATCGAAGGCGATATCCGAGCGCATCTGTTGACTGTTGGCGAAGGCGCCACCGTCAAAGGCGAAGTTGTGGCCGATGATGTTGTGGTCAATGGCCGTATCATTGGGCGCGTGCGCGGCCTGAAAGTGCGCCTGACATCCACAGCCCGCGTCGAAGGTGACATCATCCACAAAACCATCGCCATCGAAAGCGGAGCACATTTTGAGGGTTCCGTTCAGCGTCAAGACGATCCACTGAACCCCGGTGGCAATCGCAAACAACAAGCAGCGCCTGCCAAACAGCAAGGCTAAGTTCCGGGTGAACGATCCGTAGATTTCGAAAAGGCCCTGCCATTTGCGCGGGGCCTTTTTTGTATCAGATGTCTGGATATGCGTATTTAGATCAACAAAGATCTGGCGTTACACGGGATCATAGAGCGCGCGACGATAAAGATGCCACGTGGCATGCCCCAAAATTGGCAACGCGACCATCAAGCCAAGGAACAACGGGGCCAGCGCGATCAGGCTGACGACGGCGATTAAAATCGCCCAGACCAGCATCACAAAGAAATTTTCCTGCACCGTGCGAAAGCTAAGCAGCATGGCAGAGATAAAGTCGATTTCTTTTTCCAACAGCAGCGGCAAACTGACCACCGTGAGCGCAAAGAGCAGGAACGCAATCGCCGCGCCAACGGCCAGTTCCACCGCAATCATCGTCAGGCCATCCGCCGTTAGAAACGCGTCATAGCTGGTCATGACATTGGTCATGGTCGAGACCCCCATGAACAGTGCAAAAATCATATGCGCCAAAAACGTCCAGAACAGGAAATAGATCACGATGATCGCCCCCATCCAAGGGATTTGCCGATGCCGTTCCTGCCAAACCACGCCTAAAACGTCGCGCCATACAAGTGGCTGATCAGATTCCAACCGGCGGCTGACTTCGTAAAGGCCCACCGCCGCAAATGGCGCATAAAGCGGAAATCCAAGCGACGTGGCCAGCACCCAAGTCACATGCCCTGCCCCAAGCCACAGCATCAGAAAACCGCCGACCACATAAATCGCACTGAAGAAAAGCCCAAATTGCGGCGCGCGGCGGAAATCATGCAGGCCGGCCTTTAGCGACGCCCATAATTCGTGCAACGTAATCTGGCCAATATCGGGCAACGGCGAAGCAGCGGGCGTATCGGGCAATTGGGTCATGGCGTCTCCTCAGACTTAGATCACCCGCTTTGCCCTTGTTTTGTCAAGCAATTCACACCCCGAATTGCATTTTATCAATCGATCGCCCAGACGCCCCGAACGGGTGTTAATCGTCTGAATTGGCCTCGGCCCGGCTTTTGCCAGAGACATCCATCGCCAAAGTTGCCGCCATGAACCCATCCAGGTCGCCGTCCAGCACACCTTTGGTATCTGAGGTTTCAAAATTGGTGCGCAGATCTTTGACCATTTGATAGGGCTGCAACACATAAGACCGGATCTGGTTGCCCCAGCCCGCATCGCCCGCGTTTTCATGGGCCTCGTTGACCAAGGTTGACCGTTTGTCCAATTCCATCTGGTAAAGGCGCGATTTCAACGCCTTCATCGCGATGTCGCGGTTCTGGTGCTGGGATTTTTCCGATGACGTCACCACAATCCCAGTGGGAAAGTGGGTGATCCGCACCGCGGAATCGGTGGTGTTCACGTGCTGACCACCCGCCCCAGACGACCGATAGGTGTCCAGCCGGATATCCGCCGGGTTCACTTCGATTTCGATATTGTCGTCCACCACAGGGTACACTTTGACCGAGGTAAACGATGTGTGCCGTTTCGCAGCGCTGTCAAAGGGCGAAATCCGCACCAAACGATGCACACCGCTTTCGGATTTTAACCAGCCATAGGCATTATGGCCTGAAATTTTATAAGACGCTGATTTGATCCCGGCTTCGTCGCCTGCGCTTTCGGATTGCAGCTCAACTTTGTAGCCTTTTTTCTCGGCCCATCGCACATACATCCGCGCCAACATGCTGGCCCAGTCGCAGCTCTCGGTGCCCCCGGCCCCGGCATTGACCTCCAAAAAGGTGTCATTGGAATCTGCTTCGCCGTCCAGCAACGCTTCCAACTCTTTCTTGGCGGCGGTTTCTGACAGTGATTTCAGCGCCTCTTCGGCCTCACCAATCACTTCGTCGTCTTCTTCCATTTCGCCCAATTCGATCAATTCGATATTGTCGCTCAGATCCTGCGCGATCGAATTATGCGTATCCATCGCATCCACCAAATTCTGGCGTTCGCGCATCAATTTTTGCGCGGCTTCTGGATTGTCCCACAGGGTGGGATCTTCGACGCGGGCGTTAAATTCTTCGAGCCGATAAGGCGCGGTTTCCCAGTCCATCCGCTGTTTCAACAGCGCCAAAGATTTTTCAATCGCTGCAACAATATTTTGTGTTTCGGCGCGCATGGGAAATCCTCGGATTGGGTGTGCAGGCTGTGATACCGCAGCCCCTGATCCACGACAAGCCCCAGCACAATCAAAGATATGCAGGGGCTGAGTGGTGCAAAATAGGGTTAGTACAAACCACCAGAGCTGAGCGTGCCCAACGTGGCGCGCGGACCAATGACGGCCGTGCCGCCGGTGGCATTGGTGGCGCGTTGTGGCTGACCGCGCTGTGCTTCTTCGAAAATTGGAATGTCACCCGCCATGGCAAAACCGCCATCAAATGTCACACCAAACAACGGCGATTCCCCTTCGCGGAAACATTCAGCAACGACATTTTCACCGCTGGCACTGTCAGGCAGCCGTGACCCGGTGAACCGGTCGATTTTAATGAACTCGCATTCTGCCGGGGCGCGGAAATCCGTGCCACCATATTGCTGAATGGCCTCTTGCATGAACCGGTTAAACACGGGGCCACACATGCCACCACCTGATGCGCCGGGCATGGTGCGTGGCACGTCATAGCCGATATAGCAACCCGCGACGATGTTGGACGAAAACCCAACAAACCATACATCTTTGGCATCGTTGGTGGTGCCGGTTTTGCCCGCGATCGGCACTGGCAAATTCACGGTGCGCCGCGCGGTGCCGCGTTGAACCACGCCCTGCATCATCGACGTCAATTGATAGGCGGTGACCGCGTTCATTACCCGTTCTCGGTTGGACAGGATCGAGGGTGCCTCACCATCACGCAGGGATGTCCGCCCGCAATCCACGCAATCGCGCTGATCGTGACGATAGATGGTTTCGCCATACCGGTTCTGCACCCGATCCACCAAGGTCGGTTCAACCCGTTCGCCACCATTGGCAAACATCGCATAGGCCGCCACCATGTTGAACAAAGTGGTTTCCTCAGACCCCAGTGACGCCGACAGATATTCGTTCATATCCTCATAAACGCCAAACCGTTCCGCATAGCCTGCGATGACGTCCATGCCGACCTCTTGGGCCAATCGCACGGTCATCAGGTTGCGCGATTGTTCGATCCCTGTGCGTACAGGCGTTGGGCCGTAAAACTGGTGTGATGCGTTTTGCGGGCGCCAGATTTCGCCACCTGCGCGCACCTCAATTGGGGCATCAACCACGATGGTCGCAGGCGTGTAGCCGGAATCAAGTGCGGCGGCATAAACGAACGGTTTAAACGAAGACCCGGGCTGACGACGGGCTTGGGTGGCGCGGTTAAACACGGAATGCTGATAGGCAAATCCGCCTTGGATCGCCAAAACGCGGCCCGTATTCACATCCATCGCCATGAACCCGCCCTGCACACGCGGCACCTGTTCCAACGTCCACCGCACAAAGGCCCCACCTTCGGTCCGTTCGCGGACATGGATCACATCGCCGGGGGCAAAATTGTCAAATAGATTACCACTGAACCAGCTGGTGTCACTGCGCGGCACAACATTTCCACGGGCATCATCCGTGGCCACATCTTCGATGCCGATGATCAATTGCTGATCCTGAACATCCAGAACCACCGCCAGATACCAGTGGTCCTGATAATCCACGTTGCGCGGCGCTGTCACATCAGCCAAGGCGTCGCGCCAGGTTGCTTCATCCGTTAGCGTTTCTACTGGAATGGTTACGCCCGTGCCGCGCCAGCGCCCTTGGGACCGATCAAAGTCCCGCAGCGCCCGTTGCAGCGATTCCCGTGCAACAACCTGCAAATCTGGGTCGATCGTGGCGCGAATGGCGTAACCTTCACCGGAAAATTCGGTGGTATCCAATCCGAATTGCCGGGTCATTTGACGGCGAATTTCATCCGTAAAATAATCCCGCGGCGGCAATTCTGATTGATAGCTGGCAAAGTCGCCATTTTGCACGGTCAGCAACGGGTCCGCGATGGCGGTATTGTATTGATCTTCGGTCAAGTACCCATTTTCAAACATCTCTTCGAGGATAAAGTTGCGTCGTTCTAATGCATCCTCACGGTCGCGTACCGGATGATAAGAATAAGGCGCTTTGGGATGTACCGCCAAAAAGGCCGCCTCGGCTGGGTTCAATTCATCCAAGGTTTTGTTGAAGTAAGACCGCGCCGCCGCCGTCACCCCAAAACTGCGCACCCCTAGATCAATCTCATTCAGATACAGCTCAAGGATATGTTCTTTGTCCAGAACCTGTTCCATCCGAGCCGCCAGAATGATTTCACGGATTTTCCGTTCCGCAGAGCGATCAGAGGATAGCAAAAAGTTCTTCATCACCTGTTGGGTAATTGTGGACGCCCCACGCAGATTTTCCCCCCGCGAACGCACCGCTTCAACAAAAGCGGCCCCAATCCCGCGAATGTCATAGCCTTCGTGGGTGTAGAAATTTTTATCCTCGGCGGAAATAAACGCCTGTTTGACCAAATCGGGGATTTCTTCGGCCGGGGTAAACAGCCGACGTTCCACCGCAAATTCATCGATGATGTTGCCCTCAGATGAATAAATCCGGCTGATAGTGCGCGGCGTGTATTGCGCCAGCACCTCATGACTGGGTAAGTCCCTGCCATACATATAAAAAACAGCACCAAGCGTAAGCGCACCCATGGCGAGCCCGAGGGTGATCATCGAAAAAATTGCCCCGAAAAAGGACATGATAGGACGCAAGATCACGTGGTTTTCCCCAATGGATAGCCCAAACAACCCATGCGTTATACGCCCCACAATCGCTGGGGTCAAAAGCCCAAAGGTGCAAATCGGCTGGAAAATGCCTGCATTTGTTTCGCAGGGATTTCCCCCCTTGCGGTACACGCCCAGACCGGTCCAGATACCCCGATGAAGCCTGATGATATATTGCCCACTTATAACCGTGTTGCACCTGAATGGGATCGCCGCCGGGACCGGTCCCTGTTTGAACGCAAATGGATGGATCGGCTGATCCAGCACACGCCGCTGAATGAAAAACGTCGCCGGGTGTTGGATCTGGGCTGTGGGTCTGGGCGCCCTATTGCCAGTTATTTGCTGGAACGCGGGCTAGATGTGACCGGCGTGGATGGGGCCGCCGCCATGGTGGAGCTGTTTAAACAGAACCTGCCCCGCGCAAAAATTGTCAATGCAGATATGCGTGGATTGGATCTGGGGCAAAAATTCGATGCGGTCATGGGGTGGAATTCGTTTTTTCACCTCTCAGCGGAGGATCAACGGGCGATGTTTGCGGTATTCGCCCGTCACGCAGCCCCGCGCGCGGCCCTGATGTTTACCAGCGGCACCAGCAACGGAGAAGCAATCGGTCATGTGGCCGATGAACCCGTTTACCATGCCAGTTTAGACCCGCAGGAATACCGTGATCTGCTGACACAGCACGGATTTGAAGAGCTCGCCTTTGTGCCAGAAGACCCAGAATGCAACCAGCATACAATCTGGCTGGCACGTTATGTGGGTCTGGGCTAAGATCGCGGGATGATAGACGTTTCAATCAAACGACTGGGTCCGGGTGATCTGCATTTGCTGCGCCAAATGAATGTGCTGTTTGGCAATGTTTTTGACATGGCAGACGAATATACCGCCACACCGCCTTCGGATCGATATTTGCTGCGTTTGTTGTCCAAAGACACGTTTATCGCCATGGCAGCGCTGCATGATGACGATGTCATTGGTGGGATTGTGGCCTATGAATTGGAAAAGTTCGAACAGGAACGATCAGAAATTTACATTTATGATCTGGCTGTGGCCAAACCCAATCGGCGCACAGGTGTGGCAAAGAAACTGATCAATCAGGTGCGCCATCTGGCCGGCGATATCGGCGCATGGGTCGTGATGATCCAAGCGGATAACGACGATGAAAAACCCATCGCCCTATATTCAAAACTGGGCACTGGCGAAGCTATCAAACATTTTGACCTCACCCCGCTGCCGTAAATTTTGATGCGTCCCCCTGTAAATAAACAGGTTTTCTGCGTTTATTGACGCACAAGCGGCGCAAGGCTGTCTTCTTGTGCAGCCCATGTGAACAGCCCGGCGACAATCCCGTTGACGATCTTTTCACGACCCTGCGGCGATAGCAAACGCGCGCGATCTTCGTCGCTGGATAAAAACCCAACTTCGATCAACACCGATGGGAAATCGGCCGCGTTCAGCACCGCCAAAACCGCTTCTCGGCGGGGACGGGAATGCAACGGAGATTGATTGTTTTCAAACCCCGATACCAAAGCAGATGCCAGCCGAGCCGTTTGTGGACGGGTTTCCAAACGGGCCAAATCCATCAAAACCGTGGCGATTGTGTCGTCTTGTTCAGACAAATCCAAACCTGCGATCAGATCGGCACGATCATGACGTTCCGCCATGCGTTGCGATGCGCGATCGGCCCCTGCTTCGCTGAGCGTATAAAACGACGCGCCCGATGTTTGTTCCCCTTCCAGCGCATCCGCATGAAGCGACAGCAACACATCCGCCCCCGCAGCACGTGCCAAAGTCATACGTTCCTCAAGCGAAACAAAACTATCGTCATTTCGCGTCAGAACCGGGATCATGCCCGCACGCGCAACGGCTTCGGCCAACTCAAACGCCAATTGCAGCATCACATCGGCTTCGTTTATGCCTGCGCGCTGCGCCCCGGGATCAATCCCCCCATGCCCCGGATCAATCACAACAACCAAGGGGCCATTTGGGTCCTTGGCCGGTGCAGATTGTGTGGCATCGGCCATCAGAAACGCCCATTCAGGATCATTCGGTGCGCCAGAACGTTCTGCAAAATCAACGGGATCGGTCGATTGCATCACCACCCGCAACCGGGCTGTGCCATCAATATCGCTGACCTCCATCCCGGCGCTGTCCACACGCAACGCATCGTTCAGATCAACAACCATGCGCGACCAACCGGGCCGCAAAACGCCAAACCGAAGATCGCTGACACCTGACGCTTTCAGCATTCCATCCCGGCTGGCGCCGCGCCAATCCACTTCGCGAAAATCCAGAACCAGCCGACGCGGGTCGTCTAATGTGAACACGCGATACGGCACCACCTGGGACAGGTATAGATCAACCTCAATCCCGCGGTGCAGGTCACGCACGACGCTTTGACCGGCATCGATCCGCGCCAATGCGGTAAAATCCTGCGCCAAAGCTGCGCCAGCAACGGACAGACTTAACAACGCGCTATAGACAACTGTTTTTATGTACAAAAACATCATTCACGCGCCTCCATATAGGTCTCTAGGCGTGCCAAACCTTCGACAATGTCGTCAGTGGCGCGGGCATAGGAAAACCGCAGCCATTTATGCCCCTCTTGTGGATCGAAATCCAAACCGGGCGTGACCGCAACCCCCACCTTTTCAAGGATATCTTCGGACAAAGCTTTGGAATCTGCTGTGATGTCACTGACATCCGCATAGACATAAAACGCCCCATCAGGCGGTGCGACCTTGGTGAACCCGGCTTTGGGCAAGCCTTCCATCATTAAGGCGCGATTGGAGCGATAAACATCGACATTTGCGTCCAATTCATCCGTGCAATCCATCGCGTGATAGGCCAAACGTTGCGATGCATGGGGTGGGCAGATGAACATGTTTTGGGCCAGTCGTTCAATGATCCGCACGTGATCGTCAGGAACCACCATCCAGCCAACGCGCCAGCCGGTCATCGAGAAATATTTGGAAAACGAATTGATCACATAGGTGTCGTTGGTCACTTCTAACGCGCTGACAGCTTTGGCTTCGTATTCCAATCCGTGATAGATTTCGTCGGATATAAACGCTGCATTGTGATCACGACATGCATCGGCAAGGCTGGACATTTGGCCATGATCCAACATGGTTCCGGTCGGGTTGGCTGGCGATGCGACAATCAGACCGTTTAGGTCATAATTTGCCACATCCTGTGCGACGGGCTGTAAACGGTTGGCCATACGGGTTGGTATGGCGACCGGATTAATGTCCATTGCGCGCAAAATCTGCCGATAGGATGGGTAGCAGGGTGCCCCCAGTCCAACCCGTTCACCCGTGTCGAACAACGCTGAAAACGCAAGCAAAAACGCACCTGACGCCCCAGCTGTGACAACAACCCGCTCGGGGTTCAGATCAACGTCATACCATTCCCCATACATTTGCGCGATCCGCGCCCGCAATTCCGGCAGACCCAACGCAACCGTATAGCCCAACGGTCCGGCCTCTAGATCAGCGGCCAACCGCCGACGGGCCTCAGATGGGGCTCCGGTGCCCGGTTGCCCTACTTCCATGTGGATTATCTGGCGTCCAGCGGCCTCTGCGGCACGGGCGGCTTCCATCACATCCATCACAATGAAGGGATCAATCACACCGCGTCTTGAGTTTCGCATATTCTGCCGCCTATGGTTGGCCAAGTTTTATCATGTTTGTCGATCTTGGTCTTGGCTAAGGTTTTCAACCCAACAGCGAGCCTCGTCAATGTGCTTTCCTTTTGTTCGGCATCTGATTGCCGCGACCGTGATCTGGATGCTGGCCCTGCCCGCGCAGGCCGTGACGTTTTTGCGGGATTCAGAAATTGAATTTGCCCTGTCAGAACTGGCACGCCCTATCCTGAACGCGGCAGGATTGCCCGGCCATACCAAAATCATTGTCATTCAGGATCGCAGCCTCAACGCCTTTGTTGTCGATACAAGAGCGATTTATCTGCATTCCGGGCTGATCTTAGAATTGGAAAGCGCAGCACAGCTTCAATCTGTGATCGCCCATGAGGCCGCTCATATCGCCAACGGGCACCTGACACGGCGATTGGCCAATCAGCGCAGCGCCAGCACGCTCACCACACTTGGATTTGCGCTGGCTGCTGTTGCAGCCGCATCCGGTAATGGCGACGCCGCAGGGGGAATTGCCCTGGGCACCACTGGATCCGCCCAGCGAAATTACCTAGCCCATACCCGATCAGAGGAATCCGCCGCCGATCAATCCTCGTTTCGGTATTTACGCGCCGCCGGGGTCGATACATCTGCCGCTGTTGAGGTCTTAAACATCTTTCGCGGCCAAGAGGCATTGTCCGTATCACGCCAAGACCCCTATGCACGGTCACATCCGTTGACGCGGGACCGCATTCGCGCCTTCGAAGGTTTGGTGGCGGGCAATCCGTCCCCGGTTGCTGAAAGCGACACCGCTGATTACTGGTTTGCGCGCGCACAGGGAAAACTGTCGGCCTTTACCCAAAACCCCGGCTGGACCTTGCGGCGCACACGTGGGGCAACGGACACAATATCGTTGATGCGCCAAGCGGTTGCCCATCATCGCGTCCCCAATACAGAACGGGCCATGGCCGCCATCAACGCCTTGGTCGCGGCACGCCCAAATGATCCATTTGTGCATGAACTAAAGGGACAAATCCTGTTAGAAAGCCGGCAAGCCGCAGGCGCGGTTGCTGCCTATGCCCGGGCGATTGAACTGGCGCCAAGCGACGCGCTGATCTTGGCCAGTTACGGTCGGGCCTTGTTGGCATTGGACACCGCAGATGGAAACCGTCGCGCGTTATCAGTTTTGGAACAATCCCGCGCAAGGGATGACCGAAATGCCAATATGTTGCGTGATCTGGGCTTGGCCTATGCGCGTAATGGTCAGAACGGTCAGGCCAGTTTGGCCGTGGCAGAACGATATGCCCTGCGCGGGCGATTTTCTGACGCCGCCATCCATGCACAACGCGCCGTGGATCAATTGCCGCGCGGATCCGCCTCTTGGCAGCGCGCCCAAGATGTGCTCAGAACAGCAGAACAAATTTCCGGGAGATAAACCAATCATGAACCGCCTTGCCGCAGCTGCACTTTCGTTTGGTCTTGTTATTGGGGCGGGTTTTCCGGCCTCTGCCACCGATCTGGACGCCCTGAGCGACGCCGAACGCGATGCGTTTCGCGCCGAAGTGCGGGCCTATCTGCTGGATAACCCCGAAGTGTTGATGGAAGCCATCGATGTGCTGGAAAGCCGTCAGGCCGATGCACAGGCCAATGTTGATGTGAATTTGGCGCGGGCCAATGCGGATGCCCTGTTTGATGACGGTTTTTCCTGGGAAGGCGGCAATCCGGATGGCGACATCACAATCGTCGAGTTTCTGGATTACCGGTGCGGTTATTGTAAACGCGCCCATCCCGAAGTGGCAGAATTGGTCAGCTCGGACGGCAATATTCGTGTCATCGTAAAAGAATTTCCCATTTTGGGCGAACAAAGCATGTTGGCCTCTCAATTTGCCTTGGCGGCACAAATTGTCGAAGGCAATGAGGGATACAAACTGGCCTCTGACGCATTGATGACCATGCGTGGTGAAATTTCTGGCGACAGCCTCACCCGGTTGGCCGAAGCGCTGGGGTTTGATTCCGAAGCAATTCTGGATGAAATGACCAGCGATGAAGTTGGCAAAATCATCGAAGAAAACCGCCTGCTGGCGCAGCGTTTACAAATCAGCGGCACACCGACATTTGTTTTCCAAGATCAAATGCTGCGTGGATATGTACCGTTGGATGGCATGCGCAATGTGGTGCGTGATCTGCGCGCCGAAGGGTAATGCTGCACTTGCAAAGCTATGCTGCGAGTGCAAAGCGGGCTTGCTGAAACATGCGTTGTGGCCATAGGATCAAAGCCTTAGCTTCATAACCAAGGGAGGCGATTAAGCCTTTAGGAGTTATGACAATGGCCGCAACTGACACACACACAGCACACATTTCCATCTTTGACATCCTGACAGCGCCGTTTCGCGCAATTGGGAACGCCATCATGTATCTGTCCGAAAACAACAGCCGCGTAAAAGAAGTTGAGCGTCTGCAAAACCTGAGCGACGACAAGCTTGCGAAAATGGGTCTGGAACGCAGCGACATCGTTGCCCATGTTTTCCGCGCACACATGTACATCTGATAGTTCAGGCTGGGTTGATATTGTTCCCAGCCTTTGAACCAGCACTCAGTGTTATTCCGACGAAGCGGCCTCAATCAGGGCCGCTTTTTTCTCGACCTCTTCGATGATGTGTTCCACCATCTGATCGTTGGACATTTTGTGGCTGGCTTTGCCTGCCAGATAGACCATCCCGTGCCCGGCCCCGCCACCGGTAAAGCCGACATCGGTCATCAATGCTTCGCCCGGACCATTGACCACGCAGCCGATGATCGACAGCGACATTGGCGTTTTGATATGTTCCAAACGCTGTTCCAAGGTTTCCACAGTTTTGATCACATCAAACCCCTGCCGAGCACAGCTGGGGCAAGAAATGATATTCACACCTCGATGCCGCAATCCCAGGCTTTTGAGCATTTCAAAGCCGACTTTGACCTCTTCGACGGGATCAGCAGAGAGGCTCACGCGGATTGTATCGCCAATCCCGGCCCATAACAGATTGCCCATGCCAATCGCGGATTTGATTGTGCCGGATGTTAGTCCCCCCGCCTCGGTGATCCCCAGATGGATCGGCGCATCGGTGGCTTCGGCCAGTTTTTGATAGGCCGCGGTCGCCATAAAGATATCAGATGCTTTGACGCTGATCTTAAATTCATGAAAGTCATGGTCCTGAAGGATTTTGATATGGTCCATCCCGCTTTCGACCATCGCATCCGGGGTCGGTTCGCCATATTTATCCAGCAGATGTTTTTCCAATGATCCGGCATTGACGCCAATTCGGATGGAACATCCATGATCGCGCGCGGCATTGATGACGTCTTTGACCCGTTCGGGGCTGCCAATATTGCCGGGATTGATCCGCAAACAGGCCGCGCCTGCCTGCGCCGCTTCGATCCCACGTTTATAGTGAAAATGGATATCCGCGACGATCGGAACGGGGCTGGCTTTGACAATGTCCTTAAGGGCGGTGGACGATTCCACATCCGGCACAGACACACGGACAATATCCGCGCCCACATCCGCGGCCGCCTGAACCTGTGCAACCGTTGCGGCCACGTCGGTGGTCAATGTGTTGGTCATCGTCTGAACCGAAATTGGGGCATCCCCCCCAACTGGCACATTCCCCACCATGATCTGGCGGCTTTCACGGCGATAAATATTGCGCCACGGACGAATTGAGTTCAACGACATCAGGCAACCCTTTGCGATCTGCGATACGCAACATCTAGGCCGATTAAGCCCGAGGAACAACGACACATTTTTAGGATTTATTGTGCAAATGCGCGCTTATTGCGCCAGTTGCAATTCCGCCGTGCGCACGGCCTCTTGTAATTCGCGATCCGCCGCAATATCCGCCGCCGCGTAATTCTGCGTGACGTTATCCGCAGACAAAGCCACGTTCGACGACACCTGCCCCCGCGGGCCAACCGGGCCATAAGCCGCGCCATTTACAGCGAAAAACACCGCGCCAGATTCACCGATCCGCAAGGTTGCCGGGTCTTCTGTTTTGGGGACGATATAGGTGTCACCGGCATTCATTGTTGCCTCAAAGATCACCGCACCATCGGCCGCACGGACCCGGACCCAAGCCGGACGCACAGCAATCAATGCCACTTCTGGGGCAGGCCCTTCGGTGACGATAACGCTGTTCAGGTCCGTCGCCGGCGCTTCGTTGATGGCCAGTGTGACGGCATCGTTTACCGCATCCGTTACAGGATGTTCATCCGACAGAACCCCGAGCGATCCGGGGTGCAAACTGGCAATTGGCGCATCCCGAGCCACCATGACCGGCGTGTCCAAAGCCTGTGGACGATATAACCGATCCAATGCTTCTGAGGATGGGGCAGTGAACGTATTGGTAACTTGGTCCGGGGACGCAGATTGTGGGGTCAGCCCCCCACCAGCCAGCGGATCAACCTGCAATTCAGACACAACGGTTGGGGTCTGTTCAACCGGGGCAAATTGCACACGCTGTACCTCTTGCAACACGGAATAGCCGCCGTAGCCCAGCCCACCGATCAAAGCCACCAGAACCAGCACCGAACCAATGGCCCGGGGTTCAATATTGGCCATAAACGCATCCCCGGCCGGTACAAACGGTGTCGCCGGTGAGGAAAAAATGTCATTGCCTTTGGATTGGTTCAGCCGATCGTCACGTGACGGTTTCGCGCTGGATGCTTCGGCGGACATACCATGTGCCGTTGCAAATCCGCTTTCGGCGCAAAAGGTATCAAATGCCCAATCAGGATCCATATTCAGATAGCGCGCATAAGACCGCACATAACCGGCAATAAATCCGGGTGTGTCAAAAGCAGTGGGATCGCAATTCTCAATCGCGGCGACATAGGCCGCCTTGATTTTCAGTTCGCGTTGAACATCCAACAGGGATTTGCCCATTGTCGCACGTTCACCACGTAGCGTATCGCCCAAACGCAATTCGAACGCATCGAACCCCGTCTGAGGTTCAGCGTCTTGAACCGGTTTGTCGCGCCAAAAGCTTCGACCGATCATGACAATGTCCCGTTTGCTCTTTGCCCCGAACATAGCCCAATCGATTCGTGATTTTGGCTATGGATGAATCTTAAATATCACAGGATCTTGTATCGTGCATCATTAGAACCGGGTTAACCGGCCAATTCGGCACGATTCAGCGCACAATGGGACCACAACGCGTCCAAGGCCGTGATCAATGCATCCATTTCACGCGGACCGTGCACAGGCGACGGGGTAAACCGTAGACGTTCAGTGCCGCGTGGAACGGTCGGGAAATTGATCGGCTGCACGTATATTCCGTGATCTTCCAACAGCATATCAGACAGTTTTTTGGTGTGAACCGGATCGCCCACAATCAGCGGAACGATGTGGCTGCCATGGTCAATAATCGGCAATCCCAGCCCTTTGAGACGGGTTTTCAAGATTTTTGCCTGCGTTTGATGGGTTTCACGCAAGGCAGAATCAGTTTTCAGATGTGCAACTGACGCTGCCGCCCCAGCCGCCACCGCAGGGGGCAAAGAGGTGGTGAAAATGAAGCCCGGCGCATAGGACCGGATCGCGTCACACAATTTGGCAGAGGCTGCGATATAGCCGCCCATAACTCCAAACGCTTTGGCCAATGTGCCGTTGATGATGTCCAAACGATGCATCAGGCGATCCCGTTCAGCAACACCTGCACCACGTGGCCCATACATGCCCACGGCGTGGACTTCGTCGATATAGGTCAGCGCGCCAAATTCATCGGCCAGATCGCAAATTTCTTCGATCGGGCCAAAGTCACCATCCATTGAATAGACGGATTCAAACGCAATCAGCTTGGGGGCTTTGGGATCATCTGCGGCCATCAATTCACGCAGATGCGCCACATCGTTATGCCGGAAAATACGTTTGGAGCCCCCATTGCGGCGCACCCCTTCGATCATGGATGCATGGTTCAGCGCATCCGAATAAATAATCAACCCTGGGAACAACTTAGGCAGCGTACTTAATGTGGCATCATTGGCAATATAGGCGCTGGTAAACAGCAGCGCGGCCTCTTTGCCATGCAGGTCAGCCAGCTCTGCTTCGAGCTGTTTGTGATAAACAGTTGTGCCGGAAATATTGCGTGTTCCGCCCGATCCCGCACCCGCGGCATCAACGGCTTCGTGCATGGCGTTTAGAACAACCGGATGTTGCCCCATGCCCAGATAATCATTGCCGCACCACACGGTGACGGGTTTTTCCGTGCCGTCCTCACGACGCCAAGTCGCATGAGGGAAATGACCGCGCTGACGCTCGATGTCGATAAAAGTCCGGTACCGGCCTTCCTCGTGAAGCCGACCAAGCGCTTCATCCAGCTTTGCATTATAGTCCACGGATCTTCCCTTCTCTTGTCGGCACGCCCGTTTTTCGTCTGGTTCATTTCCATCCAATTTACACTCAACGTTATGAATGCGGACCGGGCGCAAATTTCGGACGACAGGCTTATACATGTGCAGGCACTTTTCTATCAGTCAATACGACACTGGACAACTCTCATCCGATGCCTAAGGTCGCCTTGATTTGGATCAAGGAGAAATGAATGTCACTGGAAAAAGTGCTGGCGCGGATTGACGAAACAATTGACGACGCAACCGATAGGCTATTGAATTTCCTCAGGATTCAATCAATTTCGACCGATCCCGCATACAAAGATGATTGTGATCAAGCCGCCGATTGGCTGGTGGAAGAATTAACCAATCTTGGTTTTGACGCGTCCAAACGTCCCACCAAAGGTCATCCTATGGTGGTCGCACATTCCGGTCATGACGCCGATACGAAACCAAATCTATTGTTTTACGGTCATTATGACGTGCAACCCGTCGATCCGTTGGAATTGTGGGACAGCCCCCCGTTTGAACCGATCATTACTGATTCCCCCCATGGGAAAATCATTCAGGGCCGCGGATCATCCGATGACAAAGGCCAGTTGATGACATTTGTCGAAGCCTGCCGCGCCTGGAAACATGTCACCGGGACCCTGCCCACCAAAGTTACGTTCTTCTTTGAAGGCGAAGAAGAAAGCGGATCACCGTCCCTGATTCCATTCCTGAACGAAAACAAAGCTGAGCTAAGCTGTGACATCGCGCTGATTTGTGACACCGGTATGGTCAGCCGGGGCGTGCCATCGATCACCACCCAGCTGCGCGGCATGCTCAAAGAGGAATTCACCCTGCACGGGCCGAAAATGGATCTCCATTCGGGACTGTATGGTGGCCCTGCCCTGAACCCGCTGCGCGAAATGTCCCGCATCATTGCCTCACTTTATGACGAAGAAACCGGCGCTGTGACCGTGCCCGGGTTTTATGATGGGGTCAGCGAAACCTCTGACGAGATAAAACAACTTTGGGCGGGCTGCGGGTTCGACGAAGCGGCCTATCTGGGCAATGCCGGCTTAACCCAGCCTCATGGCGAAAAGGATCGCACGACGTTGGAACAGGTCTGGTCGCGCCCAACCTTGGAAATTAACGGTCTGTGGGGCGGATATAACGGTGCAGGGTCCAAAACCGTCATCCCAGCCGAGGCCCATTGCAAAATCACTTGCCGTTTGGTGGGCGACATGGACCCGGATGCGCTGCAAAAATCGTTGCGCGCCCATATCACGGCACAGCTAAAACCAGACTGCACCATCGAATGGGACAGTGACAAAGAAGGGTCGCGCGGGTCCGTCATGGACGTCACACAGGCTGAATTTGTTGCGGCACGTCAGGCCCTTAGCGACGAATGGGACCGCGAAGCCGTGTTCATCGGCACCGGGGGATCGATCCCTATCGCAGGGTTCTTTAAATCCATTCTGGACATGGAAAGCATGATGATCGGCTTTGGTCATGACGACGATCGCATCCATTCTCCGAACGAAAAATACGACATGGAAAGCTTCCACAAAGGCATTCGGTCATGGGCACGGGTGTTACAATCCTTGGCTAAATAACATCCCAGAACGCTCGGTTCATTGACCGGGCGTTTTTTCAGCGATTGGATCAATCATGGTTATACGACAATTTTTACGCTGGGCGCTTCGGGGGGCTCTGTTATTTTTCGCCGCATTTGCAGTGACTTGGCCATTCTTTGGCCCGGATCGCAACATGCGCGGCATTTGGATGACCCAGGGCTATGGCTACATTTTAGATATCGGGCGTTTCCAAATTGACCTTTATCAACACAGCGATGCGCATTGCCTGATCGAAGGCAAAGTTCCGGCCCATTCGGTCATGATGTCCGTTTTGGCGGGCTACCAATTTGAGGCGTCACAGACCGAATTAGTCGCCCGCGTCGAGGGGGCCGTTAACCCAATTCGCGCGGATCGAATTGACGCTCTGCCCCCGCTATGCGCAGAGGGTACAACCCCAATTCCGGGTTCTAGCTTTGCCAATTATCACGCCTTCTGGACCATTTTTGATCAGCATTATCCGTTTTTTGCGCTTCACAATGTAGATTGGAACGACCGACAGGCCCAATTGGCCCCGTCTGATCAGGAACCCCTTACCAATGACGCGCTCTGGGATCGAATGGTCCAATCCATCAAAGGACTGGATGACGGGCATACCTATATTTATCGCCCCGATGCCGGGATTGGTTACAGCCCCGCCAATGACGTTCCCTGGGAAGAAGACCTGCCCGCATTCCGTGATCTGCAAATTGCGCGTGGATTGACTGACATCCCCAATACAGGCCTGTCATTTACGATTCTGGACGGCAATATTGGCTATGTTTTGCTGCGCCATATGGAAACCAAATCAAACATTCTGAACACCAGCACCGGTGTTGCAAACAGCGGCTTTGGCCAGATCGCAGATGCCCTACAAGACACCAAAGCAATCATCTTGGACAATCGGTTTAACCCGGGTGGTTCTGATGATATTTCCATGGCTTACGCGGCATTTTTTGCCGATGACACGGAACGCCTTGCCTTTAGTAAACGCACCCGTATGTCAGTTGGGTTTAGCGAAACCACCGAAATAATTTTGCGCCGCAATGCCGATACTGAAATCCATTTGGATCAGCCCGTTTATCTACTGAATTCCGAATTCACCGCCAGCGCTGCTGAAATTTTCACGATGGCCATTCAGGATTTGCCAAATGTCACCATTTTGGGGGAACCGACAGCCGGACACTTGTCGGATATTTTGGAAATGCGCCTGCCAAATGGATGGATCGTGGGTCTGTCGCATCAGATTTATTTGGATGGGCATAATGTAGGTTACGAAGGGTTGGGCGTGCCCCCTGATCAGGCGATTGCCATGCCCACTGACGCCCTACGCAACGGTATGGACCCAATGATCGACGATCTTTTGGCCGAACTGCGCCCATAGAACATGGCGGTGGCTGGGAAATGATCAAAACCTCTCAGCCGCCGCATCCCTGCCTCTATTCCGCCGCTTTCAACGTTAACCATGTTGTAACAACTCAGGTGATCAAAAGAGGCAGAGATGAGCGTCAAAGTCCAATCCACATTTAATGATCGGATCAAACGGATCAGCCGCAATCCGCATGCCCAGCCAGAAGATTTGGTTCAAATTGCAAAGCAAGCAAAACGCCCCTTGAAGATGAGCAAACGCTCTGGAAAAATCAAACCTATCAAACACTTATTTCAAGGTGCAATGTGGATGGCACCCGCCGCTTGCGCCCTAAAATTCAAATCTGAAATATTGTCACAGGCCCTAAAATTCGAAGAGGTTCAACCGTTTGAGGCGCAGATTACGCTTGCGCATACAGGTATTGTGGCAGCCTTTTTGATCGGCTTTGCATTTACCCTGCGAAAATCCGGAACCGGGTTTTGGTTTGTGGTATTTGGTGCCATCGCAGCGATCCTAGCCACATTGGAACCTGAGGATGTCATGACCAAAGGCCAGGCGTTTTTGGACTATTTGCTAGCTTCAGAGGACGCCTAGTTCCCATACGCTAACGTATGCCCCACTTTGTTTGCTAAGAATTACAATAATATCGCTGCCGAACACGCCATACGCAATAGTATGGCACGTTTGGCCAAGCACATTGCCGAACTCAGACATGATAGACATGCGACGTCAAATGCCAAATTCACAATTAGGGATGAAAGTGGCGCGGTTGACGGGACTCGAACCCGCGACCCCCGGCGTGACAGGCCGGTACTCTAACCAACTGAGCTACAACCGCGCATATGTCTTTCGACGTGGTTCCCTTAACCCGGAACCGGGGCTGACAGTGATGGCGCGGTTGACGGGACTCGAACCCGCGACCCCCGGCGTGACAGGCCGGTACTCTAACCAACTGAGCTACAACCGCCCACTGTCCGCTCTAATTTCATTCAAAGCGTGAGGGAGCTTCTATGTCCACGCCCGGGTGCCGTCAAGCGTCTTTGAACGAAAAACCATTCTTTTCTGTCGCAACTTAATTGAACGCTTAGTGAATGGTTTCCACACCGTCTTTTATCTCGATAACGCGGCCCTGCGGATGATCCAGCGCCGCGATTTGATCGCGGTTCAATCCCATAAGGTGCCCACGCAGAACGGAAATTGTGATCCCGTGGGAAATTACGATGCTTGGTTTGCTTAACCCCGTTAGGAAATCGGCAGTACGGGCCTGCAGCTCCGCTTCGCTTTCACCATTTGGCGCCATCAGGAATCGATCATAAACACTGATCTCACCAGAAAAAATTTCGGGGTTTTCGGCAACAACGTCGTCGCGTTGGCGCCCTTCCCAATCGCCGACACCGACCTCCATGATCCGTGGGTCATGGCGCACGGGCCACACCTGCCCGCGTAGCACCAAATTGGCCGTTTCAACCGCACGTCCCAACGGACTGCAGATCACTTCTGTCTCACTGCTGATGTGCAGCCGGGACAGGATCTCCCCCTGTCTCTTGGCTTGGACCCGCCCCAAATCCGTCAGATCAGAGTTCAACTGCCCCTGCATACGGCCTTGGGCATTCCACAGTGTCTGACCATGACGCAGTAAATAGATCGGAGGGTATGCTGACATTATGAGGGCTCCTGCCTGTTTCCCTCAATGCTTGGCAGGCAACGGATGGTCATTCAACCAATAAGCGAGCCGCAACCTACCACCTGATTAACATTTGATCATCTACCGCGTCAGTGACAGGACTCAAGCGCCACAATCCACGTAGATATTTGAATACTGTGCCCGATGGTTTCGGGTTGATTGTTGTCCAATCTTTGACAGCTGATCGGGCGACCACACATATTAAAATATTCTGTGCGTTCGGAATCGCTAGCAAGCGAAGTTGGATCTTGGTCAATTTGCTGGGTCTGAATACAAGACAGAGTTGTAGATGAGGCCGAGTTTTGAACCGTCCTTGAAGGGATTGGGTTTGTCTGCAATTCTGGATGTTGAGATGCAGCGTCTAGATCAGGACTGATTTCCCAACCAAAGGTGGCCAACGGCAGATTCGTCCGGTTTCTGATCTGTGCCATATCCACATAGGATTCCCCCAGGTCACCTAATTCATCAAGGACAAACTTTGCAGCGGGCACGCCCGATATTGTTGAAAACTCGAAATACCCCTGTTTTGTCTGGTTATCTCCTCCATTTTGGTCATCTATGTAAGTAAATAAGAACCGGTCGCCCTGACGAGAAATCAAGGTCACCGGCCAACGGAACCACTCATTATTTTGCGCCAAGATTTGAAAAAACGAGCCACCTTCGCGAATAATCAGAGCGGGTCGATCACACATTCGTTCTTGAAAATAGGATTTGGTGCAAATGGTGGGCCCGTAGTCACCGGCGAATTGCGAAACCAATAAATCACTATTTTCTGTTACGTCCTGTTGTGTCTGACCTTGCCCAATTTGCGGTGAATTTTGTGTCGGGTCACGTTGGATCGCAGCTTCCGGAACGCAACCGGATGTGAATAGTGCGCTGGCAGCCAAGACCTTAAAGCTATAAATATTTAGAAAGTTGTTCATACACACACCGTGATTGAAAAGATACGATGCAGCCGAACAACGCACACCACACCGCAAAAAACAAGCCCACACAAATGGGTAAACCGATGCATATTGGCTTACTCAAACACTTGTCGAATCGAAATCGAAAATCCCGTCAAAGCTTGTTCAAAGCGCAGGTAGAACTGAGGGGGATATGGTGGGTCGTGAGAGGCTCGAACTCCCGACATCTTCGGTGTAAACGAAGCGCTCTACCAACTGAGCTAACGACCCGGTACGCGCTCTCTAACGAATGCTTTGGCGGGCTGCAAGAGGCTCCAATGTCAAAAATGAACTTTTTTTAAAAAGGCGCAAAAACTTTGTGTTTTTTGTCGATCACGGCGTTGATAACCCCCTGCCCGCCCGGCACGATCTGTAACTGATCCAAACCATAGCCCATGGCACGTGTTCTAAGGAATCGGCTTGTGATTCCGTGGGTTATGATGATCGTCGGGCGTTTAACTTTGCCCAGGACCTGACCAACACGGTCCCACATCACATCAAAACTGTCACCGTCTGGTGCACGCGCATAAAAGTCTAGAAAATGCTCATGAGGATCCGTTGGCGGCCAGTTTGCGTTGATTTCAGCCCGCGTTAGACCTGACCATTGGCCAACGGATATTTCCCCCAACAAGTCATCTGGCTGGGCCGTTACACCAAGTTCTGCCAAGACCAGTTCGGCGGTATGGATCGCACGCAATTGCGGTGAGCACCAAAAATCAAACCCGTCTTTGGTGATCCCTAATTGCGCTAACACTCCACAGATCGATTTGGATTGCGCTATGCCCGTTTCGGTCAATGGGGAATCCATGATGCCCTGCATCCGCCCCGCACGGTTCCATTCTGTTTCGCCGTGGCGGATCACATAAATCGGAGGTGTCGACATTCCGCTGTCTCAGTTTACTTGGCGCCACGTTTCCCGGCTTGGCAAACCGTTATTCGGCTGCCTTTGTCAGGTCGTTTGTGATCGATGCGTTTGCATCAGGGGCATCTGCCCCAGCAGGCGAAACAGGTTTGGGCTGACGGATTTTACAAATCATCACCTTACCGTTGGCCAATTCTTTGCTGCGGTTGGTTTTCAATTTCCCGAAATCAGGCAGATTGAGCTCCTCTCCCTTGGCGATCGCTTTGCCCAGCTCAACCAGCATCGCTTCGACGATCGGTTTTACGTCTTTTTTCTTTAGGCCCGATGTTTCAACAACACGGTCAATCAGCTCTGGTTTCTTCAAAACCGGCCCTGCAATGACCGCTTTGTCCTGAACCAAAGTTGCGGATGGAACAGTCGTTTTGGCTGAGACCGGTGCGGTCTTTGCGATTGGAGCTTTGGCCTTCGTTGTTTTTGCGGTCGTTGTTTTGGCCTTGGTCGTGCGTTTTGTCGCCGTTTTTGCGCGTGTCACCTTTTTGCGGGGACTACTAGATTTAGTAGGGGTCGCCATGGGATACCTGCCTTATTGTTGTCGTTAACCCTGTGTTTATCGCAATTCTTGCTAAATTCCCACGTTTAATTCCAATGCTTTGCCTAAACCAAATTTCCAATGTCATATCATCCTAGCTGATCCCGCCATCGCCCCGGCAATAGGCGAACCACCGCCACCTGTGCACTTATGGGTTGAAAAAACGAATTTGGCATTGATGTTCTAGATTTCGGTGCATTCTCGTGCTAAGAAAAATTTAGTTTAAGAATTTGTTCATTTATTAGGAGAACAAGACGTGAAAAAGTTAGCTGCAGCCCTCTGTGCTACATTCATTGGAACTTCAGCTGCTGCTGTTCCAGTTCAATGGAGCTCCGCTGTTGGGGGAAATGACCATTACTATGATGTGATCGTTGGCCCTATCGATTGGTCTGACGCGCGGGTCGCTGCGACTGGGTCGACCCATGCAGGGCAACAGGGCTATTTGACCTCTGTGACTTCTGTTGACGAACATGATTTCCTTCTCGATTTGATTGCGCCCCTTGTTGACGGTGGAATGCGCCTGTTCTGGCTTGGCGGCACAGACGAAGCCACAGAAGGTGATTGGGCTTGGGTTGATGGGCCAGAAGATGGCCACATTTTCTATTCTGGCTCAACTGCGCTTGATTTTAATGCGTTTCGCCCTGGGCAGCCAAGTGGCACATCACCAGGGGGTGGTGAAGAAGATTACCTGCAATTGGGTTTCTTCCGCGACTTCTGGAATGACCATGGCGGCGCCGGTGGTCAGGCTTATATCGTTGAGTATGGCGGCCTACCGCCCGTTCCCGTCCCAGCCAGCGCTTTGCTGCTGCTGAGCGGTATGGGTGCATTTGCTTTGCGTCGTCGCAAGAAAAGCTAATCCGTTACAATAGAATACGAAAAGGGCGCCGTTTTGGCGCCCTTTGTCGTTTGTGGATCTAAACAACACCGTCTGGTGGTTGACTGGCGACACCAAAGCCCCGCCAGTTGCAGTTTTTAATGCGCCATTGCACCAGCTCCACCTTCGCGACCCCGCAATACGGCTTCTGCGGCGGCGGCTTCTTCGGCGGCTTCGTCCCATTCGATGGCTTCGGGTTGACGGATCAGCGCGTGTCTCAAAACCTCAGACACATGTGACACAGGAATGATTTCCAACCCTTCTTTCACATTGTCTGGGATTTCCGGCAGATCCTTTTCGTTTTCCTGCGGGATCAGCACAGTTTTGATCCCACCGCGCAACGCGGCCAACAGTTTTTCCTTTAGCCCGCCAATGGCCAATGCATTCCCGCGCAATGTGACCTCGCCTGTCATGGCGATGTCTTTGCGCACCGGGATTTGCGTCAGCACAGAGACAATTGAAGTCACCATGGCCAGACCGGCACTTGGCCCATCTTTGGGGGTCGCGCCTTCTGGGACGTGAACGTGGATATCCCAATGGTCAAACCGCGGTGGTTTTACCCCGATCTGTGGCGCGATAGAGCGCACATAGGAACTGGCCGCATCGATGGATTCTTTCATCACATCGCCTAGTTTCCCAGTGGTTTTCATCCGACCTTTGCCCGGCAGACGCAGACCTTCGATCGACAGCAATTCGCCACCAACCGAAGTGTAGGCCAACCCGGTGACAACGCCGACCTGGTCTTCTTTTTCGGCCAAACCATAGCGGAACTTGGACACGCCCAGGAAATCGTCCAGATTGTCGGCAGACACATTCACGCTGTCTGTCTCTTTCTTAACGATTTTGGTCACGGCTTTACGGGCCACCTTGGCGATCTCACGTTCCAGATTCCGCACGCCTGCTTCGCGTGTGTAATGCTGAATGATCGATGTCAGCGCGGTATCGTCCATGGCAAATTCCTTGGCTTTCAAACCATGGTTTTTCTGCTGTTTGGGCAACAAATGCTGCTTGGCGATTTCGCGTTTTTCGTCTTCGGTGTAGCCCGACAATGGAATGATTTCCATCCGATCCAGCAACGGACCCGGCATGTTATAGCTGTTGGACGTGGTCAGGAACATCACGTTGCTCAGGTCATATTCAACCTCAAGATAGTGATCCACAAATGTGGAATTCTGTTCCGGATCAAGCACTTCTAGCATGGCAGACGCTGGATCACCCCGGAAATCCTGCCCCATCTTGTCAATCTCATCGAGCAAGATCAGCGGATTTGTCGTCTTGGCCTTTTTCAATGCCTGAATGATTTTACCGGGCATGGACCCGATATAAGTCCGACGGTGACCGCGAATTTCGCTTTCATCGCGCACCCCCCCCAGTGAGATGCGAATAAATTCGCGTCCCGTGGCTTTGGCAACCGATTTCCCAAGCGACGTTTTCCCAACACCCGGAGGGCCAACAAGGCACATGATCGGGCCTTTCAACTTGGCAGAGCGTTGTTGCACGGCGAGGTATTCAACGATGCGCTCCTTAACCTTTTCCAGACCGTAATGATCCGAATCCAGCACGGCTTCTGCTTTGCTCAGATCCTTTTTGGTGCGCGATTTCACGCCCCACGGGATCGACAGCATCCAGTCCAGATAATTGCGCACAACGGTGGCTTCGGCAGACATTGGGCTCATGTTTTTGAGCTTTTTCAGCTCAGCATCAACCTTTTCGCGTGCTTCTTTTGAAAACTTGGTCGCTTCGATCTTGGCTTCCAGTTCGGCGATTTCATTCGCCCCCTCTTCGCCATCGCCCAGCTCTTTCTGAATGGCTTTCATCTGCTCATTCAAATAATATTCACGCTGGGTGCGCTCCATCTGGGATTTCACACGGGTCTTGATCTTTTTCTCGACCTGAATGACGGACATTTCACCCTGCATCAGACCGTACACTTTTTCCAGGCGTTCGCTGACAGACAGCGTTTCCAGCAATTCCTGTTTCTGGGTAACATCAATCCCCAGATGACCGGCCACCAGATCGGCCAGTTTATCAGGTTCAACCGCTTCCCCAACAGCGGCAAGCGCTTCTTCGGGGATGTTTTTCTTGATCTTGGCGTAGCGTTCAAAATCATTGGCAACAGAGCGCACCAGCGCGGGCACTTCTTCTTCGTTGCCGGGCATTTCGGTCAGATATTCAGCGCTAGCTTCAAAGAAGTCATCGTTTTCCAGATATCCAGTGATACGCACACGGCTACGCCCTTCGACCAGCACTTTGACGGTGCCGTCGGGCAGTTTCAGCAATTGCAGCACATTGGCCAGAACACCTGCTTTGTAGATGCCGGATTCATCCGGATCATCCTCGGCCGGGTCAATCTGGCTGGACAATAGAATTTGTTTGTCGTCCTGCATCACCTCTTCTAGGGCGCGAACAGACCGTTCACGTCCAACAAAAAGAGGCACAATCATATGTGGAAACACCACAATGTCGCGCAGGGGTAATACGGGATAAGAGGGGCTCAGAGGCTCTTGCATGCTCGGTCCTTTTATTGGCAAAGCGACGCGGGTCCCACGTGTGGCAACCCATTGGCCGCTTCCTGTCTAGACGCCATATTTGGGGCTAGTGATCCCGGGTTTCAATGGGCCGGGATCATCGGCAATGGCGCGTTTTTGTTTCTGACGCTTGTTTGTTTGGCTGATACTGTGCCTGCCCCAATCCAAAACAACAAGGTTTGAAATCCTAAATTGGTAAAGCAGGTGTCAAATTTTTTGCCAAACCCAATAAGGTTAAAGCGGGTCAATATCCCCTTGGGCACGGGTGGCATGAAAATCAGATTCCCAAGCGGCAAATGTCCCGGCGGCAATGGCATCGCGCATGCCCTGCATAATTTCCTGATAATAGTGCAAATTATGCCACGTCAGCAGCATGGAACTGATCATTTCCTGAGACCGGAACACATGGTGCAGATAGGCGCGGCTATAGTTGCGGCAGGTTGGGCATGTGCAATGTTCATCAATGGGGCGCGGATCGTTTTGGTGACGCGCGTTTTTGATATTCAACTGCCCCAACCGGTTCCAGACCTGCCCCGTGCGCCCCGACCGTGACGGCAAAACACAATCCATCATGTCGATGCCGCGTTTCACAGCGCCCACGATGTCATCGGGTTTGCCAACCCCCATCAGATAGCGCGGTTTATCCTTGGGCAACATGTCAGGCGCATATTCCAACACGCCAAACATCGCCTCTTGGCCTTCGCCGACCGCCAAACCGCCCACAGCATATCCATCAAACCCGATATCCACCAAAGCTTGCGCGCTTTCACCGCGCAAATGTTCGGTCACGCCCCCCTGCTGAATGCCAAACAACGCATGGCCCGGCCGGTCGCCAAAGGCATCTTTGGATCGACGCGCCCATCGCATCGACATGCGCATGCTTTCGGCCACTTTTTCGTCCGTGGCAGGCAATGCAGGGCATTCGTCAAAACACATCACAATGTCAGACCCCAGCAATTTCTGGATTTCCATGGATCGCTCTGGGGTCAACATATGTTTGGACCCATCAATGTGGGATCGGAACGTGACGCCTTCTTCGGTCAGTTTTCGCAGATCAGACAGGGACATAACCTGAAACCCGCCACTATCCGTCAGAATAGGGCGATCCCAGTTCATGAATTTGTGTAGCCCCCCAAGGGCGGCAACCCGTTCCGCCGTGGGGCGCAACATCAGGTGATAGGTATTGCCCAGCAAAACATCCGCCCCTGTGGCGCGCACACTTTCGGGCATCATTGCCTTAACGGTTGCCGCCGTGCCCACGGGCATAAAGGCCGGTGTGCGGATATCACCGCGAGGGGTGTTGATCACACCGGTGCGGGCTTTGCCGTCAGTGGCGTGCAAATCAAAGGAAATCGTCTTGGTCATATCTCACCTGTCAGTAGGCGCCCCGTTTAGCCCGATTGGTCCCCCTTGAAAAGCCACCCCATGCGGCCAATACGACCGGTTGCCATGTCTTTGCGTTCCGCATCTTTACCTTTTGGGGGGCTTTTCCTATATGATTGCTCAGGAATAGCCCCGAGGACGTCATGACCGATCAGAGCCAACAGCCTGAAACCCCAATGGAAGGCACGCCAATGATTGCGCCATCCAGCACCGATCACCCGCTTTACGACACCATCGTCGAAGCGTGCCGGTCTGTGTATGACCCGGAAATCCCGGTCAATATTTACGATCTTGGTCTGGTTTATACCATTGATATCAACGCCGAAAGCGAGGTCAACGTCATCATGACCCTGACCGCGCCCGGCTGCCCTGTGGCCGGTGAAATGCCCGGTTGGCTAGCGGATGCGATCCTGCCCGTGCCCGGTGTGAAAACCGTGGATGTGGACCTGACATGGGAACCACAATGGGGCATGGACATGATGTCTGACGAGGCCCGCTTGGAACTTGGTTTCATGTAAAGATAGGGGCAAGCCAAAAGACTTGCCTTTTCAAAAAGAAAGCGATATAACTTGCCTTCATACAGGAGGACAGAATGTCGCTTGCCGTCATCACAGGGGATCTGGTGGGGTCCACGCAGCTTTCGACATCGCAATATGATGCGGCGCTATTGGCGTTGAAAACTGCGGCGCACCAACAAGTCGGATCCTTTTATTCGTTGCGTGGGGATGGCTGGCAATTTGCCGGACCAAAACCGGACCACGCATTGCGCATCGCCCTGACGTTTCGCGCGTTTCTGAAATCTCAATCCGACGCGCTGGACAGCCGGTTCGCCATTGCCATTGGTGATGAAACCATGATGCCAGGCCAAGACATTCAAACCAGTAACACCGCAACATTTGTGGCCTCTGGTCGATTACTAGATTCTATGAATTCTCAGATACTTATGGCGCATTCTTCAGGTGAATACGCCCATGCGGCCACCGTTTTGGCCGACCATATCAGCCAACAATGGACCCAAAAACAGGCCCGCACCATCCTGCCATTTTTGACCGCCACCTCTAAACCGACCCAAAAACAAGTTGCCGCCGATTTTGGGGTTTCTCGTCAGGCGGTTGGACAAGCCTTGGATGCGGCTGGCTTTGCCGCTATTCAATCCGCATTAAACGCCATTGAAACGCAAGCTAAATGACTTTCTTATCGCCAAAGCAAGTGATTTCACTTTCTAAACAAGGCTGCGCCCGTGATTGAAACCCTGATTGCCCTTTTTGCCGCCCATGTTGTGGCCGATTACGTCGTTCAAACCGGATGGATGGTGCAAAACAAAGCCAAACCATGGGTGTTAGCGCTGCATGGGGGCATCGTTTTGGCCACTGCGATTGCCATCACGGGCAATGCCACAGCGTGGCAAATCTATGCGCTGGGCGCGGCACATTTGGCGATTGATGTCTTTAAAACCTATGTTTTACGCGACGATATCAACGCCTACTTACTGGATCAATGCGCACATCTGATCACCCTCTTTGCGGTGGCTTTGGCGGTGCCAGACCTCTGGTCTGATGGGATCTGGATGACCCTGACACATGGGGTTCCCAACTGGGTCCTGCATGCGATGATCCTGATTGCGGGCGTAATTTACACCACACGCGCGGGCGGCTTTGCGATTGGCAAATTGATGACCCCGTTTAGTGACAACGCCCTAAAAGAAGGGCTGGAAAACGGCGGCGCGCTGATTGGATTGCTGGAACGCGGCCTGATTTATCTGATGTTGATGGCCGGTCAGCCCGCCGGAATCGGTTTTTTAATCGCGGCGAAATCCGTCATGCGCTTTGAAACCGCATCAAAAGAACAAAAAGCCGCCGAATATGTTATCATCGGCACATTGGCATCGTTTGGATGGGCGATTTTGATTTCTTTGGGGGTGATTGCGCTGCGCAATGCCCTGCCCCCGCTTGAGATCATGCAACCGACATCCTAAATAGAAAGCCTGAAGGAGAAATTCATGTTTTCAATTCCCGGCAAACAGGCCGTTACCATGACCCCCAAAGCCGCTGGCCAAATCGCCAAGCTGATGGAACGTGATGGCCATAAAGGTCTGCGCATTGGCGTCAAAAAAGGTGGCTGTGCGGGAATGGAATACACGATGGATTATGCGAACGACGTGGATCCGCTGGACGAAGTTGTCGAACAGGATGGCGCGCGGGTGATGATCGCCCCTATGGCGCAGATGTTTCTGTTTGGGACGGAAATCGATTATCAGGTGTCCCTGCTGGAAAGTGGGTTCAAATTTCGCAACCCCAATGTGACGGATGCCTGCGGCTGTGGGGAATCGATCAAGTTCAAAGACATCGATGAACTGAATGCCGACCAAGAGGATCAGCAGAATACTGCCCCAAATGGTGCGCCTCTGCTCTGATCCCCCTTCCCCCAGTGCGCGTCGCTTGCTACCAAGCAGTGAACGCTAACAGGAGATACTCATATGCGCCGCAAACTTGCCGCCGGGAATTGGAAAATGAACGGAACGCTGGCCTCGCTGGGCGAAGTCCAAGCCCTGAGCCGCAGCCATACCGCGCCAAAAGTTGATATTCTGCTCTGCCCGCCAACGCCGCTGATATGGCCAATGGCCAGTGCCCGTGATGGTGATCAGGTCATGGTTGGCGCGCAGGATTGCCACGCCAATACATCAGGTGCCCATACCGGGGACGTGTCCGCCGCCATGGTCAAAGAGGCAGGTGCCACAGCCGTCATTCTGGGTCATTCCGAACGTCGCACAGATCATGGCGAAACGTCGGAATTGGTCGAAAACAAGGTGAACGCTGTCTGGAAACAAGACCTGTTGGCGGTGATCTGTCTGGGCGAAACCCTGAAAGAACGCGAAGACGGCGACACATTGGCTGTGGTTGGCGAACAATTGGCCGCCTCGACCCCAGAAGGGGCCAATGGCGAAAACACCGTGATCGCCTATGAACCGGTTTGGGCCATCGGCACGGGTTTGGTGCCAACATTGGACCAAATCGCCGAAGTGCATGATTTTCTACGGGCTGAACTGACTGCGCGGTTTGGGGAAACCACCGCCAATGACATTCGCCTGCTTTATGGCGGGTCGGTCAAAGCCAGCAACGCCGCCGAGATTTTTGCCGTGTCCAATGTGGATGGGGCCTTGGTTGGTGGGGCGAGCCTGAAGGCCGATGATTTTTCCCCGATTGTAACGGCGCTAGAAGCCAGCGTTTAACCAATCATACCCACCAATAAAAAGGGCGCCGCGGATAACCGGGCGCCCTTTTTGTTTTCAGTTAGACCGTTTGGATCAATTGGTGATCACTTCTGGTCCCATGATCGAATGCGGCAAATAGGTCGACAGCCACGGGATGTAGGTGATCATGATCAGGAACACGAACAGCACCAACAGGAATGGCAATGCGGCGCGCACCACGGCCATCATCGGCATGCCCGCCACGCCTGACGTGACAAACAAGTTCAGCCCAACTGGCGGTGTGATCATGCCAATTTCCATGTTCACCACCATGATGATGCCCAGATGGATCGGGTCTACGCCCAGCTCCAACGCGATTGGAAACACCAATGGAGCCACGATCACGATCAGCCCCGATGGTTCCATAAACTGACCACCGATCAACAGGATCACGTTCACAATAATCAGGAACACGATCATGCCGAACCCAGCTTCTAGCAGCGCACCGGCGACCTGTTGCGGGATTTGCTCTTCGGTCAGAACATGTTTCAGGATCAAGGCGTTGGCGATGATAAACATCAACGTCACCGTCAGTTTCCCGCCCTCAAACAGCGCATGTTTGGTGTCTTTGTGCACCAGCACGGTCAGGGCCGTCCAAGGGGCCGACAGGAACCGTCGGGTTGGCCCGTCTTCGGTGGTGGCTTTCAGCGGGCCCATGTCTTTGTAGATGAAACTGGCGACAAAGAACGCATAGACCGAGGCCACAGCGGCGGCTTCTGTTGGGGTAAACGCACCAGGGCGCCAATAAATCCCAAAATTGTCCATGGCAGCGCCGGCTGCGTCTTTGACTTCGTGGGTGCCGATCCAGGGATGGCCGTAAATGCCGCCCATGATGATCACGATAAGCAACAGCCCCCAAGCCGCATCGCGCAAGGATGAAAAGATTTCACCCCAGCCCAACCATTCGCCTTTGGGCATGTTTTTGATCCGCGCCATGATGTAAATGGTTACCATCAACATCAGACCCGCCAAAATACCCGGAATGACCCCGGCTAGAAACATCCGGCCCACGGACACATCTGTGGCGGTGGAATAGACCACCATCACAATCGATGGCGGGATCAGGATGCCCAATGTGCCTGCGTTACAGATCACACCGGCGGCGAAATCTTTGGTATACCCAACCTGACGCATGGCCGCGATCACGATCGACCCAATGGCCACAACGGTCGCCGGGGATGACCCGGACAGCGCCGCAAACATCATACAGGCCAACACGCCCGCAATGGCCAAACCACCCTGCAAATGCCCCACACAGGCAATGGCAAATCGGATGATCCGTTTGGCCACACCACCGGTCGACATAAACGTGGATGCCAGCACAAAAAACGGGATCGCCAGCAGCGTGTAATGCCCCGCCATCGCCTGATACAGCGACTGCGCAACCGACGCGAGCGACGTGTCCGAATAGGTCAGCAGAAAGATAACAGAGCTGAGCCCCAGCGAGATTGCGATGGGCACACCGATCAGCAACAGGCCGACGATCATACTAAAAAGAAGAACAACTTCCATGACTTAGTTCTCCTTATTGAGCGCGGACACTTCTTCGACCGCGTCTTCGGCTTCGTGGGAAACAATCAGACTGTCGGCGCGTCCACGCAGGATGGCGACGGTGGCCTGAAGAATGCGAAACAGCATCAGCGCAATGCCAAAGGGCAAAATCGCATAGGGGATAAAGCGCGGCATTTTTTCGTATTCTTCGCCCAGATTATAACGATTTTCGAGGAATTCCTGCCCAAACGGGATCGGGATTTGTTCGGTTTCATACCACGCCTGATCACGGGTGCGGTCGTCAAAGCCGGTCGGAATGATGCGGCCTTCGGTTTTTTTATAGCCCGCAAAGGGCGCCCAATAATCCCACGCGCCTTTCATCATCAGACCGCCATAGGCAATGCAACAAAGCGCCGAAATCAGCACCAAGGTTTTGCGCACAGGGGCGGCAACAATATTCAGGATCGCGTCCACGCCCAGATGCGCCGTCACCTTGAACCCATAAGAAATGCCAAACAGTACCAGCCACGCAAACAGCACCAAAACCGTTTCCAACCCCCACAAAAGCGACGGCGGAAAATCAACGCCCAACAGGGTTTCCAACGTGGTGTTGATCCACGTGCCATTGGTATAGCGCAACACAACGTTCACAAAGGTCACCAGCACCATCAGGCCCAGCAGCAGCGCGATAAACGTTTCTTCGATGTTTGAAATCAGACGGGCAAATTTACCCTGTGGCCCGCGGGCCTTAGCGGCACTCATGGCGCGCCCTCCTCTAAATGTTCTGAGGAAACCGGCCCGAAATATCGGACCGGTTTTGTTCACCCTTCAGCGATTAAAGTGAATCGTTGATCGCTTGGGCTGCGTCGATGTTTTCTTGGCCAACATCGCCTACAAACTGGTCCCAAACCGGTTTCATCGCATCCACCCATTCAGCACGTTGTTCTGGGGTCAATTCCCGCACAACACCGCCCGCATCGATGATCGACTGACGGGCCGCTTCATTCACAGCAAAGGCTTCGGCGTTGCGCACTTCGGTCACTTCGGACATGATGGTCAGGAATTGATCGCGCACTTCTGGCTCAAGGCTGTCCAACCAGTCTGTGGAGGTCACAACCAGATAGTCCAGAATACCGTGATTGGTTTCGGTCACGCCATCCTGAACTTCGAAAAACTTCTGACCATAGATGTTGGACCATGTGTTTTCTTGGCCATCCACAACGCCGGTCTGCAGCGCGCCGTAAACTTCGGAAAACGCCATTGGCTGTGGGGATGCGTTCAACGCTTCCATTTGGGCGACCAAAACGTCGGATGTCTGAACGCGGAATTTCAGACCATCCGCATCACCGGGACCTTCCAATGCGACATTTGCAGACATCTGTTTCATGCCATTGTGCCAGAATGCCAGACCCTGTAGCCCGCGACGTTGCATGGAATCCAGCATCGCCTGACCGGCATCGGACCCTTGGAACGCATCCACGGCGTCAACGCTTTCGAACATAAACGGCAGATCGAAAATGCGGAATTGCTTGGTAAAGGCTTCGAACTTTGACAACGAAGGCGCGGCCAGTTGAACGTCGCCGTTCAGCATCGCTTCCAGCACTTGGTTATCGTTATAAAGCGTCGAGTTCGGGAACACCTCGATGCACATCACGCCGTCCATCTCTTCGTTGACGCGCTCCATCAACAGGCTGGCTGCGATCCCTTTGGGGTGACGATCAGTGTTGGTGACGTGGCTGAATTTAACAACGATTTCACCGTCGTCACAGGCTGCGAATGCAGGGGCAGCGGCGGTGGTCAATGCAACAGCAGCGGTTGCAGCGAGAAACTTTTTCATAAGGAACCTCCCATAAAATGTTCACACCCCTCCCGGGTGCTGCATCTAAACAAGGCCAGCAATGCTGTTGAAACAAGCGTGTTTGTCCAAATATCTGGCAGAATGTGAAAACGGCTTTGTTTCAACGTGTTAATGCACGCCGCACCCATTACATTGTTTGGACAAATGCAATGCTGGGCGGATAATCACACAGCCGTGATCCAGTTTGTGCGGATTTCCGCACAGTTCTGGATTCGCCCCGTGCGTGGGACGCCCTTAACTAGGATCGCGATAATCATCCGCCTTGATCCCATGGCGCGTTAATTTGTCGTAAAACGTCTTGCGCGGCAGCTTTAACGTATTGGCAGCTTCGGTGGCGCGCCCCTGTGATCGGCGCAACGCATCCTCAAGCAATGTCTTTTCCACACGCGCCATTTGATCGGCCAATCCTTCTGCCTCAGACATCGGGGCATCCCCAACCCCCATGGCAAACCGCATCGCCGCATTCATCAAGGCCCGCGCATTTCCGGGCCAGTCCTGCCCCATCAGGCTTGCCAGAAAGTCAGCAGAAATTTGCGGATTTGGCAGATTGGCCTGTTCACACGCGAGGGCCACATAATGGCGAAACAGCACCGGAATATCATCGGGGCGTTCGCGCAAAGCCGGAATACGCACCCGCATCAGATCCAGACGATAAAACAGATCTGCCACAAAACGCCCCTCGGTCACTTCAGTTTCCAGATCCCGCGTAGATCCGGCCAATATTCGTACCGCACCGCCGGATTCCAGCTGTTCCAGCAGCGCATATTGCACCGACAACGGCATGGTGGCGACTTCGTCGATATAAAACGACCCTGCCCCGGTTGCGTTTAGCGCGTCTTGCAATGTTTCTGGTGTTAGCGCCGCCCCGGCCCGTTTGACAAATGGGTGCCGGGCCGCGGGTGACAATAAATGGATCACTTCGGCGACTTTGGGCGTGCCACTTCCGGCCTCGCCGATGACCAAAACCTCAGCCGAGGCTTGCGCTACAGATCGCACCCGCTGGCGCAATTCCTTGGACAGATCTGACGTGCCAAACAACATGCGCGAAGCCGCATCGCCGCTTTCTAATTGCAACCGGTGTTGTCGGGCCTCTAGCACGTTGTGGCGCACCAATAATGCCTTTTGAACCACTGCGACCAAATCCGCCGGCGCGCATGGTTTTTCCAGGAAATCATGGGCGCCTGCACTGATCGCTTTGACCGCCATGGGAATGTCGCCTTCTCCGGTCAACAGGATCACGGGCAGGTCCGGATCCACCTGACGCGCCTGTTCCAACAGGTGAAATCCGTCGCGCCCGGGCATACGGATATCTGTGACAATGATCCCGTCAAACCGATCGGTAATGTGATCCTTTGCCTCGATATAACTGCCCGCCAGAACCGGATTTAAATCCGCCAATTCAAGCGTTTGTCCCAAAGCTTCGCGCACTTCGCGATCATCATCTACCAGCAGAACCTGTTTGGTCATGTCTGTTCCTCTACCGCGTCCAATTCGACCGAAAATTCGGCCCCGCCCGCATCATGATTGCGCCCGCGGATTACCCCGCCAAAACTTTGAACCAAACCATATGAAATCGACAGGCCCAGCCCCATGCCTTCTGATACGCCCACTTCTTTGGTGCTGTAAAAGGGGTCAAAAATCTTTTCTGGTTCGGCGATGCCGGGGCCTGTATCGCGCACAAGGATCACCACGCGGCCGTTGACGCTGTTCACAGAAATGTCGATTTGTTTCAACGGACTGTCGACCATCGCATCCATGGCATTGCCCAACAGATTGACCACAACCTGTTGTAGGCGCACTTCTCCGCCGCGCACCATCACGGATGTATCCGGCGCATCCCAATTCAGCGTCACCCCGGCCTGTCGCGCCTTGGCATCGGAAATTTCCAACGACACCGCGATCACACCGATGATGTCCACATCCGAAATCGGTTCATTTTCCTGTCGTGCAAAGGCGCGCAGGTTTTTGATGATCCGATCCATGCGGTGCGCCAGCCCCGATATGCGGCCTAAATTCTGTTCCGCCTTGTCGGCCTGACCCCGTTGCAGGAACGTTTCTGCATTTTCCGCAAAAGACCGGATCGCCATCAAAGGTTGGTTCAGCTCATGGCTGATCCCGGCGCTCATCTGGCCAAGCGCACTGAGCTTACCGGCCTGAACCAGATCGCCCTGCGCCTTTTGAAGCTCATTTGTGCGCTGTGTCACGCGCGCCTCTAGTCGCAGGTTTGCCTCTGCCAAAGCGCGGCGTCGTTCTGTGGCCAAAAACAACATCGCGCCAAAGGCCAAAAACAGCGCTGCGGCAACAGCGGATTGCAGATTGGCCTGTTGGCGCGCTGGCCCCAGATCGACCAAAACATCCCCCACCATATCGATCACAGGTAAATCCAGCTGCAAATGCAAAGCTTTGGACGGTAAATAGCGCCCGCCATCCACATTCCAATAGGTCCGCCCGGCCAGGTCATTTTCCGAGAAATCAAAAAACGGCTGCAACAATTCAGACGGGTATTCGCCCCCCTCACCGCGAATTTGAGGGGGCCAAACGCGGCTGCGATACAGCAACTCGGTCCGATTGGATACAAACACCACGCCCAGATCACCGGTGTAGAAAATCGTCTGACGTCCGCCACGCCAGTCAAATTCCAACTCGTCCACATCCACGGCAACAATCACCGCGCCAATCACCGGTCCGTCACCGGAGAACACCGGGGCCGAAAACAAAAACGCGCGGCGGGCCCAGCGATCAGAATAGAGGTGATACACCCCCATCGCCCCATCCAGCGACCGTTCAAAATAAGGTCTGCCCGCATGCAATCGCGGGACTGTTTGCTGGGCTGTGGCCAATTCACGCCCCGTGGCATCCACCACCAACACATCCAGCGCCCCGGATCGATCCCGCGCATCCACCAACAGATCTAACGCATCACCAGTGCTGATCTGTGTTTCAAACACCTGATCCAACGTGGGATGATCCGCCAAAAACACCGCCATTTCCCGAAAACGTTGCAATTGGCCCGATAATCTGTCGGATGCCAGTGCCAAATCGGCCTGACCCTGTTGTTCTAATTGATCAAACGCTTCGCGGTAGCCATACCACCAAACCCCACCCGAAAAGGCAGCTGCCACACATAGATAGGCCAGCACAAAGATCAGTCGCATCGGCAAAAAGCTCATATGCGCAACTTAGAAAGCCAAAACCAAAATGACCATAGGTCTGTCTAATCGCATGGATGCGCCATGTCGAAACCCGCTTGCGCTTGGCGTGCTGACATTGGAATGTATCGATATGAAAACATTGTCCCAATCCCCCACCGACCCCGACTTTATCCAGAACCCATATGCGTTTTATGATCGTGCGCGCGCCGTTGGGGACATATTTTTCTGGACAGAATATGATCAGGTTGTCGCCACTTCTTATCAGGCGGCGACGACGATCCTGAAAGATCGCCGTTTCGGCCGCGAAGCCCCGCCCGAATTTGCGCCTCAGATTCCCGATCACTTAGCGCCGTTTTACGCGTTTGAATCCCATTCCATGTTGGAGCTGGAGCCACCAACTCATACCCGGTTGCGGTCGTTGGTTTTGCGCGCCTTTACCACCCGTGGCATTGCGGGTCTGGCCCCCGACATCACCGAATTATCCAATGAATTGATCGATAAGTTCCCTGATGAACCCTTTGATCTGATTGAAAATTTCGCAAAAATCATCCCCGTTGTGATCATTTGTCGGCTGCTGGGTGTGCCCGAACATCACGGCGATCAATTGCTGGCTTGGTCCAACGATATGGTCGCCATGTATCAGGCCCGACGCACCCGTGAAATTGAGGATGCCGCCGTCGCCGCCACCAAAGCCTTTTCAGACTTTATGCGCGGCCATATTGACGATCGCCGCGGCAATCCCGGCGACGATCTGATCACCCGATTGATTGCCGCCGAAGAAGATGGTGAAAAGCTTAGCACGGATGAGTTGATCACCACATGTGTGTTGCTGCTAAATGCAGGTCATGAGGCCACGGTTCACACATTAGGAAACGGCGTTAAGGCGCTGCTTGAAAACGGAAAACCCGACATCACCGACAAAAGCGTCGAAGAAGTGTTTCGGTTTGATCCACCGCTGCAATTGTTTGGTCGTTGGTGTTATGAAGCGGTCGAATTATTTGGCCACACCTTTCAGCGTGGCGATCAGGTTCATTGTGCCTTGGCTGCGGCCAATCGCGATCCTGACACCTATCCAAATCCCAACGTGTTTGACCCCAATCGCACCGGCCCCACCAATACCAGTTTTGGCGGCGGGCTGCATTTTTGTGTCGGCGCGCCCCTGGCCCGCTTAGAGGTCAAACTGGCGTTAACCGCCCTGTTTGATCGCTGTCCAAACCTGACATTGTCTGAGCCTGCAAAATATGCAGATGTCTATCATTTCAGGGGCTTAACCAAATTGATGGTCACCAAATAATCAAAGCGGCAAAGCCACCGTCGATTTGATCTCTTCCATGGACAAAAGCGCCGTAACGTTGTGCACGCGTACCTCTGAAATCAGAGCTTGGTAAAACACATCATAGGCACGCGCATTGGCGACGCGCACTTTGAGAATGTAATCGATATCCCCGGCCAAACGATGTGCCTCTTGCACTTCGGGGCGTTCACGCAGCGCGTTCAGGAATTTCTGTTGCCAGTCCGCTTCGTGTTCTGACGTGCGGATCAAAACAAAGAAACACGCCTCAAATCCCAGCGCTTCGGCGTCCAGCATCACGGTCTGATGCCCGATCACGCCAGCCTCGCGTAATTTGCGGATCCGATTCCACACAGGCGTCTTAGACGACCCCACTTCTTTGGCAATATCGTCCAAACTTTGCGCTGCATCCCGCTGTAGGCTGCGTAGGATTTTCCGATCCATATCATCTATGCGAACAGACATTCGGCGTTTCCCTTCATTCCGAAAAAGATGTCCCGATTGGCACCTAACCCAGAACATACGTCCTTATCAGCCGCGTGCAATAGGCAAATTGGGGGAAAATATTCTATATAGAGAGGAGCGAAAGGAGCAGCATGCAGCATTATCCCATATATCTGTCCACACGCGGCCAAAAAATCGTCCTATCGGGCGGTGGCGAAGCGGTGATGGCAAAGCTGCGCCTGTTGCTCAAGACTGAGGCAGACATTCATGTGTTTGCGCAGACGCCCAGTGCGGAACTGTATCGCCTCTTTTATGAGGATCGCCTGACATTGACTGCGCGGGCGTTACAAAAAGGCGACGTAACAGGCGCGGCGCTGTTTTATGCCGCCGATGAAAATCCAACCGAGGATGCCCGCACGGCTGCCATTGCAAAATCCGAAGGGGCGCTGGTCAATGTGGTCGATAACCTAGAAGCCAGTGGGTTCATCACACCAGCCATCGTTGATCGTGATCCGGTGACCATTGCCATCGGCACCGAAGGCGCTGCACCGGTTCTGGCCCGCCAGATCAAATCCCAGATCGAAGAAATCCTGCCCAGCAATCTTGGTTTGCTGGCACGGATCGGCAAAACCTTTCGGGATGCGGCCACCGCCCTGCCCTTTGGCAAGGCGCGCCGCGCGTTTTGGTCCGATTTCTATACAACGACTGGCCCGCGCGCCCTGACCAAAGGCCCAACCGAGGTCACACCGGCCCTGCATGATCTGCTGCGCCAGCATTTGCGCCGCACTGAAATCACCGGCCACGTGGATTTTGTCGGCGCGGGTCCCGGTGATCCGGAATTGCTGACACTCAAGGCGCGCAAAGCGTTGGATCATGCCGATGTGATTATCCATGACCGGTTGGTGGCCCCAGAAATTCTGGAACTGGCCCGCCGCGAAGCAGTGTTTGTTGATGTGGGGAAACAGGGGTTTGCCACATCCACGGCGCAGGCGGACATCAATGATCTGATCGTTGAACATGCCCAAAACGGCCACCACGTTGTGCGCCTAAAGGGCGGCGATCCCGTTGTGTTTGGTCGTCTGGACGAAGAGCTGGACGCGCTGCGCGGCACCGATATCAGCTATGCCATCATTCCCGGCATCACGGCGGCCTCTGCGGCGGCCGCTGGCATGGGTCAAAGCCTGACCCGGCGTGGTCGCAATTCTGGCCTGCGTCTGCTGACCGGCCACGACACTCAGGGTTTTGCGGATCACGATTGGCGTCAACTGGCCCAGCCCGGTCAGGTTGCCGCGCTCTATATGTCAAAGAAAGCCGCGCGATTTGTGCAAGGTCGCCTACTGATGCATAGCGCCGTTGATGCCACACCCGTTTCGATCATCGAAAACGCATCCCGCGCCGATCAACGCGTCATTGGCACCACCCTGTCCGAATTGGACCGATGTTTCACCGGGGCCGAAATCCCCGGTCCCGCGATTTTAATCTATGGCATCGCGCCCCGCGCCTTGTCCCTGACCCTAACACCAAAGAAAGAGGAGACCGCCTGATGGCCCGTCCCTTTACACCCAAAGTAATCACCGCAAACGCCCTGCTAGAAGGCGATGCCATCTGGCTGACGGCCGATGATCAATGGACCCGCGTTATGTCTGAGGCGGAATTGATCGAAGACGAAGCCCATGGCGATCTGCGCATGCTGTTCGCCGCCTCTCAGGCGCATGTAGTTGTCGGCCCCTATCTGGCCGATGCCAAAGCCGGTGAAAACGGCCCCGAGCCCGTTCATTTCCGTGAAAACTTCCGCACAACCGGACCGTCCAATTACGCCCATGGCAAACAGGTGGAGCTGTAAAATGTACCATTATAACGACTTCGACCAAGACTTTGTTCAAGAACGGGTTTCTCAGTTCCGCGCACAGGTAGAACGCCGCATCGACGGGTCCCTGACCGAGGATGAGTTTCGCCCACTCCGTTTGATGAACGGGCTATATCTGCAATTGCACGCCTATATGCTGCGCGTGGCTATTCCATACGGAACCGTTCGGCCCGATCAGATGCGCATGTTGGCGACGCTGGCGGAAAAATGGGACAAAGGTTATGGCCATTTCACCACCCGTCAGAACATCCAATATAATTGGCCAAAACTGGCAGATGTGCCGGATATGCTGGACGCGCTGGCCTCTGTGGGCATGCACGCCATTCAGACATCAGGCAACACAATCCGCAACGTAACCGCGGACCATTTTGCCGGTGCCGCTGCGGACGAAATCGCCGATCCGCGCCCCGTCGCTGAATTGCTGCGTCAATGGTCCATGGATCACCCGCAATTTCAGTTCCTGCCACGCAAGTTCAAAATAGCCATCACTGGTTCACCTAATGATCGCGCCGTAACCAAGGCCCACGATATCGGCCTGCGCATGGTCGAAAAGAACGGTGAACCCGGCTACGAAGTGGTCGTTGGCGGCGGGTTGGGCCGCACGCCGATGGTGGGCAAAGTCATCCGTGATTTCCTGCCTCAGGCTGATCTGTTGCCTTATGTTGAGGCGGTTGTGTCCGTTTGGAACATCCTTGGTCGTCGCGACAACAAATACAAAGCCCGCATCAAGATCACCGTGCACGAACATGGGATCGATAAAATCCGTGAGCTGGTCGAAGAAGAGTTTGCCCAGATCCGCCCGCAATTCACCGGGGTTGATCAGGCTTTGCTCGCCAATATCCAAAGCCAATTCACCACGCCGACATTCCGCACCGCCCCTGTTGAGGGATATCTGGCGGAACGTGATGCGAACCCAGCTTTCCGGTCTTGGTCTGACACCAACCTGTCAGATCATAAGGCCCCCGGCTATGCCATTGTGTCTGTCTCCCTAAAACGTCATGGGGCGACGCCGGGGGATGCTTCTGCGGATCAGATGCGGGTTCTGGCCGATCTGGCCGAAACCTATGGCCACGGGGATCTGCGCATCAGTCACGAACAGAACGTGATCCTGCCCCATGTGCATAAATCTGACCTGCCTGCGATCTATGCCGCGCTGCGCGATGCCGATCTGCACACGGCCAATATTGGCCTGATCAGCGATATCATCGCCTGCCCAGGAATGGACTATTGCGCGCTGGCCACTGCCCGCGCCATTCCCGTGGCCCAGGAAATCGCCACCCGCTTTGACGAACTGAAGCTGGAACACGAAATCGGCGCACTGAAAATCAAAATTTCAGGCTGCATCAATGCCTGTGGACACCACCATGTGGGCCATATCGGGATTTTGGGTCTGGATCGCGCTGGGGTGGAAAACTATCAGATCACCTTGGGCGGGGACGGCACCGAAACCGCTGTGATTGGCCAACGCGCAGGTCCCGGATTTGCCTATGACCAGATCGTTCCAGCCATCGAACGTCTGATCACCGCCTATCTGGAATTGCGCACTGACGAAGAGGAAACCTTCCTTGAGGCGTATAAACGCCTTGGGGTGGCGCCGTTCAAAACGGCTCTTTATCCAGAGGAAAAAGCCAATGCCGCTTGAAGCTCCTTTAGCACCGGTTGAGACGCGCATCGCTGCGCTGAACACCCGGTACAAACATCACAGTGCCACGTCCGTCATCGAACGCGCGCTCAGTGACGCCGAAGTGGGCCGAACCGCTATGGTCAGTTCCTTTGGCGCGGAATCCGTTGTGTTGTTGCATATGGTGTCGATCATGGATCGCACCACGCCGGTGCTGTTTATCGACACAGAAATGCTGTTTCCCGAAACCTTGGACTATCAGTCTGAGCTGGCAGAGAAACTGCACCTAAGTGACATCCGCACGGTCAAAGCCAGTCGTCAGGATATCCTGATCCATGACAACGAAGGCCTGTTGCACCTGCACGATTCCGATGCTTGCTGTGATCTGCGCAAAACCCGCCCGCTGGAAAAGGCGCTGGAGCCGTTTGATGCCTGGATCACGGGGCGCAAACGGTATCAGGGCGGCAAACGTGTGGAAATCGAGTTTTTCGAGAACGAGATGGATAAACGCATCAAAATCAACCCATTGGCCCATTGGTCACGGGACGATTTGCAGGATTACATCACCGAAAACCGTCTGCCCCGCCATCCCTTGGTGGCCCAAGGTTATCCATCCATCGGATGTAAGCCATGCACCAGCAAAGTGATGCAAGGCGAAGACGAACGCGCCGGTCGCTGGCGCGATCAGGACAAAACAGAATGCGGCATTCATTTTTTGAATGGCAAAATGGTTCGCGGCTCGGCTGCGTGAGGACATGAACATGCTTTTGAACAATACTCAGCTGATTAACGATACCGGTTTTGTGCCTGAGGACTGGACCGGTCAGTTTTACGAACTGAATGCGCTGCCGGCCAATGATGGGGCGGTGGATTGGGCTGTGGATGTGCCTTCGGATGGGGATATTTCCCTGTTGGCAGAACGCGTTGGCGACATCGCACTGATCCGGATTGATTTCCCCAGCTTTGCAGATGGGCGCGGCTTTACGCTGGCGGCGCGTTTGCGGCGGATGGGGTTCACCGGGCGTCTGCGCGCCCGCGGTCATGTCATTGCGGATCAATACGCCATGGCGCGTCGGTCCGGTTTCGACGAAGTCGAAGTCGACGGCGCCCTCGCCGATCGTCAACCCGAAGCCCAATGGCTGGCCCGCGCAAATTGGCAGGCCCACGATTATCAGAATCGCATGCGCGCCTGATCCAAGCCTGATACAGATCAAAGACGACGAAAGGGTGCGGTGTGATACATGCCGCACATCACATATATTATGACCGAGTTAAAACCCGTGACCGAAGCAAACACCGCACAGGCTGTGAAAGCCAAACCCGCCATGCCCGATGCGCAGACCGTCACCGAGGTCAAGCATTACACCGACCGCCTGTTTTCGTTTAAAATGACCCGCCCGGCCTCTATGCGGTTCCGGTCCGGTGAATTTGTGATGATCGGCCTGATGGGGGATCCTCATCCTGAAACCGGCAAACAAAAACCTCTGCTGCGCGCCTATTCTATTGCATCGCCCAGCTGGGACGAAGAGCTGGAATTTTATTCAATCAAGGTTCCAGATGGTCCCCTGACATCGAAGTTGCAGCATATCAAAGTGGGCGACGACGTGATCCTGCGCCCCAAACCCGTTGGCACATTGGTGCATGATGCGTTGTTGCCGGGAAAACGGATTTGGTTCTTTGCGACGGGGACTGGATTTGCGCCTTTTGCATCGCTGCTGCGCGAACCACAAACCTACGAAGATTACGACGAAATCATCATCACCCATACCTGTCGCGAAGCGGGTGAATTGACCTATGGTGCCGATCTGATCGAAGGTCTGAAATCTGACGAATTGCTGAACGAAGTGATTGGCGACGGGTTCTGGAAAAAGATCAAATATTACCCCACCACCACACGCGAAGAGAGCCCTAAAATGGGTCGGATCACGGATCTGATGCGATCAGGCGAAGCGTTTGAGGACCTTGGTGTTCCGCCTTTGAACGCTGAAACGGACCGGGCGATGATCTGTGGAAATCTGGCCTTTAACCTAGAGCTAAAGGACATGTTTGAGGAATATGGGCTGCAAGAAGGCGCCAATTCTGACCCCAAACATTACGTGGTCGAAAAAGCGTTCCTCGATTAAATTGTCCCTAAATCGTTGTTTCAGGGCAGTCCGATTGGCCTGCCCTGTTAAACACGCATTCACTTTGGCGTGGCTAACGTTTGGCCACGAACCAAAGGATACAGAATGTATATCACACAAACCCATGGTGCCGCCGCGCACCCATTGATGCGCGCCCACCCGGCCCGCGACATCCCCCCAGCCCCAACATTTCAAACGGATCAAACCGCGGTTCCGCCCGAGCCTGATCCCACAGGTCCGGCGGCCGTTGCCCTGATCAAATCCGAATATGACATGACCAACATTTCGCCGCGCGAAGTGGATGAAATGGTCGATCGGATGATCAAAGCGGGCGATGACATGAATGGTGACTTGCTGATGTTGCTGACCCATGGCGAAGGGTTCCGACAACATCTGGCCAACACATTTGGCGGCACATTTGATCCCAACGAAAAACAAGATTTGGTGGCGCAATCAAAGGTGCAATTGCAATTGGCAAAACAATTCGGGGACCCAACTGAATATTTGACGCGCTTTATCGCGTTCCTCGACACATTTGGTGGGCAATCTGGCGAAGCCGCCCAAATTTCTGAAACCTCAACGGTTGCGGCAATTGTTCGTGCCAACGCTTCGACCTAAACGCAATACTGGGTTGCCTAACGCGCCAGCCTAAAGAGTAGGACCGTCCCAGCGGCGCGCTGCCCCCTGAAACGCGGTCATGTTGCGCGATGGCGGTATTTTTGCGCAAAACCCTATGATCTAAATACAAAAAAGGCCGCAGAAACCTGCGGCCTTTTCTAAGTCTATGGGCGGGGCTTACAGGCCCATCGCGCCTTTGATGGCGTCAATCGCTGGCTGGATCAGCTCTGGATTGTCGATCGCACCTTGAACTGCGGCGGTCAAAGTTGTCTTCTGGATCGCGCCCAGATCAGAACCGTCAATCATTTCCAGGATTTTCTCGCCGTTGAATGTGTCAGGTGTCAGCAAGCTGGCCAGACCACCCTCTGCGGCTTCTTCTGCAACTTCTGCTGTTGCTTCCATTGCATCACCCGCAGCTTCAGTTGCTTCTTCGGTTGCAACTTCGGCGGCTTCTTCTGCTGCCGCTTCGGTGGTTTCTTCAACAGCTTCTGTAACGGCTTCTTCTGTTGCTTCTACCGCATCCGTGGCTTCTTCAACTGCAGTTTCCATCGCTTCTTCTGCGACTTTTTCGGTTGCGGCGGCGGCTTCTTCAGCAACTTCTTCTGTTGCTTCAACGGCGTCTGTCGCTGTTTCCATCGCTTCTTCGGCAACTTCTTCTGTTGCTTGCGTTGCCGTATCCACAGCTTCTGCGGCTTCTTCTGTCACGGCTTCCGCTGCATCCGTTGCGGTTTCGGCAGCGTCTTCAGCGACGTCTGCTGCACCGTCAGTTGCACCTTCAACAGCGTCTGTTGCGGCTTCGACGGCGTCGTTTGCTGTTTCAGTGACGGCTTCCATTGCGTCATTTGCAGCCTCGGTTGCAACATCTGCTGCATCCGCAGCCGCGTCTGTCGCAGCGTCTACCGCGTCATTGGCTGTTTCAACAACAGCGTCTGCAGCTTCTGTTGCTGCTTCTGTTGCGGCGTCCACGGCTTCGTCTGCTGCTTCGGCGACGGCGTCCATCGCACCTTCGGCGGCTTCGGTTACGGCCTCAGTTGCGCCTTCAACGGTTTCGGCCACGGCATCTGTCGCGCCTTCTACGGCTTCTGCGGCAGCGTCGGTCACGGCATCAGCGGCACCTTCGGCGGCTTCTGTGACTGTTTCGGTTGCATCGCTTGCGGCTTGTGTTGCGGTGTCTACGGCCTCTGCGGGGGTACGTCCCTCAACCAGATACTGGTAGCCAAAAAACCCGGCAACAGCCAAGACGGCAATGATAATTATCGCTCTCATAGTATTTCCTTCCAATGACTTGGCTCACAAAAGTGTGCCTGGTCCGCAGCGGACTCGGGCTGTGATATGTCAGATCATATCATAAGATGGAAGCGGGAAGCAGGTGACACTTTTCCCCGCGGGCGGGATTCTGGTTAAACAGGCAAAATCATGCTGTTTTGCGGGTTGATCCGGGCGCAAGCCCTGTCTATTTTAACCTCGACATTCAAATGACCGAAAGGACACGGCTATAGCCCGCAGACCTCATAACGCACCTCCGGTGCGTGACACTGGCCCCCGCATAAACGATCGCATCCGGGCCAACGAATTACGCCTTATTGGCGCAGATGGTGAAAATGTTGGCGTTGTGACGCCCGCACGCGCATTGGTAATGGCAGAAGAGGCCGGGCTTGACCTGGTTGAAATTTCGCCCAACGCCACGCCCCCCGTTTGTAAAATCATGGATTTCGGCAAGTTCAAATACGAACAGCAGAAACGTGAAAGCGAAGCGCGTAAGAAACAGAAAACGATTGAAGTGAAAGAGGTCAAATTTCGGCCCAACACGGATATCCACGATTACGAAGTCAAAATGCGTAACGTGTTTAAGTTCCTAGAAGCCGGCGACAAAGTCAAAGTGACGCTGCGGTTCCGGGGACGGGAAATGGCGCACCAAAATCTGGGTCGTGAATTGCTGTTGCGTGTTGCAGAAGACATCAAAGAGCTGGGCAAGGTCGATAACATGCCCAAGATGGAAGGCCGTCAAATGGTCATGATGATTTCCGCATTGGCCAAGAAATAATCGCTGTTTTACAACGCGATAGTTGATTGAAACCCCGGCTTTGGCTGGGGTTTTTCTTTGGGGTTAATGCTTTCCAAGCAACGTTTTAACCAACAATCCCCCGCGCCGTTGCAATTCAGATGTTTCAAGCGTGCCATCCGCCACCAAGTCCGGGGATTTCACCGCTTGTTTCAGCAATAAGGCGCTGCGCCAACCCGCGCGGATCGCAGGGGTAGCCGCGCCAAATTTGGCCCCACGTGCAGATTTCAATTGATCCAAACCAGATTGGGCCAACGCGCGCACGCCTTCTGGGCGACCATCGACCAAGGGCACGCGGTTCTGATCCGCCAGCCCCGCAACTGCGCGTAACCACGCCGCAATGCCCATGGCAAACCCAATGTCACGCGCCGGTTTTTCCATCTGCTGTGAGGCATCCAGAGCCAGCGCAGACACCCACATCAAATTGCCTGCGCTGTGCATCAAATGCCGGTCCATATCCGCCTGATCCTCAAAGGGATCGCGGTAAATATCCCAGCGCCGCGCGGCAATTATCTGATCCAACAGCTCAATCGGCAAATTCTGGTCACGGATCAATGTGGCCAACGGACCGGCCACTTCGTGGGATCGGTCTTTGGTTGCATTCGGCGCCTCTTCGACGACATCACGCCACCATTGCAGACGCATTTCTGCGATCATTTCTTCTTTGGTCACCCAAGGCGCGCGCGCCACCTCTAGGTTAAACGCGTATAACACAAATAACCGACCACGCAGTTCGGCAGGTGCAGCCATAGCAGCCAAAAACCGATCAGGGTCCCCGCGTTCCACCATCGCGGCACAGGCATTTATGCTCATGCTTTGGCGCCTTCTTGGACCAATTTCCACGTGATCGCATCCACCAACGCATCAAAAGACGCATCCACTATGTTGGCGCTGACGCCAACGGTGGACCAACGCCGCCCTTGCTGATCTTCGCTGTCGATGATCACGCGTGTGACCGCTTCGGTGCCGCCATTTGTGATCCGAACCTTAAAATCAACCAGTTGCATATCCCGTATAAGCCCCTGATATTCCCCCAAATCTTTGATTAACGCCTGCGACAATGCGTTTATGGGGCCGCTATCCTGACCGTCATTTGGGTTTTCGTTTTCATAAAACGACGTGGTTTTGCCCTGTCGAGTTTGCACCGTCACGACGGCTTCGGACACGGTCACAATTTCGCCTTTGGCGTTGCGGCGACGTTCCGATATCACCCGGTATCGTTCCACGTCGAACAGTTTGGGCAACAACCCCATTTCAGCCCGTGCAATCAGTTCAAAACTGGCCTGCGCGCCGTCATAGGCATAGCCCATCGCTTCGCGGTCTTTGATGATATCCAGCAATCGCGGCAAAGCAGGGTTGCCTTTTTTAACGGCAATTCCGGCCTCACTCAGGCGGCGGATCAGATTGGACTGACCGGCCTGATTGGACATCGGAATCTGGCGTTCATTGCCCACCAAAGCTGGATCGATATGTTCATATGTGCTGGGATCTTTGAGGATCGCACTGGCATGCAGGCCTGCCTTATGGGCAAAGGCCGACGCGCCAACATACGGGGCTTGTTTTTGCGGAACCCGATTAAGTATGTCATCCAAGCGTCTGGAAACACGTCGTAAATCCACCAACCGGTTGGGGTCAATTCCGGTTTCCAACTGATCGCGATAGGGCTGTTTTAGCAACAATGTCGGGATCAATGTGGTCAAATTTGCATTGCCACACCGTTCACCCAGCCCGTTTAAGGTGCCCTGAACCTGACGCGCGCCCGCATCCACAGCGGCCAGCGAACACGCCACTGCATTTTCCGTATCATTATGGGTGTGGATGCCCAGATTGGTGCCGGGGATGCCAGCGTCGATCACGGCTTTTACGATTTGACGCACCTCGGCGGGCATGGTGCCACCATTGGTGTCACATAAAACAACCCATCGCGCCCCGGCATCATGTGCGGCACGAATGGCGCGCAGCGCGTAATCCGGATTGGCCTTATACCCGTCAAAGAAATGTTCCGCGTCAAACAACGCCTCACGCCCCTGCCCGACAATATGCGCCACAGAGGCGCGGATATTTTCAATGTTGTCATCCAACGAAATGCCAAGCGCGGTGGTGACATGAAAGTCATGGGTTTTGCCAACCAGACACACGGCGGGTGTTTTGGCGTTCATCACAGCGGCCAGCACATCGTCATTATCTGCGCTGCGCCCGGACCGTTTGGTCATCCCAAAGGCCGTCATCGTGGCGCGGGTTTTGGGGGCGGCATCAAAGAAATCACTGTCCGTCGGATTGGCACCGGGCCAGCCGCCTTCGATGTAATCCAACCCCAAATCATCCAATAAAACAGCGATTTCCTGCTTTTCTTGGGTCGAAAATTGCACGCCTTGGGTCTGTTGCCCATCCCGCAAGGTTGTGTCGTAAAGATACAGACGATCACTCATGACAACGCCTCCAACTTGGCTGGGTCAAAGTTCGGCCCCGGTTCTAGATCCACACCCGTTTTAGACATGCGCACCTCAATCCCGGCCCCAATCAACGCCGATTTAAGCGTATCTACGCCAGAGAAATCCTTGGTTTGCATGGCCGTTTCCCGCAATTCTGCCAACTTTTGGGCCAAGACAGATAAATCCACATCGGGCATTTCTGCCCATGCCCCCATTTCATCGCTTAAAAATCCAAGAAACTGCGCCGATGCCAGCATGACGCCTTTTTCATAGAAGCAATCCTTTTGCGGATTGGCAGAAATTTCGCGGGCCATAGCGTGCAATTTGGTGAGGGCCCCTGCCGTGTTCAGATCATCCGCCAACGTATCAAGCAGACCTTGATCCACCCCTGTCGGTGCCACATCCGCCAGTAATGCACGCCATTTCCGCAACGTCGCCTCAGCCTCGGCCCGCTTCTTATCGGTCCAATCCATAGGCTTGCTATAATGGGTGCCCAACATCACAAACCGGATCACTTCGCCCGGCACACCCTGATCCAACAAATCGCGCACGGTGAAAAAGTTGCCCAGGGATTTGGACATCTTTTTGCCCTCGACCTGCAACATTTCATTGTGAATCCAATACTTTGCGAATTCCCCATGCGGATGGGCGCATTTGGATTGAGCGATTTCATTTTCATGATGCGGGAATTGCAAATCATTGCCGCCGCCATGAATATCAAAGCTGTCACCCAGCAATTCATAAGCCATCGCCGAGCATTCGATATGCCAGCCGGGCCGTCCATACCCCCAAGGGCTATCCCAACCGGGCGTGTCCGCATCCGATGGTTTCCACAATACAAAATCCATAGGATTGCGTTTATAGGGCGCCACTTCGACACGGGCACCGGCGATCATATCGTCGATCGACCGGCCCGACAGCTTGCCGTAGTTCTGATAGCTTTCCACCGCAAATAACACATGGCCTTCGGCGGCATAGGCATTGCCGGTTTCGATCAGCCCCGCGATCATGTCTTTCATCGCGCCGATCCATTCAGTGGCGCGCGGTTCCTGACTGGGGCGCATGGCCCCCAACGAATCCATATCCGCGTGATACCAATCAATGGTTTCATCACAGATATCGCGAATTGTCCGGCCGGTTTGCGCGGCTTTGGCGTTAATTTTGTCGTCCACATCGGTAAAGTTGCGGATATAGGTCACAGCCCCGTCCCCATAGACATGGCGCAACAGCCGAAACAGCACGTCAAACACCAAAACGGGCCGCGCATTGCCCAGATGGGCGCGGTCATACACCGTTGGCCCACAGACATACATGCGCACGTTTTGTGGATCGATCGGCTTAAACGGCTCTTTGGTGCGGGTTTTGGTATTGTGCAGATGGATCAAAGTCATAACAGCTCTCGGGACGGTTTGCGCCCGCGCGGTTTAGCAAGTTCTGAGTTTCGATGAAACGTGAAAGAGCGGCCCGCGCGACGGATGTCAGCAGGAAATAATAATGCAACAAATAATGCTGCTGATTATGGTGGTTTGGCTCTTCATTCCCACTGGCTAGCAGGATCAGCCGCGCGCGTCCAGCATTTCGATCAGTTTGTACACAGTCCGTAAATTACGGGCCGTGGCATCCACCCCCAGCACTTTGGACATTTGTTCGGCCAATTTGGACCGCCCGATCCCTGATGGCGCATCCAGATAGGCGGCGTTTTGGGTCACGTTTAGGGCTTCATCTGGGGCCTTGATGTGATCCAACCGATCTGTGTCCAGGTTTGGGGCATCAAACAGGAACCAGATATGGGCATGTTTCGGATCGTCAGGTTGAAATGGATTTTGCGCCGCAATGTTGCGAAAACCAGGCGCGCAAAGGATGAGAATGGGCACATCAACCCCTAGATGCACCTGCATCTCAGCATTCAGTGCCAACGACAATTCCGAAATGTTTTCAGATGCTTCTGCATCAAATATCATGTTGCCCGATGCAATATAGGTTGCGATATTTTGCCATCCTAGATTTGATGCAATTTTACGTAACTCCGCCATCGGCACTTTGTTATTGCCGCCAACATTGATGCCACGCAACAGCGCAATATACGTCTGCAAAGCCATATTCCCTAAACCTTTGCGATTTTCAATTGCACCAGATTAGGCCATTCTGCCCAAGGTGCAATTCCAGTCACGAGGTCCCCCATGTCACAATCCGCAATCCAAAACATCTGCGCCGCCCAAGCCGGGGCAGAAAAGTCGTTCCCGTTTGATGAAACCACCGAAGTCTGGAAGGTCGCTGGGAAAATTTTTGCCGCCGTCACGGGCGATGGGACCAAAGTGTCGGTCAAAACGCCGTCGGTCGAGGATGCGCAATTGCTGATCGAAATGGGACGCGGTGAAAAGGCGCCCTATTTTCACAAATCATGGGTGCGGGTCAGCGCAGACATCCCGTTGGATGAATTAACCGACCGGATTGAGAAATCATATGGGATCATTCGCGCGGCCCTTCCTAAAAAGGTACAAGCCACGCTGGCGTAAAATCCCGCCCTGCCCGTCGGTTTAGAATTTGCCAAACCGTCGCGCGATACGCATGGCCTGACGGGTGCGTTTCACGCCGTCGCGGCCTTGTTTGGCGCGATTGCGGTCTTCATTGCTCATGTCTTCGGGGTTGCGGCCCCGATTGGCGACGTGATTGATGCCCGCATTGATCCCGCGGTTCATCAGCCGGCGAAGAATCATCGAAATGATACGATCCATGTGCAGTTCCTGCTGTTGGTCCAATCTAGATATAGGCACAATCCGCCCATTTCCCAAATCCTATCGCAGGATCGTGGCGATTTCAGGGCTGGTCAGGTTCAAACATATCCACCTGATCGGACGTCGTATCTTCGTCGTCAATCTGGCCCAGACCCGGTGTTGGGCGGCTTTCCAGCAACCCGGCTGATCGCAATTCCTTAAGCCCCGGCAAATCACGGGCCGTTTCCAGACCAAAGTGATCCAGAAAGCCGGGCGTGACCACAAAAGTGATCGGACGGCCGGGGGTCATTTTACGACGCCCAAAGCGGATCCATTCCAATTCGATCAACTGATCAATGGTGCCACGACTGACGGACACGCCGCGGATTTCTTCGATTTCGGCGCGTGTGACGGGTTGATGATAGGCAATAATCGCCAAGGTTTCGATGGCTGCACGGCTTAGCTTTCGCGTCTCAACCGTTTCTTTTTGCATCAAAAATCCAAGGTCCGAAGCGGTGCGGATCGCCCATGCATCCCCCACGCGCACCACATTGATCCCGCGCCCTTCGTAACGTTTACGTAAATTTGTAATGGCTTGATCCGGCGCACATCCATGTGGCATCCGACCGGCCAATTCCCGCAAAGTGACGGGATCAGCCGTGGCAAACAGGATCGCTTCGACCATGCGTTCCTGTTCGGCCATTGGCGGGGCTTCAAACAGGCTGGGATCATCTACATCGTTTTCGCTGGATGAATTGGGATTGGGATCAGAGGTCATTCAGGCAACCTTTTACGAATGTGAATAGGCGCGAAACTGTCGGATTGGCGGATATCAACGCGGCCCTGTTTCACCAGTTCCAATGACGCCGCAAAGGTTGCAGCGGCAGCGGTGCGCCGTTTTTTGGGATCACTTTCCCAGCCTTCGGGCAGATAGGACATGATATCAGTCCAATCCCCGGCAAACCCGATCAGATTGCGCATGCGATCCAACGCTTGTTCCATGGTCATCAATGCGTCGCGATCCATCACATAGGGGCGAAATTCGTCCTTTGTGCGAATGCGGGCATATCCCTGCATCAAATCCAGCAAAGTCGCCGTATAGGTCACGCGCCGCACACGAGCGACATCTTCGGTGATGCCACGGGCAAAGAAATCGCGCCCTTTTTGATCCCGCGCCATCAATTTGGCGGCGGATTTACGCATCGCTTCTAACCGTTCCAGCTGAAACGCCAAATGGGCCGCCAATTCTTCGCCGGACGGGCCCTGTTCGGTGGGATCGGGGGGCAGCAACAGACGTGATTTTAGAAACGCCAGCCAAGCGGCCATCACCAAATAATCCGCCGCCAGTTCCAGCCTTAGCTCGCGGGCTTTGTCAACAAACGCCAGATATTGTTCGGCCAAGGCCAAAACAGAAATCTGACGCAGGTCCACTTTTTGCGTGCGCGACAAGGTCAAAAGCAGGTCCAACGGCCCCTCAAATCCCTCCACATCCACGATCAATGCCTCGGCAGCAAGTCGATTGCTGACGCGGGTGGCATCATCTTCTTGGAACATGTCGTCGGTCATTGGGGCCTGTTAATTGCCTGCGAACTGGGCTTCAAACTCGGCAAGTGTGGCGTCGATGTCAATCTCGATTGGGGATTTGCGTTGCGACAGGGCCGCATCAGCCCGTGCATTGCCCGCCTGCGTCAGGGGGCGCGCCACATCTGCCAACGCCAGCATATCATCGCGTTCGCCATTGCAATGCAGCACCAAATCACAGCCCGCATCCCAGGATGCAATGGATCGTTCGGTGATCGATCCTGACAGGGCCTCCATTGAAATGTCATCGGTCATGATCAGGCCGGAAAACCCGATATCTTCTCGGATGATGTTCATCATGGTCGGGCTGGTCGTGGCGGGCGCATCCGGGTCAATGTCGGAAAACACGATATGGGCGGACATGCCCATGGCGAAATGGTTCAGCTGTTTGAACGGGGCAAAATCGCGCGCATAAAGCGAGGCGGCAGGCACATCCACACGCGGCAGATCTTTGTGACTGTCCACCGCGGCGCGGCCATAGCCGGGGATGTGTTTCAGGATCGGCAAAACGCCCCCCGCCATCAGACCATCTGCGGCGGCTTTGCACGCGGCAACAACCACGTCAATGTCACGCCCATAAAGCCGGTTCAGCAAAACCGGATGGGTTTGGCTTTCGACAAGATCGGCCAGAGGTGCGCAATTTACGTCAATGCCAACGTCGTGTAATTCCCGCGCAATCAACAGGTTACGCAGATATTGCGCATGGACCGGGTTCTGGGCCATCGCCATTTGATCACGTGCGGGCAGATGTTCGCGCCAATGCGGCGCGCGCATGCGTTGGACACGTCCGCCTTCTTGGTCAATCAGGATCGGGGCATGCCATCCCACAGCGTCCCGCAAATCGCCCGTCAGTTTACGCAGCTGATCAGGGTTTTCGATATTGCGGGCAAACAGGATAAAGCCCCAGGGGCGCGATTGCGCAAAAAAGCCGCGCTCCCAATCGGAAAGCACGGCCCCTTCACATCCAAAGATGTATGCATTTTCTGACACTTAGCGCACCACTACCGGGATGCAGGCCGCGTCTTCGGCCATTAATGCCGAACAGAACCGACGTGCGTCAGACAGGTCGGTGAACCCAGATACGCGCAGGCGATAGAATGTGCGCCCCCCGGATGACGCCTGTTGGATCACAGGATCATGACCGGCAATCAAGGCGTTAAAACGTGTGGCCAGACGCTGCCATTCGGAATTGGCCAATTCGGGTGTATCAAAGGCCCCAAGCTGCGCCAATTTGGTGCCGGTTGGCAGGGCGTCCGTGGAAACCGGGATGGTGCGGGCCGCAACAGGTGTGGGCGTTGTGTCGGCCAAAGGGGCCAAACCGCGATCCGGGCGCAATTGTGGGCGCAATGACACGGATACGCCGGGTACAGATGCTGGGATAATGGCCGTCTGCGTATTTGCGTTGGCGGCCACGGCATTCAGCACAACCGCCGAAGCATCCGTATTTTGGGGTGTCGCCAGAGGCGCAGATGTTTGCGCGGCAATCTGATCGGCCAATTCCAGAATTTCATCCGCCGTCAGCGGCGCATCATTGTTTGGGGCTTGGAAATTGGCTTGGATTTCTTGTGGGGCTTGCGGGGTGACGTCAACGGCACCGGCCAAACGATCAACCGTTTGGGGCGTTGTGGTTGGGGCGGTTTGCACATCCTCAGCCGTCAGGTCCACGCCGCCGGGGGCCAGAACCAGGCGATCTTCGGGGCTGGCAGCGCCGCCCACAGCAGCAACTGCATTCACCGACAGGCCGGTATGCAGCGCCAATTCGCCACCGGGATTGTCAGGCGCCACGCGCATCGGGCCCAACTGAGCCTGCACGATCGGCACGCCGGACACGTCCCGCGAAATCATTTTATAGCCCCAGACAACGATCCCGGCGGTCAGCGCCAATGACACAACCCCGCCCATCAACGTTACGGCACGCCCTGTACGGCTTGCTGCCAAGGGCGATCCGCCCAAAACTTCTTCCGGAGTTACTTCCGCCATTTTGCCTCACTTCGCCCCGATGTTGGTCATCGGTGGTCGATCTTGGTGTCTGCTCAGCCCGGCGTTTTGGTTTTGAATGCGTTATCGCATCTCATTCGCGGGCGTTACACCAAGGATACCAAGACCACCGGAAATCACAACGGCCACGGCAGAAATCAGCGCAATTTTTGACTGTGTTGCTGCCAGATCACCCTCTTGCAAGAACCGCAAGCTCGGTTCGTCTTTGCCCCGGTTCCACAATGCATGGAAATCGCTGGCCAATTCATACAGATAAAACGCGATCCGGTGGGGTTCGTTGGTCCGTGCAGCAATTTCCACCAAACGCGGCCATTCGGCGATTTTTTTCGCCACGGTGATTTCGGCATCATGGGTCAACCCAGACAGATCCACCGCGCCCAGCGCGGCATGGGATGTGTCGATGTCGGATTTGCGCAGCACCGATTGCACCCGGGCATGGGCGTATTGCACATAGAAAACCGGGTTGTCTTTGGATTGTTCGGTCACTTTGTCAAAATCAAAGTCCAGCGGCGCGTCGTTTTTCCGGGTCAGCATATGGAACCGGGTCACATCTGCGCCTACCGCATCCACCACGTCGCGTAGCGTCACAAAGGTCCCTGCCCGTTTGGACATTTTGAACGGTTCGCCGTTTTTATACAGTTTTACCAGCTGGGTCAGTTTGACATCCAACGGCACAGCCCCATCCGACAGGGCAGACACGGCCGCCTTCATCCGTTTGACATAGCCACCATGATCGGCGCCAAACACGTCGATCAATTCGTCAAAGCCGCGCGATACCTTGTCATAGTGATAGGCAATGTCGGGGGCAAAATAGGTCCAGGCCCCGTCAGATTTCTGCACGGGCCGATCCACGTCATCGCCATGTTCGGTGGATTTAAACAGGGTTTGCACCCTTGGTTCCCAATCATCCGGCTTTTTGCCTTTGGGGGGTTCCAGCACACCTTCGTAGATCAGACCTTTGGAACGCAGATCGTCGATCGACGCTTCGATCCGTCCGGTGCCATAAAGCGACTTTTCGGAATAAAACACGTCCATCTCAACGCCCAGCGCCTTTAGGTCAGCGCGGATCAGGTCCAGCATTTTGTCGGTGGCGTATTCCCGGATGTCCTGCAGCCAGACATCTTCGGGCTGGCCCAGATATTTGTCGCCAACTTTGTCTTTCAGGTCCTGACCAACCGGGATCAGGTAATCGCCCGGATAGGTGCCATCCTCAAATGCGATGTCCTGACCGTGCGCCTCTTGGTAGCGCAGATAGACCGACCGCGCCAAAACGTCGACCTGCGCACCGCCATCGTTGATGTAGTATTCCCGTGTGATGTTATACCCGGCATAATCCAGCAGACTGGCCAAGGCGTCGCCAAACACCGCGCCCCGTGTATGCCCCACATGCAGGGGACCCGTTGGGTTGGCAGACACATATTCCACGTTGACCTTTTTGCCTTGCCCCATTTGGGACCGACCATAGCTGGCATCAGTCAGCGCGGATGAAATCACGCCATGCCAAACAGGCGCTGCAAGCCGCAGGTTCAAGAAACCCGGCCCGGCCACATCGGCGGATGTAATCCGGTCATCTTCCAACAGCTTCACAGACAAAGCTTCGGCGATGTCACGGGGTTTCATTTTGGATGGTTTGGCCAGCACCATGGCGGCGTTGGTGGCCATATCCCCATGGGCTGCGTCTCGGGGTGGCTCGACCGCAACATTGTCCAACACCAGCCCGGCGGGCAACGTGCCTTCGGTCATCATGGTGTCCAGACAGGTCACAACAAGCGCCCGGATATCAGCAAAGAGGTTCATCGGTTTTCCTTTCGGGGTTCGCGCGGGGTTTACCAGAGGCACAGGCCACGTCAATGTGGCAGGCAAAAGAGATGAGGGTCAGAGAGCAAAATGCAGCGAATTTCCGGAATTTTGTTGGCGGTGACGCTGTTTGCGATGTTTGCTGTCTTGGTGTTGATCCGCGCCGAACAAAGCTGGGCGGGAATACAGCTGTTCAAAATGGAGGCCATTGGCTGGATTCCCCAGAGCGGCCAGGCGCCCCCGCCGCTGATGTCGTTTGACGACGGGATCAGCCTGTCGCCGCATTTGTTCAACCAGCTGCTGGAACTGCATATCGTGCTGGTGGTTGGGGTTCTGGCCCTCACCGGGGCCTATCTGGGTGGTGTTGCCTATGCCCAGCGCAAACGGCTGTTATCCCGTATTGCAGGATGGAACGGATTGGCGATGTATTTTGCGCTGATGGGGTATTTGGTGATGATCTATACCGACCCTCAGATGCGGCTGCCGCTGGACACGTTGGGGCAAACATTGTCGCTTGGCACGTTTGACCAAGATGACACCGGAGTGTTGTTCCGATTTGGCGATCGACACTTTGAAATCTTGATGTTGACCTTGGGGACCTTGGCGCTGCTGTTGGGGATTTTTGCGCTGATAAGCATTCATCATCCACGTCTGGGGTGGCTGGGGGCGTTCTTTTCAACTTTTACGTTGCTCTCATTCTTCGCCCCCGACTCAACCCTTCAGGCCGAATTACCGGTTCACCTCATGTTTCCGCTCTTGGTGATTATTGGCGTCACGGCATTCCGCCTCAGTGATGGTGACGACCCGGCAAGCCCGTTCCTGTTTTTCGCGGCGTTCGTTTCCCTGGTCGGGATCATCATCGTCATGAGCGTCATGGTCACGCTTTATGACGCGCTGGCAGAGCTATTGGTGGCCTCAATGCATCTGATTATTCTGCCGCTTTGGGTGGGTGGATTGGCCGCGGGTATCCGACAACGTGCGCGCCGTGTTCCCACCGGGTCTGGCATCTGGATATTATGTTTAGGATTGATGACAGCAACCATGAGCATCGCCATGGCGCTGGTAAATCTGATGCATGACGGTATGCCAGCCCGCTATCCAGATTATCCGAGCTTTTTTCAAACCGGCCAAGTGATCGTCACGCTCAGCTTTGCCGGTTTGGTTGTTTTCGCCGCGATTGCGTTTAGGCGGTTGCGGGCGGCATCACGCGCCCAACATGCGGCGCGCCAGTAAGCTGTTCGTGGGTTTCCAGCGCAAACCGGTCGGTCATGCCCGAAATGTAATCTGACACAATCCGCGCCAATGCCACCTCATCGCCTTGGATCAGCTCAACGTCCTTGCGCCATTGCTTGGGCAACAGGCTTGGATCATTCATGAATGCTGGAAACAGGTCCACCACGGCTTGGGTTACCTCTTGGCGCATTTCGACCACGGATGGGGCGCGGTACATGCGGGTAAACAGGAATTTACGCACCACTTTCAGATCGCGCCACATATCCGGTGAAAACTGCACCATCATTTTGCCCGCATCCCGAATGTCTTGTGGGCATTGGGGGTTCAGTGCCGCCAAGTTGGCGCGGCTCACGGCCAGCACATCTTCGACCAATAGGCCAAAGAACCGGCGCAACGCTTCGTGGCGACGGCGGTAATAGTTCAGACCGGGATATGTCTGATCCACCAGACGGAAACAATCGCCCACAATCGGCAGGTCCAACAGATCATCGGTGCCAAACAATTCGGCGCGTAACCCGTCATGGATGTCGTGGTGATTATAGGCGATATCATCAGCCAGTGCGGCCACTTGGGCTTCGCCACTGGCATGGGTGTGCAATTCCAGATCGTGGCGCGCGTTATAGTCGGTCAACGCATAAGGTATATCGCCCACAACCGGCCCGTTATGTTTGGCAATCCCTTCTAGCGTTTCCCATGTTAGGTTCAGCCCATCCCATTCCGCGTAATGCCGTTCCAGCCCCGTGACGATCCGAATGGCCTGTGCGTTGTGATCAAATCCCCCATAGGGCGCCATCAGATCAGACAGGGCGTCTTCGCCCGTATGGCCAAACGGCGTATGTCCCAGATCATGGGCCAGCGCCACCGCTTCGGCCAGTTCTTCTTCGAACCCCAGCGTTTTGGCCACGGTGCGGGCCACCTGAGCGACCTCAATCGAATGGGTCAGACGTGTGCGGAAATAATCGCCCTCATGTTCCACGAACACTTGGGTTTTGTGTTTCAACCGCCGAAACGCACTGGAATGGATGATCCGATCCCGGTCGCGCTGAAACGGAGAGCGATGCGCGCTCTCTTCTTCTGGATAGAGCCTGCCCCGCGTTTGCATCGGATCACAGGCATAAATGGCTGCCATAACGCGCCTGCCTCTCACTTTTCCCAGATGGGATGTCCCTAATGTGACGACATGCCTTGCCGCCTCTGCCTGTCTTTCCTATATTTGGTCCCTGACCCAAGCGATAGGCCTTAATATGCTGACCCTGCCCCCAAAAGTGACTGAACGTGCGTTTGAACGCCTGTCTGAAATTGGCGCTGCGTCCCAAGGTAAGGCGCTGCGCGTGGCCGTCGAAGGCGGCGGTTGTAGCGGGTTTCAGTACGAAATTGATCTGGACGAAGTCAAAGCCGATGATCTGGTATTAGAGGGATCGGGGGAAAAGGTGGTTGTCGATTCCGTTTCCTTGCCATTTCTCACTGACGCCGTGATCGATTTCTCAGAGGAACTGATCGGCGCGCGGTTTGTGATTGAAAACCCCAATGCCAGTTCATCCTGCGGCTGTGGGACATCCTTTTCGATGTAAGCCATGTGGGTGAGTTTATGTGCCACCGTTTAAAAAGTATGAAAAATGGCATGCGCGGATTGGGTGTCTTTCTGGCCTTGGCGTTTCCAACTTTGTCAACGCCCACCCCACTGCGCGCGGACACATCGCAATTGATCGCGCCCAGTCCAGAATTCCTTTATACCTATTACCAAGAAAACGCACCCCATTGGACGGACCTACCGGACCATGTCTTGCAAGCTTTGATGGCGGCTGAGGATCTTCATTTTTTAGATCGGCCACTTAAACAGTCCACATTCGCAACACAAATGTCCAATTGGCACAACCCAAGCGACACCAATCACCCAGCTTTTCGGTCACTTTATCAGGTCGCCTTCGCATTCTCGCTCTCAGAGGCCTTGAGCCATGAACAGGTGCTCAATTGGTACGCAAACGAAATCTATCTGGGCCAAGGCTGCTATGGGGTGGCACATGCCGCGCAAGCCTATTGGGGCAAACCCGCCGCGGATCTTAGCCTTGCCGAAGCCGCCTATCTGGCCGCCCTGCCCAAAGCCCCTGCATACTTTCATCCGATCAGAAATCATGATGCAGCTGTAACCCGCCGCAACTTTGTCCTGTCAGAAATGGTCGTCCCTGGGTTTATCACCCCACAGATGGCGCAAGCCGCCATGTCTGAACCGCTGGCGGTGATGTCCCCGCTTGGACAATGTCAGGACCAAACAGAGTAATCTGTTATTCCCGCAGCCATGCCACAATCGACCGGGCAAAGGGCACATTGGACACAACCCCATCCACAAACCCATCCGCCATATTGCGCGCAAATGCCCGTGGATCCAGCGATGCACGCAGGCGGTCGGCGGCGGCTTCGGCGCGGGCAATTCCGTTCACATCGCCGCCAATGGCATCCGCCACGCCCTGCATGGCGTCACTGGCGTGATCCCATGCCTGACGGGTTTGATCCAGCTGCGCGGTGACAATCCCCGCGGGTGCCGCAAAGGGCGCTGTGGGGGACAAAATAGCCGGAGACGTACCAGCGGCATCATTGATCACGCTCATGATGTCTTTGGCACGTGGGTCATCGCTCTGGGCCAGTTCCAGCAAACCGGCGGCGGCTTTCAACCCATTCACAGACCGCAGCAATTCTGATGGCGGGCTGATCGGATCGGCCAGATCATCGCGCAGCATCACAATGCGCTGCGCCATTGTTGCCAGATCACTGAGGGTCTGATCCTGATCCGCATCGGTCGCGATCAAAGGCGCCAAATGGCCCATCCGATCCAACAACCCCCATTGCGCGGCATCTAGCAACGCATCCCGTAATGGCCCGGGCGCCAGTACTTCCGCTTGGTTCAGCAATGGAATGATCGGGTTATTCTGAAACTCGGTGCGTTGTTCCAGCAATTGCAACACCTGCACCAATTCTTGGGCTGTGTCACTGGGATAGCGGGCCTCGACACGTCGTGCCTCGGTCAAGGCGCGGCGCAAAGCAATCGGATCCCCCGTTGTGACCGCATGTTCCGCAGACCTATTGGCCAGATCATAGGCCCAATCGCGCCCGGTTACGATCCGCCCCTCGGCATCTGGCACCATCGGCAAAACAACGATAGCACCCATTTCGTTGGGGCTGGGATAGGTCGCGCCATCATGTACGTGATTGGCCAAATCGGTGTAATAATCCGCCAATTCCTGATTGCCCGCCAAATGCGCCGCATGGGATTGATCCAACAACCGGGCCTTTTCAGCCTGATTGGCAATATATGCGTCAAACCACCCATGCATTTCCCCATCCACTTGATGAAAGGCCCGCATTCCTTCGCTAAGGGCGGCCGATACCAGCGCATGATCATAAGGTCCGGCATGCAACGCGCCCTGCCATGCCCGCAATGTTTCATCAGCCCGGTCATGGAATGTGTTGGCATGATCCCAATCCACAAACAGCCAACTGCCCCAATCCGCCAGATAGCGCTGCGCCCAATCCACGCCTTGTGCCTCAAACGCAACCGCCAGCGTCGCCGGGGCGGCATTATAGGACAGCTTTGCATCATGGGCCGCACGTGCGACGGCCACTTGGGCCCGCATGTCGCCAATGTCATCAAAGATATCCGCCCAGCCGGGCAATGGAACACTCATCACAATTGTCGATAGAACCATCAGTGCTCTGATCATCATGATCCCCTTTTGCCTTGCCCCACCTTAGCGCATTCCCCATTGTTATAGGATAACAGACTTGTCAATTGGTCGCCCCGCGCTAAAACACGAAGCGAATGACCGTCAGGAGCACGCCCCATGAAAATTGCGACCTTCAATATCAATGGTGTAAAGGCGCGTGTTGGGGCACTGACACAATGGCTGGATGAAAGCCAACCGGATGTCGCTTTGTTGCAGGAAATCAAATCCGTCGACGAAGGTTTCCCGCGCGAGATTTTCGAAGAGCGCGGCTATAACGTTGAAACACATGGGCAAAAAGGGTTCAACGGTGTTGCGATCCTGTCGAAATTCCCCCTAGAGGATGTCACACGGGGCCTGCCCGGTGATGACAGCGACGAACAGGCCCGCTGGATCGAAGCCACCGTGGTTGGCGAACAGGCTGTGCGTCTATGTGGGTTATATCTGCCCAACGGCAACCCGGTAGAGGACGGCACCCACCCCAAATATCAGTATAAAATGGCGTGGATGGAACGGCTTTATGCCCGTGCGCGCGACTTGATGGCCGACGAAGCCCCGGCCTTGATGGCGGGTGACTATAACATCATCCCCCAAGCCGAAGACGCCGCGCGGCCCGATGCATGGCGTGAGGATGCTTTGTTTCGCCCAGAAAGCCGCGCCGCGTTTCGCCGGGTTTTAAACCTTGGATTCACCGAAGCCTTTCGGGCGCGCGTCAATGGGGGCGACCATTATTCATTTTGGGATTACCAAGCGGGCGCATGGAATCGCAATGACGGGATTCGCATCGACCATTTTCTGCTGACCCCGCAATGTGCCGATTTGTTGCGTGATTGCTGGATCGAAAGCGCCGTCAGAGGACGGGAAAAACCATCCGATCACGTTCCGGTTTGGGTTGATTTGGCGGTGTGAACCCAACGCGCTTGATCTAAAAGTCATAGGCCGACAGACCATGGCAGCATTTAGGTTTTGTTAACCTAAACTCCTTCAACTCGTCCCCTAACCGGCCAGTTCTTGCCGCATTTGGTGGTCAATTTTGGGCAAACGGGTATGATCCAATTAGATCAAAAACCGACACGGGACCAAAACGGGACAAATTGAATGAATACTGGCGTGCAAACAGGCGTAGAAATCGAATCTGATTTGACAGATATGGAAGCGCAGGATTGGCTGGATGCTGTCGACGAAATCGCCGAAGAACTTGGCTATTTTGAACCACTTGGCCCAGATCATTCCGCTGCCTTCATTGATGCAGGCCCCAAACTGATCGTTTGTTTTGAAACCATCCAACATATCCGACGCGGCAACCGCGCCGAAGAACCGTTTGGCTGGCGCTTTGCGCGTAAACACGGCTGGTCCTCGCTGACGATTCTGGCGGATGGCGATACGTTTTTCCGGCATCGCGCAGTCTATGGCTATTTTGACCGGTTGGTTGATGATGGCTTCTTTGAGGATTTTGATCAGGTGCTGTTTGTCGGCGCCCATTCCGGGGCCTATGGTGCAGCGGCCTATTCAGTTGCGGCCCCCGGTGCGCATGTTTTGGCCATTCGGCCCTGGGCCACATTGGACCCTGCCGTCACAGGCTGGGACAAACGCCACAAAGAATTGCGTCGCACATCGTTTACGGATCGCTATGGCTTTGCCCCTGACATGATCGATGCCGCCGAAAAGGCATGGGTCATTCATGATCCCGATCAGGTTCAGGACGCGATGCATGCAGCTTTGTTCACGCGCCCCAATGTGACGTCCCTGCGCACCCCCCGTCTGGGCTGGAAAATTGACCGCGAAATGGATGCAATGGGCATCTTTGAACCTGTCATTGATCAGGCGATGGAGGGCACACTGAATGTGCACAGCTTTGCCAAACTCTATCGTGCCCGCCAACGCCGCCTGCCTTATCTGCGCGCCACGCTGACCAAGCTCGAAGAGCAGAATCAGCCATTACGCGCAGCAAAATGGTGTCGGGCGATTCTACGTGAAAACAACCGACCGCATTTTGGACGCAAGATCGAAGAAATGATCGGGAAAGGTGTGATAACACCGGAATTCATGATGGAATTGCAAGAACCAGCCGAGTAGCGACTGGCGTCATTTCCTCAGATTGTGTAGGACGGTGCCATGACAGATGCACCGATTTCCCGCCTGACAATCCGCCGTCCTGATGACTGGCACCTGCACCTTCGTGACGCAGAGATGCTCAAAGGCGTGCTGCCCCATACCGCTGCGCATTTTGGCCGCGCGATCATCATGCCCAATCTGGTGCCCCCCGTGGTGACAGCCACGCAGGCTTCTTATTATCGCGATCGCATCATGGCCGCCCTGCCCGATGGCATGTCATTCACCCCGCTGATGACCCTGTATCTGACCGAAGAGACAGATCCAGCCGATGTGGAACGCGCCCATGCGGACGGCATCGCAACTGCGGTAAAACTTTACCCTGCGGGGGCAACCACAAATTCCAACAGTGGCGTGCGTGATTTTGACCGGGTGCGCCCGGTTCTGGATAAAATGGCCGAAATTGGCATGCCGCTCTGTGTCCATGGCGAAGTGACCGACCCCGCTGTCGACATTTTTGATCGCGAAGCGGTTTTCATCGACAAAGTGTTGAAACCGATCCGCAAAAAGAACCCCGATCTGCGAGTGGTGATGGAACATGTGACCACGCAGGATGCGGTGGATTACGTGCGTGATCATCGCAAAAACCTAGGCGCGACGATCACCACGCATCATCTGATCATCAACCGCAACAACATCCTGGCCGGTGGCATTCGCCCTCATTATTATTGCTTGCCTGTGGCCAAACGTGAACAGCATCGCGTGGCTTTGGTTCAGGCGGCTGTGTCCGGCGATCCGCGGTTTTTCCTGGGCACCGATAGTGCGCCGCATACGGACCCCAACAAATTGCAGGCCTGTGGCTGCGCGGGTGTGTTTTCATCGATCAACACGATGTCCTGCCTCGCCGAAGTGTTCGATGTGGCGGGCAAATTGAAGAACCTCGAACAATTCGCATCTTTGTCTGGGCCTAAATTCTATAATTTGCCCCCAAACGAAGACACGATCACATTGGTGCGTGGCGATGTTGTCACCTATCCAGACACCATTCAGACCGGCGAAGGCCCGGTCACTGTCTTTGATCCGGGTTTCCCGCTTCATTGGCATGTAGAAGATTAAGAACACCCCATAACCCACTGACAAAGAGATGTAATATGATTCCCAGCAGCTTCCCCCCGAAGGACGAAATCGCACGCCTGACCGCCCGGATGTTGCTGGAAATTGGCGCGGTACATTTTAACGCACGTGAACCGTTCACCCATGCCAGCGGCAAACAGGCCCCGACCTATATCGATTGTCGCAAACTGATCTCTTATCCGCGCATTCGATCCACTTTGATGGATTTCCTGACAGTCACCACCATGCGCGAAGCCGGGTTTGAGGCCTTTGACAACATTGCAGGTGGTGAAACGGCCGGCATTCCGTTTGCGGCTTTTGTGGCTGAACGTATGGCGCTGCCCATGACCTATGTGCGCAAAAAACCCAAAGGTTACGGCCGCAACGCCCGCATCGAAGGCGCAATGAGCGAAGGCCAGCGCGTGCTATTGGTCGAAGACCTGACCACCGATGGCGGTTCAAAACTGTCCTTTGTCGACGCAATCCGCGAAACCGGGGCCACCTGCGCCGCCACGGCGGTAATTTTCTATTACGATATTTTCCCAGAAACGACCAAAGTGTTGGGCGATCACGGTGTTCAGTTGATTTCGCTATGCACATGGTGGGATGTTCTGGCCGAAGCGCGCGCGCAAAACGCCTTTGATACGGAAACGCTAGACGAGGTTGAAACCTTCTTGCGCGCCCCCAAAGACTGGGCGCCAAAAGGCTAATCGTTAACTATTTGTGACCGAAATATAGACGAAACCATAGCCTATATTGACGAAATACCCCTTGCACCCCCATCATGTGGGATGTGCGAGTTATCCACAAAAATATACAATTTGCTGCATAACAAACCTATGCGGTATGTCACGCAGCACGGGGCAGAGACAGGGTGGCTTTATGAATGAAATAGCGGCGTTTAACGCAACGGGTATCGAAGAATCCGGCGCATCCGGTGAATTGCCCCATTCCATCGAAGCCGAACAGCAATTGTTGGGTGCAATCCTGACCAACAACGACATGTATGACCGGGCTGCGTCAATCATCGGCCCTGAACATTTCTATGACCCTGTTCATGCCCGTATCTACGAAGTGGCCGCAGCGCGCATTTCGAAAAACGCGCTTGCCTCGCCCGTCACGTTGAAGGCCTTTTTGGAAGAAGAAGAAGGCCTGAAAGAACTGGGCGGCACCGCCTATCTGGCCCGTCTCGCCGGGGCGGCGATTTCGACCTTTGCGGTGCGCGATTACGCCCAGATGATCTATGATTTTGCGATCCGGCGCGAATTGATCAGCCTGGGCAACGACATCGCCGCCAAGGCGCAGTTGGTCGATGTGAAATCCGAACCCAAAGAACAGATCGTCGAAGCCGAACAATCGCTTTATAAATTGGCTGAACAGGGCCAAACCGAAAGCGGGTTCCAATCGTTCCTGAAATCGGTCACCGAGGCGGTGAATGTGGCAAACCAAGCCTATCAACGTGGTGGCGGCATGGCCGGTATTTCCACGGGGCTGGCGGATTTGGACAAACAGCTGGGTGGCCTGCACCCGTCGGATTTGTTGATCCTTGCCGGTCGCCCATCAATGGGGAAAACCTCTTTGGCGACCAACATCGCCTATAATGTGGCCAAAGCCTATAAAAAGGGCATCAACCATGACGGCGTCGAAGGCGCGGTGGATGGCGGCGTGGTCGGTTTTTTCTCACTTGAGATGAGCGCAGAACAGCTGGCTGGCCGGATTCTGGCCGAGGCGGCTGAAATTTCGTCCCATAAAATCCGTCAGGGTGATTTCCAAGAGGACGAATTCCGTCGCTTTGTCGAAGCGGCGAAAGAGCTGGAAAGCTGCCCGCTTTATATTGATGACACGCCTGCCCTGCCAATTTCACAACTGGCCGCACGTGCACGCCGGTTGAAACGATCCTACGGGCTTGATCTGTTGGTGATCGACTATTTGCAACTATGTCGGGGCACGGCGGAAAACCGCGTGAACGAAATCGCCGAAATTTCGATGGGGATGAAAGCGATCGCCAAGGAATTGAACATCCCGGTGATTGCCCTGTCGCAGTTGTCACGTCAGGTCGAAAGCCGCGATGACAAACGCCCGCAACTGTCTGACCTCAGGGAATCGGGGTCGATCGAGCAAGATGCCGATGTGGTGATGTTTGTGTATCGGGGTGAGTATTACAAAGAGCGTGAAAAGCCCGATGAATCCGATTTGGTGGCAATGGAAACGTGGCAGGGCGAAATGGCCAATCTGCACGGCAAAGCCGAAGTGATCGTTGGCAAACAACGTCACGGTCCCATCGGAACTGTGAATTTGTCGTTTGAGCCGCAATTCACCCGATTTGGCAATTTGGTTCAGCAATGGCAACAGGGCGGTGATCAGGACGTTGGTTTCTGATCTTTCGCTTGACCTCAGTGGTGCGGATGTCAAAAACACGCGGATGAGTACAGGTATCTTAACAATTGATCTCGATGCGGTGGCTGCCAATTGGCGGGCGCTGGATGCCATGACAGCTTGCGAAACTGCGGCTGTTGTAAAGGCGGATGGATATGGGCTTGGAGCGGGGAAAATGGCCCGCGCTTTGCACAAAGCGGGCGCACGTAAGTTTTTTGTTGCCGCCGCCGAAGAAGGTGCCCAAGTGCGTCAGGCCTTGGGTCCGAACCCGGAAATCTGCATCTTTTCAGGGCATTGCGCCGGTGACACCGATATGTTGTCGGATTTGCACCTGACCCCGATGATCAATTCGCCGCGTCAGTTAAAACGGCATCTGGACGCCATGCCGGGACGCCCGTTTGGCATTCAGCTGGATACAGGCATGAACCGTCTGGGCATGGAATTGACCGAATGGGCCAGCATTGCCGAAACGGCGCTGAACGCAAAACCGATGCTGGTCATGAGCCACCTCGCCTGCGCAGATGAACCGGACCATCCGATGAATGCCCAGCAGCTGACCCAGTTTCAGCTGATGACGGATGGCATCGATGTGCCCAGATCGCTGGCCGCAACCGGCGGTATTTTGCTGGGGTCAGACTATCATTTTGACCTGTGTCGTCCCGGTGTCGGGCTATATGGTGGGTTTCCGTTCGAACAGGCCGCTCCGGTGGTTCAGTTGGACATTCCCATCATTCAAACCCGCGAAGTTTTGGCTGGTGAAAGCGTTGGCTATTCCAACACATGGATCGCCCCACGCGATTCGAAAATCGCAACTCTTTCAGCCGGTTATGCGGATGGATTGCTGCGGTCCCTGTCTGACAATGTGACCTTGTGGTCTGGATCCTCACCCTGTCCGTTGCGCGGGCGCGTGTCGATGGATCTGCTGACCGTGGATGTCACGGATTTGGATGAAGTCCCCAGCCACCTGTCCCTATTAACCCCTGATCAAGGCGTGGATGATCTGGCCGAAATTGCCGGAACAATTGGCTATGAAATTCTGACCTCAATGGGGCCCCGTTATCGCCGGCGTTATGGCCCAATCGGACCCGCAGAATGAACGTCACCGAACCTTTGGCAGCTATTGGGCGTTGGGGCATCGGATTGCTGGCCGCGTTAGGTCGGTTTTTCCTGTTTACGGCCAACAGCCTGAGCCATTTGGTGCGACCACCGTTTTATCCACGTGAATTTGGCCTCGCCATCATGCAGATCGGGTGGTTTTCCCTGCCCGTAGTTGGATTAACTGCCTTTTTCACCGGCGGCGCATTGGCGTTGCAGATCTATGCAGGCGGCGCACGTTTTTCCGCCGAAGCGGTTGTTCCTCAGATCGTGGCCATCGGCGTTGTGCGTGAATTGGGGCCCGTGATGGTCGGGCTGATGATCGCTGCGCGGGTGACATCATCGATTGCGGCGGAAATCGCGACGATGAAAGTCACCGAACAGATCGACGCTTTGGTCACGTTGTCGACCAATCCGATGAAATACCTCACGCTGCCACGTGTTTTGGCCGCCACTTTGGTTGTGCCTATATTGGTCGGCGTCGGAGATGTGATCGGTATTTTGGGCGGCTATGTCGTTGGTACAGAGCGGCTTGGATTTAACGCGTCAACCTATGCGATCAACACAGTGAATTTCCTCGAACAGATCGACATCATTTCATCCCTCGTCAAAGGCGCGGCCTTTGGCTTTATCGCGGCCTTGATGGGCTGTTATTACGGGATGAATTCACAACGCGGCGCGATGGGGGTTGGCCAAGCCACCAAATCCTCCGTCGTTGCGGCGGCGGTGTTGATCCTCGCGGCGAACTTTGCCCTGACCGAGGCGTTCTTTTCCTCATGATCACACTTTCAGACGTTCATAAATCATTTGGAAACAACGCAGTATTGCGCGGTGTTAATGTAGCCGTCCCCCAAGGGAAAAGCCTGGTTGTGATTGGCGGCTCTGGCACGGGTAAGTCTGTTTTGCTGAAATGCATCCTTGGATTGGTCACGCCTGATCACGGTGAAATCACCGTTGATGGACATGACATCACCCGGACGGATCACACGGCGTTTTTGTCCAATTTTGGCATGTTATTCCAAGGGGCCGCCCTGTTTGACAGCCTGCCGGTTTGGCAAAATGTGTCGTTTCGCCTGCTGCGCGGATCGTTGAAGCGCTCCAAATCCGAAGCGCGGGAAATCGCGATCGAAAAATTGCGGCGTGTCGGGCTGGGCCCGGATGTTGCGGATCGTTTGCCCGCTGAATTGTCGGGGGGAATGCAAAAACGCGTTGGGTTGGCCCGCGCGATTGTGGCCGATCCCAAAATTATCTTTTTTGACGAACCGACCACCGGGCTCGACCCGATTATGGCGGGGGTCATCAATGATCTGATCCGTGAAATCGTCACAGAAATGGGCGCGACGGCCATTACGATCACCCACGATATGTCTTCGGTGCGATCCATCGCCGACGATGTCGCGATGCTGCATCACGGCAAAATTCGCTGGACCGGGCCGGTTGGGGATCTGGATTCCTGTGGCGACCCCTATGTGGACCAGTTTGTGAATGGCCGCCCCGTCGGCCCCATTGAAACGCTGCGATAAATGCCCGGCTTTTTAGAAATTGATCCGATTGTTGCGGCCTTCTTTGGCTATAAACAACTGCTGTACCTTGAATTGATTGCCGTTCTGGCGCTGATCCGGATCATCGTGACCCGGAACCACGCGCGCCGCATGGCAATGGCGGCCTTTCTGTTTTGTGCCGCAATCATCGCGGGCAAATATGTCCCTGTCCTACTCGGGACCTTTGATGGATTGTTTGTCATCATCACCGGGCAAATCAGAAATTATGCAGGTGGCATGGCGGCACTTTTGCTGGCATCTGCCTTGTTGCTGGGGTCGGGCATTTTAACAGGTCGGCGCTGGTGGGGCATTGATCTGCTGCATGGAATTTTGCTGTCAGCTTTGCTGGGGCTCTGGGGTTACAGCCTTATTTAGGCCGCGATTCGCAGGAAACGACGCCCGAATTAGAAACAATCCCCCCAGAATTTCCCGCATTGTTTACAATCGCTTCGCTTGATCCGATCAGAAAACCAACAATTCTCAGAGGCCCGGCTTTCTCAACGGGAATTGCCGGTTTTTACGCTACAGATCACGGGAAATTCAGCAAATGGGCGAAATGCTACAGAATTCCCCTTTGGTGATCGGCGAAACCTCGCCTATGATGGTTAACAGTATTTGTAATCCTGGGGGGGATTATCCCGTGTCTATCAGGGCTCTTTATCAGACCACAATTCGTCTGTTTCAATTGATTTCGGTTTTTCTCATTCTCATCATGGGATTGGGCGCCGTTCTTTACACAATTCTGAGCGCCTTTGGACAGGTTCCCTGGCTGACGTTTACCGCGCATTTTGGCGAATGGCATATCCCAGAAGCCGGCCAGGCCACGCAGATCGTGTTAACCATTTTGATGGTTTCAATGGTGTTTTTCCTGCCATCAAACAGCCGGATCATGTCGCTGGAAAACAGCCATCGCAATTTTCATATCAAACTAGAAGACGTCGCACGCGCCTATCACATCTGCCACACGGCTGACCGCGCTGGGGTTTTCAGCCTCAGTTCCGAATTTGATGCGGTGCGCGAACGTCTGGCCTATTTGCGGGACCATCCAGATTTGGAACGTTTGGAACCTGACGTGTTAGAAGTAGCCGCACAAATGAGCCAGCAAAGCCGCGAATTGGCCGATGTCTATTCCAATGACAAAGTCACACGTGCCCGCGCCTTTTTGCAACAGCGCCAAGAAGAGGCGGAACGCCAGCAGCAACTGATCGTCGAAGCCCTGCATGCCACAACCGAGTTGCGCAAATGGGCGCAGCAAGTTGAGCTGGAAGAAAGCGTCGTTGCCAGCCAATTGGCGCAGCTCGAAGATGTGATGGACAGCACCCTGCCCGCGCTGGGATATTCCTTTGGCAAAGACAGCGCCAACATTGTGCCAATCGGTCAAAAACCCGCCGCGGAATAGGGTCGAAACTTGTAATTTGATATCCCCGCCCCAATGTATTTCTCAACAAATTCAGAGGGGTCGTCGATGACTAGAATATTACAAGCGGCCAATCTGACACTTTTGATTTTGTTTCCAATCGCGTGGTTCGCCCCCCTGTTGCGCGCCGGTTTGTTACCCCTCTTTGGATTGAGCGAAATCAGCGTCATTTCCGGCCTGCAATCCCTATGGGCCAGCGACGTGATTTTGGCCCTGTTGGTCACCGGATTTGCGTTATTTGCCCCCTATCTAAAAACAATCGGTCTGGCCTTGGTGCATTTTGGGCTGCTGGACGGGCGCACTTTGCCTGCATTGAATTGGCTTGGAAAACTGGCCATGGCGGATATCTTCTTGATTGCGCTCTATATTGTTGTGGCCAAAGGCGTCGGAGTTGGCCGGATTGAAACGGCTTGGGGGCTGTATTTGTTTAGCGCCTGTATCATCGCATCTTTGTTGATTTCTGGGCTGACTCCGCGCAGGCCCGCTAATCAGGACTAGCCACGCCAATCGGTTTGGGCCAAAACACCCCTATGGCCAAAGCATCCACAAAATCCGCTCATTTTACCTGTCAATCCTGCGGTGCAACCAGCACCAAATGGTCTGGCCGCTGCGAATCGTGCAAAGAATGGAACACCATTGTAGAGGAAAAGCCCCTGTCGGATGGGCCTAAATCCTCCAAAGCAATGGGCGGCATCCGGGGCAAACATCTGGAACTGACCGATCTGGCAACCAAACAGGCTGCGCCGACCCGCACAACGGCGGGCGTGGACGAATTGGACCGGGTATTGGGCGGTGGCCTGGTGGCTGCTTCTGCGCTGTTGGTGGGGGGCGATCCGGGGATCGGGAAATCCACATTGCTGTTGCAAGCCGCCGCGCGATTTGCCCGTAACGGGTTGAAAGTCATTTATATTTCCGGCGAAGAAAGCACAAATCAGGTGCAAATGCGCGCCGAACGGCTGGGCCTAACCGAAAGCCCGGTCCTGTTGGCCAGCGAAAGCAATCTGCGCGACATCCTAACGACGCTAGACAACGAATCCCCTGATTTGGTCATCATCGACTCGATCCAGACCATGTGGCTGGACACGGTTGAGGCGGCTCCGGGATCGGTCAGTCAGGTGCGATCTGCCGCCCATGAATTGACGACCTTTGCCAAACGCAACCACATCGCGGTGATCATGGTGGGCCACGTGACCAAAGACGGTCAAATCGCGGGGCCACGGGTGATCGAACATATGGTTGATACCGTGCTTTATTTCGAAGGCGAACGCGGCCATCAATTCCGCCTGTTGCGCGCTGTGAAAAACCGGTTTGGCCCTGCGGATGAAATCGGCGTGTTTGAAATGACCAGCAAAGGTCTGGCCGAGGTCAAAAACCCATCTGCACTGTTTCTGGCGGATCGTGGCAAACCAACACCCGGATCGGTTGTCTTTGCCGGGATCGAAGGGTCGCGCCCGGTTTTGTGCGAATTGCAGGCGCTGGTGGCCCCGTCCCCGACCCCCAATGCGCGGCGGTCAGTGGTTGGCTGGGATGGCGGCCGCTTGGCGATGATTCTGGCCGTGCTCGAATCCCGGTGCGGCGTGCCGTTTACCGGTCTGGATGTCTATCTGAACGTTGCAGGCGGCATGCGGATCAACGAAACCGGCGCTGATCTGGCGGTGGCGGCGGCGCTGATTTCTGCGCGCGAAGATGCCGCTTTGCCGTCAGATTGTGTCATTTTCGGCGAAATCAGCCTGTCAGGTGCCCTGCGACCGGTCGCACAAACCGAAAACCGGTTGAAAGAAGCCCAAAAACTTGGTTTCACAACAGCAATATGTCCCCAACAGAAAAAACGGGGCGGCGACGCTGGGCTGGATCTGAAACAAATGACGGATTTGCCCGAATTCGTAGAACAAATTTTTGGCGCGCGCGACGTGTCTGGTGCGTAAGTAAGACAGGAGAGAACCATGGAAGGTTTCACCTATATCGACGGCATTGTTGCCGTGGTCATTGTTCTGTCAGCGTTGCTGGCCTATTCGCGCGGTTTGGTGCGCGAAGCCATGGCGATCGCTGGCTGGATCGGCGCAACCATTCTGGCATTCATCTTTGCCGATCAGGTTCAACCTTTGGTGCGCCAAATCCCGGCCATCGGATCCTTCATCGGTGATTCGTGTGAATTGTCGATCATCGCCGCCTTTGCCGCCGTGTTTGCGGTTTCCCTGGTGGTCGTGTCGATCTTTACCCCGCTCTTTGCGTCGGTGATCCAACGTTCCGCTTTGGGTGGCTTGGATCAGGGGCTTGGTTTCTTGTTTGGGGTGCTGCGTGGCATCTTGTTGGTGGCGGTCGCGTTCTTTGTCTACAACACCGTCCTGTCTGCTCAATCGTTCCCCCCCGTCGAAGACAGCCGTTCTGCACAGGTATTTTCCCGTATGACTGGCCAATTAGAAGAGCGGAACCCAGACGAAGCACTGGGTTGGATTACCAAGCAATACGAACAATTGGTTGGCGGTTGCAGCGAAACAGGCCAAGCCGTCACAGGCGAAACAGCACCAAGCGCGGATCAATAATCCAGCGTTTTTCACCTTATTCAATCGATTTGGGCCCGCACTTTTGTGTGGGCCTTCTTTTTTGCACAAACATCTATGATAGTTTCGTGACAGTTCAGCTTTGATTGACTATGAGGGGCGCAATTCATGCTGACTGAATCTCGGAGCTGCCAAACGTGTCCACCGACCTGTTCATGCCCCCCGCCCATCCGTTTGATGATGATAAGTTAAAAGAGGAATGTGGCGTCTTTGGCGTCATCGGCGTTTCAGACGCTGCCAATTTCCTTGCGTTGGGGCTGCATGCCCTACAGCATCGGGGCCAAGAGGCCGGCGGCATTGTTACCCACGATCCCGAAACCGGGTTCAATTCGGTCCGCCGCTTTGGCTATGTCCGCGATAATTTCACCGACCAAGACACGATGAAAATGCTGCCCGGCCCGCTTGGGATTGGCCATGTGCGCTATTCCACCGCCGGGTCCAAAGGCCAAACCGCGATCCGCGATGTGCAGCCGTTTTTTGGCGAATTTTCCATGGGGGGGGCGGCGATCGCCCATAATGGCAATATCACCAATGCCGATGCCCTGCGCCGCGAATTGATTGAACGCGGATCAATTTTTCAAAGCTCATCTGACAGTGAATGCATCATTCACCTGATGGCGCGGTCTCTGCAGCGCAACATACCCGAACGTATGGAAGACGCCCTGCGCCGTGTCGAAGGCGCCTTTTCCGTGGTCGCCATGACCCGGACCAAATTGATGGGTGTGCGGGACCCGCTGGGGGTTCGCCCACTGGTACTGGGTAAAATCGGCGATGGTTACGCGCTGAGTTCTGAAACATGTGCGCTGGATATCATCGGCGCTGAGTTCATCCGTGAAATTGAACCGGGCGAAATGGTGGTCATTACGGATAAAGGCGTCGAAAGCCATTTCCCATTCCGCCGTCGCAAATCTCGGTTCTGTATCTTTGAACATGTGTATTTCTCGCGACCTGATTCCATCCTTGGTGGTCGGTCTGTGTATGAAACTCGCGAAAATATCGGACGCGAATTGGCCAAAGAATCCCCCGTTGAGGCGGATTTGGTTTGCCCCGTGCCCGATTCCGGCACCCCGGCCGCGATTGGCTTTTCCCTAGAAAGCGGCATCCCCTATGCAATGGGTATCATCCGCAACCAATATATGGGCCGCACATTTATTGAACCCACCGAAAGCATCCGCAACATGGGTGTGCGCCTGAAGCTGAACGTGAACCGGGCGCTGATCAAAGACAAACGTATCATTCTGGTGGATGATTCCGTTGTACGTGGCACCACATCGCGTAAAATCAAGGAAATGATCCTGGATGCGGGCGCCAAAGAAGTGCATTTCCGCATTGCGTCGCCCCCCACGGCTTGGCCCTGTTTTTATGGGGTCGATACGCCACAACGCGAAAAACTGTTGGCCGCGACCATGACCGAAGAAGAAATGCGTCAGCATTTGGCAGTGGATAGTTTGAAATTCATCTCGCTTGATGGGCTTTACCGCGCGGTTGGCGAAGCAAATGGACGCGATCCCAAGGCGCCGAAATATTGCGACGCCTGTTTCTCGGGTGAATATCCCGTTGCCCCCTCTGACATGATCGACAAAGGGTTCGAACTCAAAGCAGCGGAATAGTCATGGCATTTCCAAAGAATGTTTTTGTATTAAATACAGGGCGTTGTGGATCAACGACCCTGTATCAGGCCTGCTCTCACTTTGACAATTACACCGCCGAACACGAAGGTCTGACCCATCAGGTCGGCCCTGCCCGGTTTGATTTTCCAACGCATCACATTGAAATCGACAATCGATTGTCATGGGTTCTGGGCCGTTTGGAACGCGCTTATGGGAATGATGCGGCCTATGTGCATTTGACTCGCGATTCAGAGGCGGTCGCAGCAAGTTACGCAAAACGATCCCAGCAAGGCATCCTAAAATCCTATCGCGACAGCATTTTGATGAAATCAAAACACAAAAGCAAACACATCCCGTTGTTGGATTTTTGCCATGATTACATTGATACCGTCACAGCAAATATCGAATTTTATTTGCGCGACAAAACTCATGTCATTGATTTCAAACTTGAAAACGCCGCTGTAGATTTTGATCGGTTTATCGATTGGATTGGCGCAACTGGGGATCTAACGTCGGCGCGCGCGGAATTTGACGTGCTACATAATGCCTCAAAGACCTAAGCAGCGGCCGCCCCTCTTGACCTTCACAAATGATCGGACCAAACCCGTCTCATGACTGATCCTGTTTCCAAAGTTGCGCTGGTCACCGGCGCGTCCCGCGGTCTTGGTGCTGCGCTCGCCGAGGCGCTAGCGCCCGACTATCACGTTGTGGCCGTGGCCCGAACCATTGGCGCTCTTGAGGAATTGGATGACCGTATCCAAGCCAAAGGTGGCGAAGCCACCCTCGCCCCGATGGATATCTCAACGGATGCAGCGATGCAGCAATTATGCCGGTCAATTTTTGATCGCTGGGGCGCGGTTTCGCTCTGGGTTCACACCGCCATTCATGCCGCCCCCCTGTCCCCAGCCGGTGACATTTCGGCCAAAGATATGGACCGATCCATCGCTACAAACATGACGGCAACGGCCCGGTTGATTTCTTATGTCGCGCCTTTACTGGGCACGGATGGGCGGGCTGTTTTCTTTGATGATACCCATGCCGGAGAGGCGTATTTCGGCGCTTATGGCGCCACAAAGGTTGCCCAATTGGCATTGGCGCGCAGCTGGCAGGCCGAAACGGTGCGCACTGGACCACAGGTGAAAATCGTCGCGCCACAGCCGATGGCGACGGGGATGCGGGCACGGTTCCATCCCGGTGAACCACGCGATGGTATGGCCGATATTCACGCCGAAGCTGCGCGTCTATTGCCTGAAATTATTGGTTAAATTTGATTGGGGCCGTGTTTGCCCCCCTCACATCAGATCCAACAAAATCAATCGCTCTTCTCGACCACTGCCCCCGCCTGCGGCGGCCAGTTGTTCCAATCCGATATGTGCGGCGTAAAACAAACGCGCCTTTTGCGCAGCGTTTGGCCCCATCAACCGCAACTCCTCTTCTAGGAATGCGATCCGGTTTGCATCGACATTGGCGACGGCCACTTCGGCTTCGGTGTCAAACCGCGCCCAATCCCGAATTGCCGTTTCTGCGACATAACCACCATGTTCCTCTGACACATAAGACGCGGCCTCGATCAGTGCGCTCAGCCGGCCATGCCCCGGTGGAATTTGGTCCAGACCTGCAATGATCGCATCAGTGGCCTGGGATTTCCAAAACGCGAGCATATCGGATTTTAGGGCCTTTAAATCCTTGAAATGCCAATAAAATGACCCCTTTGTTGCACCTATTTCCCGGGCAATTGGTTCCACTTTGATCGCAGATGGCCCGCCTTTGGCCAATGCTCGGAATCCAGCGCTGATCCAATCAGCTTTGTTTAGAGATTTTGTGGCCGTGGACTGAGTCATCGTGCATTACTTTCATTTGTTCCAGCAACATACGCATTGGTATGGTTAACATTCAATAAACTTCACACACCATACCATACCGTATGGACTCATTTCACACCCTGCGATACACCATACGTAACCGTATGCCGATCAAAGGTCGCAAAATGTCTAAACCTCTTATTGCCGTAACGGCGCTTATGGCGCTGACAACACTGGTTCACGTCTTTTTAGGGGGGCCGGAATATGCCGACAGCTTTCGCGCGACACTTCCGGCAGATCACCTTAGGTCAATGGCCATGGTTTTGTGGCACGCAGTCACTGTGAACCTCATTGTTTTTACATGCGCCTATGCATTCCTGTCGCGTCATCAAAACCTACCATTGCATTACGCGCTGGCCGCCATCCAGATCGGTTGGTCGGGACTGTTTTTATGGTACGGCGCCACAATGCTCGGCAGCATTTGGCCGATGCCGCAATGGGTAATCTTTGTCATGGCCCCTGCACTGGCCCATTGGGGCCACACTCGTTCACTGTCGCGTTGACCAATGCTTGCCGCCCCCGCTGATCCCGCTTAGGAAGGAGCAAAGAAAAAGGGGCAATCATGCGTATTCTGGTCACCAATGACGACGGCATCAACGCGCCGGGTCTAAAGGTTTTGGAACATATCGCACAGGACATCGCCGGACCTGACGGCGAAGTTTGGGTTGTGGCACCCGCATTTGAGCAATCAGGTGTTGGCCATTGCATCAGCTATGCCCACCCTTTCATGATCGCGAAACTGGGCGATCGTCGCTATGCCGCCGAAGGGTCCCCCGCTGATTGCGTGCTGGCCGGATTGCATGACGTCATGAAAGACACCCAACCAGATTTGATCCTTTCCGGGGTCAACAAGGGCAATAATTCAGCCGAAAATGTACTTTATTCCGGGACTTTGGGAGCCGCGATGGAGGCCGCATTGCAGGGCTTACCTGCCATTGCCCTGTCACAATATTTTGGACCGGATAATGCGAAACTGGACGACCCATTTGAAGCGACCGCAGGCCATGGTGCACATGTCGTGCGCACGCTTTTAGCGCAAGGAAAGTGGGATTTGGATCAGGATTATCGCCTGTTTTATAACGTCAATTTTCCGCCAAAACCTGCCAAAGATGTCAAAGGCATCAAAGTTGTCCCCCAAGGGCGGCGCCCGAACACCAACTTCGCACTTGAACCCCAAACCAGCCCGTCGGGACGGCGTTTTTTGTGGATTAAGGGTGGCAACCAACATGTTGAAGTTAAACCCGAAACAGATGTTGGGGCCAATCACGACGGGTTCATCTCTGTCACGCCTTTGCGGGCCGATTTAACCGCATATGACACCCTGAATTCCCTGCAAGAGGCGTTTGCGTGACCACAGAAGCCGAACGCAAAATGCAATTTTTGTTTGCCCTTAGATCAAAGGGCATAACCGATACGCGCGTTTTAACGGCGATGGAACAGATTGATCGCGCGCCCTTTGTCAAAGGCATCTTTGCGGATCGCGCCTACGAAGACATGCCCCTGCCGATTGCTTGTGGGCAAACGATCAGTCAGCCCAGTGTGGTTGGCCTGATGACCCAAGCGCTGGACGTTTCGCGACGTGACAAAGTGCTCGAGGTGGGAACCGGGTCTGGGTATCAGGCCGCGATCCTGTCGAAACTGGCCCGGCGCGTTTATACGGTGGACCGCCACAAACGTCTGGTGCGCGAAGCGCAGGCCAATTTTGACGCGTTGGATTTGGCCAATATCACATCCATGACCGCGGATGGGTCGTTTGGTCTGCCTGATCAGGCCCCATTTGATCGCATCCTTGTCACCGCCGCCGCCGAAGACCCGCCCGGGCCGCTCTTGGCGCAAATGCGGATCGGGGGTATCATGGTGTTGCCCGTGGGCCAATCGGATCACGTCCAAAGCTTGATCCGGGTTACACGGCACGAAACAGGTTTTGACTACGAAGAATTACGACCGGTACGCTTTGTCCCTCTTGTCGAAGGGCTGGGATCAGAGTAACGCCGCAGGAAACAAAGCCCCGGAAAACAGGGGCCGAACGAGGAAAAGAGCATGGTTATGCACTCTCATTTACGTGTGGCGCTGTTGGCTGGCGCATCGGCAATTGTCTTGGCGGGCTGTGATTCCTCCTTGGATTTGGATTTCCGGGGATTGGCCAACGGTCTGGACACATCCGAAGCCGCCACAAATGTCACCAGCCGCCCACGCCCCGATGCGCGCGGCGTGATTACCTATTCGGACTACCAAGTTGTGGTTGCCCGGCGCAATGACACGGTGCGTATCATCGCGGATCGGCTTGGGATCAATGCGCAGGAACTTGCCAATTACAACGGGTTAGACGCGGATGTCCCGCTGCGGCGGGATGAAATTGTCGCGCTGCCTGCCCGCGTTGGTGTTGCCGTTCCTACCGGTACAATTGCGCAGCCGGATGCCATTGACGTGACCGATTTGGCCTCTAGTGCCATTGATCGGGCGGATGCTGCCAATCCCGCCGGTGTCGCAGGTCCGGTGCAATCCGGCACCATCGCGCCGACCAGTTCTGGCACGGCTGAACCGATCCGGCATCAGGTTCAACGCGGTGAAACGATTTACACCCTGTCACGCGCCTATGGTGTTCCGGTGCGCGGCATTGCCCGCTGGAATGGGCTTGGGCCAGATTTAGCGATCCGCGAGGGTCAATATCTGTTGATCCCCGTTCCCGGCGCGGCTGATCCTGTGACGCCTACAGTGACGCCCTCATCCGCAGAAACAACTGTGACCGAACCGGGCATCGGCAGCGTCACCCCAACCCCGCCAAGCGCGCAAACGCCCCTGCCCGACGAAGCCCCAAGCGTCACAGCACCATTGGCCACCCCAACCGCGCCGATTGCCACACCAGAAGTGCCCGATTTGGGCAGTGAGCAAACCGAAACGCGGAACGATGCCCGACTGCGCCGCCCGGTTGAGGGCCCCATTATTCGGGCCTATTCACGTGGGCGCAATGACGGGATCGACATTGGCGTTGCGGCAGGCACCCCCGTTCGTGCGGCAGCGTCTGGAACCGTGGCTGCGGTTACATCCAACACAGATGGCGCATCAATTGTCGTGATCCGACATTCCGATGGGTTGCTCACGGTTTATGTGAACCTCGAAGATTTGAGCGTTGAGAAAAACGACACGGTCAGCGCCGGTGAAGTGATCGCAAAAATCCCAGCCGGCGATCCCAGCTTTTTGCATTTCGAAGTCCGCAATGGATTGGAAAGTGTCGACCCGACTGGATATCTTCCATAAATCACAATGGCTTGGGGCGGCGGTTAGGCAATCACCTTGCCGCGCCGCCCAGCCAAATCTGTGAAATATTGCCAAGCCACCCGACCGGATCGTGACCCACGTGTGGCCTGCCATTCAATGGCTTCTGCGCGCAAAGTTGCGTCGTCAATTTCGACCCCGTAAGCGTCGCAATACCCCCGGATCATTGCCAGATATTCGTCCTGATCACAGGGATGAAAGCCAAGCCACAATCCAAATCGATCTGACAATGACACTTTTTCTTCGACCGCTTCTGAGGGGCTGATCGCACTGGATCGTTCGTTTTCGATCATGTCGCGGGGCATCAAATGCCGCCGGTTGGATGTCGCATACAGCACCACATTATCGGGCCGCCCTTCTATGCCGCCATCCAAAACCGCCTTTAATGATTTGTAATGCGCATCGTCATTGGTGAAAGACAAATCATCACAAAACAGCACAAACCGTTCTTTGGCACCGCGCAGCATGGTCAGGCATCGACCAATGCTTGGCAGGTCTTCGCGTTGAATTTCGACGACCTTTAACTGTGGGTAATCCGGATTAAGTTTGCCGTGCACCGCCTTGACAAGGCTGGATTTTCCCATCCCACGTGCGCCCCATAGCAAGGCGTTATTTGCAGGCAACCCACGGGCAAATTGTTCGGTATTGGCCATCAAAGTGTCACGCGATCGGTTCACTCCAATCAACAGATCCACATCAACGCGGTTCACCTGATGCACAGGTTCCAACCGGTCCGGATCAGAATGCCAAACAAAGGCTGGCGCCGCATCAAAGTCAGGCGCGGCCAAAGGCGCCGGAGCCATCCGCTCCAGCGCCTCTGCAATGCGTTTCAAGGTCTTTTTCGTCACGCTTGGGGTTCCTCGTGATCTTCATCATATAGATCTTCATCATCTTCGAACCAGGTCCCATCCGCGCGCATTCTAGCTTCGCGTTGACGCTCCACGCGGGCGACCAGTTGGATCGAAATTTCGTACAATCCATAGACCACAACAAACAGGATCGCTTGGGTGATCACATCAGGGGGCGTGACCAACGCGGCCAAAACCAGAATGCCCACGATCGCATATTTACGCACATTGCGCAGGCCAACTGCACTGACCAGCCCCGCCTTGCCCATCAGGGTCAACAGGACCGGCAATTGGAAACACAGACCAAAGGCGACGATCAATTTCAACGTGATATCAAGAGTTTCGTTGACCTTGCCGTTGAATACAATCGCGATGCCTTGTTTGGCTTCGCCGACCTCATCCCCTACGATCAGCGTCGAAAGGATGGATGCAGCATCAGCAAATCCAAGGAAAAACTGCATGGCCAAGGGCGTGACCACGTAATGCGCAAAGGACGCGCCAAGGATGAACAACAAGGGTGACGCGATCAAAAACGGTAAAAACGCGCTTTTTTCGTTTTTGTACAATCCCGGAGCTACGAAACGCCATAACTGATTGGCGATAAACGGAAAAGACAGGCCAAGCCCAAACACCATCGAAATCCGCACCAAGGTGAAAAAGTATTCCTGCGGCGCAGTATATTGCATCACCGGGTTCGGATCACCCAAAGCGCGCATGGTCTTTTCAATTGGCACCAGAAGAAAGTCGAGGATCGCGCTGCCAAACGAAAAGCACAAAACCATCCCGATCAAAAACGCCAAAACGGCCCGGATCAGTCGGGTGCGCAGTTCGGCCAGATGTTCGATCAACGGCGCGGTGCTGTCTTCGACGTCGTCTGTTTGGGTCATTCTTTTACCTCAGTCGCCGCGGGTGGCACCGCCGTAGTGGCAGCATTTTCCGCTTGTTTGTCAGCAGCTTGCTGCGCTTTACGCTCCAACGCTTTTTGCGCCATTGCCGCGTTCACTTTGTCCTTGGCGCTCTGGCGTTCTTGGCTCAGCTTGGCTGTTTCAGGACCCATTTCAGGTGTTTTTGCCGCCTCATCCATGTTGACCGCATCCGTGACCGTATCCCGCAAAGCGTCGGTGCTGGCTTTCAATGGATTTGTCGCTGCGCGCAGGGTTTTGTTGATGTCATTCACCCCTGCTTCGTCCGCCGCTTGGTTCATTGCGGTTGAAAATTCGCGCGCCATGCCTTTTAGGCGGCCGGTAAATTTGCCCAATGTACGAAACATGACGGGCAAATCTTTGGGGCCGACGACGATCAGCGCCACGATCCCAATCAACAGCAATTCGGTCCAGCCGAGATCAAACATAGTCACCCTTTCAGTCGATCAGCAGACCCGAAACCGGATCTGTCACTTTGGTCTAAATCAGGATTAAACCTTGTCTTTTTCGACTTCTGGTGTGATGTCAGCCGCCGCTTCAGCTGCTTCGTTTTCCAGCTCTTCTTTGCCATCATTTACACCGCGTTTGAACGCTGTGATGCCTTTGCCAACTTCGCCCATCAATGACGAAACTTTGCCGCGTCCAAACAGGACCAGAACGACAACAGCGATCAGCAGAATGCCGGGAATACCAATATTATTGAGCATGGGAATCTCCATTTAACTTCGTGATTTGCATTAGGCGTATGACCAAAGCGGCCCTCGGAAAAGGCAAAATAAAGTGAAAACGACTGTGCAAACGCAGAAAATCGCGATATTACTGACAAAAAGATGTCAGGAGCGCCATGCCCAAACGTTCAGACCGGTTAATGCACCTTATGACCCGTTTGCGGGACGGCACATTGCTGCGCGCAGAGGATTTGGCCGACGAATTGTCCGTCACCGAACGCACCATCTATCGTGATATGGATGCGTTGCGGCGTTCCGGTCTGCCGGTCGAAGGCACGCGCGGCGCGGGCTACAGGATCACCGCAGAAATCACCCTGCCGCCGCTGAACCTGACCATCGAAGAATTGGAGGCCTTGCATCTGGGACTGGCCGCCGTCGCCCAAAGTGGGGATGCGGACCTGCAAAACATCGCAGAAGGTTTGGCCGAAAAACTGGATGCCGCCCTGCCCGAAGATGGGCCAAATAACCCCGCCGGAATGGGGCTAAGCGTGCATCCCTTTAGCGCGACCGGTTCTGGCACCATTCATCAGGCGGCGCTGCGACAGGCCATCCGCGCACGTCAGAAATTATCGCTGCGCATTGGAACAGAACCCCGCATCATTCGCCCGCTTCGGCTTGATTATTGGGGCCGGTTCTGGAGCATCGTGGTCTGGTGTGAAACCCACAATGGTTTTGATGAAATTCGATTGGACCAAATCCAAGAGCTGACCCCATTGCCCCATCTATTTGTTCCGGAAACGGGGAAACAACTCAGTGATTTTGAACGTCAGGCGACCTAGAATGTGCCCTGTTGAATTAACCCTGAGGGAACACAAAACAGCGATCGCGACGGATCATCAGCCATAATACAGTGCCTGGTTTGGGCAAAAACACAGATGGCACCTGAGCCGTGACCACATTGCCGTCCAGTTCCATTTGAAATTCAATCAGGCTCATCTGTCCTAAAAACCGGGACCGCCGCACAATCGCGCGGGCGGGGACGCCTTCTGTGGTGGTGGGATTGGGCCCACGACCATTGCGGTCAAAGTCGATTTTCACGTGTTGCGGGCGAAAAACGATGTCCACTTTGGTGCCGTCCGGCTGGCCCGGTGTCAGGAATTGACCAAACGGAGTATCCGTCAACGCCCCTTTAATTTCGCCGCATATCACATTGATATCACTGAAAAAAGCAGCGGCTTCGCGATCCACCGGGGAATTGTAGATATTATAAGGGGCGCCCTGTTGCACAATTTTCCCGTGCCGCATCAGCGCAATTTCATCGGCCATGCGCATCGCTTCTGTAGGTTCATGTGTGACCAGCAGAACGGCCGCACCTTCGGCCTTTAGCAAATCCAATGTCTGATCGCGGATGCCATCGCGCAGCCGGTCATCCAGCCCCGAAAACGGTTCATCCATCAACATGATCCGCGGCTTGGGTGCCAAGGCACGGGCCAACGCAACACGCTGTTGTTCGCCGCCAGACAATTCATGTGGATAAGAATGCATATGGCTCAGCATTCCGACCTTTTCCAACATTTCCTCAACGCGATGTTTGATATCGCCTGTGGATTTTTTCAGGCCAAAGGCGACATTTTTGAACACGTCCAGATGCGGAAACAGCGCAAAATCCTGAAACATCAACCCGATCTGGCGATCCTCTGGGGGGATACGAAACACAGTGTCACATACCAGATTGCCATCCACATAGATTTCGCCGGAATCCTGCATTTCGACGCCGGCGATCATCCGCAAAGTCGTTGATTTCCCGCACCCTGACGGCCCCAACAGGCAGGTCACCTGTCCGGGCTGCACGCTTAGCGACACATCATCGACAACCTGTTTGCCTGAGTAATCACGACGCAGGTTGCTAATTTCCAATCTGGGATGAGCAGTGGCGTTGGGCACGATAAGTCCTAGAGAAAGGCTCGGATATGACTTGCTCCTAGCAAGCCCGTCCCGCGAGGGCAAGAACACCTTGGTCAGATCGCGGGTGGGATGCGGTTAAACCAGTTCGAAATCCTGACCACCCAGCACTTTGCCATTCACCTGAATGTCGATGCGATGTGTGCCGGGATACAGCGTGAACGTCGTCGCGTTGTCCTTAAACCGGTGGGATTTAACAAAGGTCATCGGCGTATTTGGGGCCAATTTGGCCTGTTTCAGCTTGAACACTTTGGGGGCGGTGGACCCGTCGGATTTCACCGAATGCAGCACAAAATCCACGATCACAGGTTCGCTTTGGGGCGCAAGAAGCGTAAATTTGATGTCCTGAACCCCGCCACGTGGAACCGATGGCAACACCGTTAAATCCTGCAAAGACACGTCGGCATCAACGCGATATCCCAGCACATCCATCGCGCCCGGATGCCCCTGTTTGATCAGGGTGCGCAGCGCATGGCGGGTCATCCAGGCCAGTTCCTTGGGCTTTTGTTTTTCCGCGTTTTCCCAGCGACGCAGCGTGGTGACCACCAGATCAGGATGGGATTTGGCAATGTCATTTAGGTGATTGGCCACCGACCGGGTGACATAGCGGGTAGGATCGCTATGCAATTGATCTAAAAACGGAATTGGGTCACAAACGTCCAGATTTATCCGCCCGGCCCAAGGCAACCGTGCCCGGGTTCCTTCGCTGACCAAGCGGCGCACGTGATAATTGTCATCCCCCGCCCATTGCTGCAATCGGGCCAGCGTTTCATCCGGCCATCGGTTGATAAACGGGCGAATGTAAAATTCCATACTGAACCGCTGCGTCGCCTCATAGATCAGATCCAACGCCAAATCACGGTGAAGTTCCAACCCATGCCGCACCGCGAGAATTCCGGGCACAGCGTGAATAAAGCGCCCGAAATCATCATCGGTTTTTGTATGGTCCAGTTTAGGTGGCATGGCCGTGATCAACTGATCCACCATGGTCGGAAAATCATCGGACAGTCGGGACTGAACGCAATCTGCGATCCAATCCAGCCGTTCCATCAATTCACGATCCGGCAATCCGCCCATCACATCTGAATGAAAGCGCGGCCCGTCAAATCCCGGCAAAACGGCAAATTCATCCGCCAAATCCTCAATAGATGACGCGTTAAACAGATGATCTTTCAGGCTAAACTTTTCAGACATTTGTGCCCTCAATCACATGGTTGTATTCACAGCGCCACCATCCAGCAGAATGTTCTGCCCGACCATGTACCCCGCATGTTGCGAACACATAAAGGCACATGTCGCGCCAAATTCGGCCGATGTGCCATAACGCTGCGCAGGAATGGTGGCTTCGCGGTTGGCTTTGGCCTGTTCCATGGAAATACCCTGCTGATTGGACACACCTGTATCCAGTGAAACCGCGCGATCCGTGGCATGGATGCCCGGTAACAAATTATTGATGGTGACACCGTTGGGTGCGACCTGTCGGGCGGTTCCGGCCACGTAACCGGTCAAACCTGCGCGCGCAGAATTGGACAGGCCCAGCACGGCAATCGGGGCTTTGACCGATACAGATGTGATGTTGACTACCCGGCCCCAGCCTTTGTCGATCATGCCGGGCAGCAATGCCTTCATCAGCGCAATCGGCGTCAGCATATTGGCATCAAGTGCGGCGATAAAATCATCCCGACCCCAATCGCTCCACATTCCCGGAGGCGGCCCACCCGCATTTGTAACAAGGATATCAACGCCTTGCGCCTCTTTCAAAACGGCAGCTTGGCCATCTTGGGTGGTGACATCCGCCGCAACGGTCACAACGTTCACACCGTATTTCGCCCGGATTTCTGCGGCGGCAGCTTCTAACGCTTCGGATCCGCGTGCGTTCATCACCAGATCAACGCCCGCCTCTGCCAGCGCGTCTGCACAGCCGCGCCCCAATCCTTTGGATGAGGCACAGACCAAGGCACGTTTTCCAGAAATTCCAAGATCCATTATGTTCCCCTTTACAGATCGATTTTATCATAGTGTGAACAATCGCCCGGATATGGTCCGATCGTTGACGATTTTACGCCCCATTGTCCGGGCATTGATGTATAAAGTGTGACCGATAGCAGAAAGTCCAGACATGACGAACCAAACCCAAGCGATTCAGACCCTACCCGTTTACGCGGCTGAGGATTTCGTCGTGACGCATGGGGTTGCTGAGGGCGAAGCGTTGTCCTTTGCGGACGAATTGATGGTCGATGACACATATGGGCTGGATGATCGGGCCCGCCGTCTGCGGTTGACGATTTCAATGTTAGAAGACAGCAAACATTTCAGCATTGCCCCCGGATCAGAGGTGGGAACGCTTGATAACACTGTGGTTTTGGACAGTTGCATCACCTTGATGGCGCCCGACAGCACCACCTATGAGGCATTGATTCTGGTCGAAGTTGAAAACGACGAAGTGGCAGGCCTGTATCTGCTGCCTTTGGCCTCTTTGGTGCCGGATCTGGAATATCGATTGGTCGGCGTTGACCGCGACGCCGCCGCATCCAAATTTTCCGAAGTGGCCTGCGTTTCCTTTACCCGCAACACAAAAATCACCATGGCTGATGGCACACAGGTCCCGATTGAGGATCTGCATATCGGTGACAAAGTGCTGACCCGTGATGCGGGCGCACAGGAAATCCGCTGGATTGGTCATTCTACCGTGCGGGCGGTGGGTGCCTTTGCCCCGGTCGTGATCCGCAAAGGCACATTGCATAACGAAAATGACCTGATCGTCAGCCCTGACCACCGGATTTTTGTCTATCAACGTCGCGATCGTCTGGGCGCTGGCCGTTCCGAAGTGTTGGTCAAAGTGCGCCACCTGATCAACGGAACCTCGGTTTATCAACAGGATGGCGGGTTTGTCGATTATTACCAATTGCTGTTTGATGACCACCAAATCATCTATGCAGAAGGCATCGCCGCAGAAAGCCTTCTGGTTGATCAACGCACCAAAGGCGCCCTGCCCCAGCATGTGCAGGACAATCTGAACCAAGCGCTGGGTGGACATATCAGATCCCATCACCTGGACTTTGAGGTCACCGAAAGCCTGCTGAGCCAGCCAGACGCAGTAGAATTGCTGAAACGCGCTTCTTCCAGCTAGATTACATTGCCCTTTGGCCCGTGCCGCGCTAACAGGCGGCATGACAAATCGCCCTGATCTACCGCCTGAAATCGCCCGCCGTCGGACATTTGCGATCATTTCGCATCCCGATGCCGGGAAAACGACGCTGACAGAAAAATTCCTGCTTTATGGCGGTGCCATTCAGATGGCCGGTCAGGTGCGCGCCAAAGGCGAAGCCCGCCGCACCCGGTCAGACTTTATGCAGATGGAAAAAGACCGCGGTATTTCGGTATCTGCGTCCGCTATGTCGTTTGATTTTAACGGCAACCGGTTCAATCTGGTCGACACGCCCGGTCACTCGGATTTTTCCGAAGACACCTATCGCACATTGACGGCTGTGGATGCGGCCGTGATGGTGATTGATGGCGCCAAAGGTGTCGAAAGCCAGACCCAGAAACTGTTCGAAGTCTGCCGTCTGCGCGACCTGCCGATCCTGACTTTCTGTAATAAAATGGATCGCGAAAGCCGCGACACATTTGAAATCATTGACGAAATTCAGGAAAACCTCGCGATTGATGTCACTCCGGCCTCTTGGCCGATTGGGCTGGGTCGCGATTTTATCGGCTGTTACGACCTGTTGCGGGACCGGCTGGAACTGATGGATCGGGCGGATCGGAACAAGATTTCCGAAAGCATCGAAATCAACGGATTGGACGACCCCAAACTGGCCGAACATGTGCCCGCAGAGCTGTTGGAAACATTCCTGGAAGAGGTCGAAATGGCCAAAGAATTGTTACCAACGCTCGACCCGCAGGCCGTCCTAGAAGGGCATATGACCCCGATCTGGTTTGGCTCTGCGATCAATTCGTTTGGGGTGCAGGAATTGATGAACGGGATCAGCAAATACGGCCCCGAACCGCAAATCCAAAACGCAGAACCCCGCAAAATTGCCCCCGAAGAACCCAAAGTCGCAGGCTTTGTGTTTAAGGTGCAGGCCAATATGGATCCCAAACACCGCGACCGGGTTGCCTTTGTGCGCATGGCGTCGGGCCATTTCAAACGCGGCATGAAACTAACCCATGTGCGGACCAAAAAACCGATGGCAATATCCAATCCGGTTCTGTTTCTGGCATCCGACCGTGAATTGGCCGAAGAAGCATGGGCCGGTGACATCATCGGCATTCCCAACCACGGGCAATTGCGCATCGGCGACACCCTAACCGAAGGCGAAGCCCTGCGGGTGTCGGGCATTCCGTCCTTTGCGCCCGAATTGTTGCAAGGCGTGCGCGCAGGCGATCCGATGAAGGCCAAACATCTGGAAAAGGCCCTGCATCAATTTGCCGAAGAAGGGGCCGCCAAAGTGTTCAAACCGTCCATCGGATCAGGCTTTATTGTCGGTGTGGTTGGCGCGTTGCAATTCGAAGTTCTGGCATCACGGATTGAGCTGGAATACGGCCTGCCCGTGCGGTTCGATCAATCTCAGTTCACATCCGCCCGCTGGGTCAGTGGTGACAAAACGGCCGTGGACAAATTCTGTGACACCAACAAACAGCACATCGCCTATGATCATGACGGCGACATTGTGTATCTGACACGGTTGCAATGGGACATTGACCGTGTGGCGCGCGATTACCCGGATGTTAATCTGACCGCGACCAAAGAAATGATGGTCTAGGCGCGTTAACCTTTAAAATTGTTAAGCAGCCGCAACATATTGGCTGTTTAACGACCTATACCGCTAGGAACGACGACGTTTCCTTGACCTTTTAGTCCTTTGCGCGTAAGGGCTTGGTACCATTGACGCCCGACAATACGGTCGGTGCGGGTCGCCCAAGATTGCGGCCATCAGAGCCGCAATAGCGAAAGGCACAGTTTGACCAAATTTACTGATCTTAATCTCGGACCCAAAGTACTTAAGGCGGTCGAGGAAGCGGGCTATGAAAGCCCAACCCCAATTCAAGCCGGAGCGATTCCATCTGCCCTAGAGGGACGTGATGTTTTGGGCATTGCCCAAACCGGCACCGGCAAAACAGCATCCTTTACATTGCCAATGATTTCGATGCTGGGCCGTGGACGCGCGCGCGCACGTATGCCGCGCAGTTTGGTACTGGCACCGACACGTGAATTGGCCGCTCAGGTCGCTGAAAACTTTGATGTTTATGCGAAATACACCAAACTGACCAAAGCGTTGCTGATTGGCGGTGTTTCGTTCAAAGAACAGGACGCCCTGATCGATCGCGGTGTTGACGTGTTGATCGCAACGCCGGGTCGTTTGCTTGATCATTTTGAACGCGGCAAACTGCTATTGACTGGCGTGCAAATCATGGTTGTCGACGAAGCTGACCGGATGCTGGATATGGGGTTTATCCCTGATATTGAACGCATTTTTGGCCTGACACCGTTTACTCGCCAAACGTTGTTCTTTTCCGCGACAATGGCGCCTGAAATCGAACGGATCACCAATACGTTCCTGTCAAACCCTGCCAAAGTCGAAGTGGCACGCGCTGCGACCACCTCTGAAAATATTGCGCAGGGCGTGGTGATGTTCAAAGCGTCGCGCCGTGATCGCGAAGGATCCGAAAAACGGTCCATCCTGCGGGCGCTGATCGAAAAAGAAGCCGAGAATTGCAAAAACGCGATCATTTTCTGTAACCGCAAGGTTGACGTAGATATCGTTGCCAAATCGATGAAAAAATACGGTCTGGACGCGGCACCTATTCACGGTGATCTGGATCAGGCGCATCGAATGCGCACATTGGATGGCTTTCGCGACGGATCCTTACGGTTCCTTGTGGCATCCGATGTCGCCGCGCGTGGGCTGGATATTCCGGATGTGACACATGTGTTTAACTACGATGTGCCCGGCCATGCCGAGGATTACGTGCACCGGATTGGCCGCACAGGTCGCGCGGGCAAAAAAGGCACCGCGATGATGATCTGCTCTCCGCGTGATGAAAAGAATTTTGCCGCAATCGAAACGCTGGTCAAAATGGAAATCCCGCGCATCGACAATCCAAAGCCTGCCAAGGCACCGCGCGCGGTTGAACCGACGTCAAAACCAGCCCCAAAAACTGCGGCTGAAAACGGCAAGCGGGACAAAGTGCAGGAACCGCGTCGCGACGATGCCAAACGCGACGAAATGCGCCGCGATGATGCTCAAGCGCGTGATAACAATCGCAAATCCCGTTCACGTGGGGGCCGCAAAGGTCATCGTCACGAACCCATTGTGGGCATGGGGGATGACGCGCCTGGCTTTATCTTGATGGGGTTTGATGAACGCCGCGCGCTGAGCCGCCCTGCTGTCGAACAATCTGGTGATGCGCCCGAAGAGAAAGCGCCGCGCAAACGTCGCAGCTCGACCCGTCGTAAATCTAAGGATGTCGTGGCTGGTGAAGAGCAAGTCACTGACACTGTAGAGACCACAGAAGACGTGACCGCCGACGCGACGGTGCAGGTTGATGCCGAAACACCATCAAATGAAGCCCCCGTTCAGGCCGACATTGAGACTGCAGAAGTCAAAGTAGAAGCGAGCGAAAACGGTTCAACGGATGCAGCGCCCGAACAGGTCGCAGAGCAGCAGGATGAACCTTTGGCCGAACAAGAGACAGCGCAATCGGATCAAAAAGAAGATCCAAGCGCTGCCTAATGCGATCTAAATGATTGAAAAGCCCGGTTTTTGACCGGGCTTTTTTATTTTGACCTACTTCTTTTTGCGGCGCATGACGCCAAACCCGGCCAGTCCAGCCAGCATCAACGGCAAAGATGCCGGAACCGGAACCGCGGGCAATGACAGCTCAGCGCTCAGCTCAACCGCCCAATTGCCCGTGCGATTATCAGCGTCCACGTCACAAAACCCCCCCTGGCTACATCCGTGCACGGTCGTAAAGGACAATCCACCCAGCCCGTCTTGTTCGTAACCATTGGCCAGATAACTGCCGATAACGTCGTTGCTAAACTGAGAAATCACCAGGCTATATGTCCCTGCCCCCAGAAACATTGAAATCATGGAATCAAAGCCAATTCCGCCATCGTCGTCGCGCACCAATATCCGCCCGTCGCTGTCAAACAATGTGAAAATCGTGTCAAAACCACCGCCGGTGATCGTGTCCCCCATCAGGGATGTCCCACCTGAATAGCCATAAGACGTTGCCGTAAAAAGCGCATCTGACGTCAATTCAAAACCAATGGTTTCCAAATCGTTGTCAAAGACAAACGTCCCTTCAAAGAGTTCGCTGCCGGACAAAGTAGACGCAGAGGCGGACGCTGCAGCGGCGCAGAATGCCGCTGCTGTGAAAAAAGTTTTCATGAATAATCCCATCTTAACTAGCACGCCAAAATCAGCGTTGGTTAGATGTTTACGATTTGAAAACCATTTCGTCCACTTTTCAGGAAAATATCACGCCAGCCGACTTATGATCACCGTCACTTCTGGTTTTTTACCGATTTCCGATTGGGCGGTGCGCCGGGTTATGGTGCGCAGCTCTTTTTCCAATGTGGCATCATCGATCAGGGTTTTGTCGCTGGCACGCATCAGAAATTGGCCCAGATCGTTTTCCAGAAAATCCTGCAGTGGCGCATTCGATGTGCCCACTTCAGGCAAGCCCATGATTTCGCACCAAGGTTCGCCCAAGGGTGATCCGTCTTCGTCGATGATCAAGGTGACCAAAACATGCCCGTTTAACGCCATGCGGATACGATCCCGCACAATGCCATCCATCGCACCGATTTTGACCGATCCATCCAAGTATGTCCGCCCGGTTTCGATATATTCCGCCACGCGTGGTTCGTTTCCGGTCAGATCGATCATCATGCCATTTACGGCAACAACGCCTTGTAAGCCTTTGGAATCGGCAATTTTTGCGTGTTCACGCAGATGCCGATGTTCGCCATGCATAGGCACCAAAATCTGTGGATTTACAATGCGATGCATTTCTTCCAGATCGGGGCGGTTGGCATGGCCGGACACGTGATAACGCCCGCCATGATCGTCGATCACGTCAACGCCCTTTTCGGACAATTGGTTCATGATCCGGATCACGCCACGTTCATTGCCGGGGATGGTTTTTGAGCTAAACAGGAACGTATCGCCCTCTTTCAGCGTCAGGCCCATATATTTGCCATTGGCCAATTGGGCGCTGGCGGCGCGGCGTTCGCCTTGTGACCCGGTGACCAGCAGGAACAGGTTTTCGCGGGGGATGGATTTGGCATCCTCAGGTGACACCACTTTGGGGAAATCGGTCAGAATTCCGGTTTCCAACGCCGCTTCGATCATCCGGCGCATGGCCCGCCCTAGCAGACAGACGGAACGCCCCGCACGGGATGCGGATTCGGCCAATGTTTTCAAACGCGCAATGTTAGATGCAAAGGTGGTCGCCACCACCATGCCCTTCATTTCGCCCATCAACGCCTCGATTTCATAGGCGATGGACGCCTCTGACCGGCCTTCGGCGATGGAAAACACATTCGTGCTGTCACAAACCAACGCTTTGACGCCTGATTTTGATACCTCAGCCCATAAGTCACGATCAAACGGGTCGCCCACCACCGGGGTTTCGTCGATTTTGAAATCGCCGGTATGCACAATCCGCCCTGCAGGGCTGTCGATCACCAATCCCGCGCTTTCGGGGATCGAATGGGACACAGGCAAGAACCCCATTTTGAACGGGCCAAGGTCCAGCATTTCTGGATAGGGCGACACGGTTTGAACCACATCCTTGGGGATGCCATGTTCGTCCAATTTGCGCCGCGCGATGTTGGCGGTGAATGTCCGGGCCAAAATCGGTGCGCCCAGCTTGTTATATAGATGACCAACCGCACCAACGTGATCTTCGTGCGCATGGGTGATGACCACGGCTTCGATCCGATCACGACGTTCCACCAGCCATGAAATATCCGGAAGGATCAAATCGACACCGGGCGTGGTATCCATATCAGGGAACGTAACCCCCAGATCGACCACGATCAGACGTTCCTGATCTGGTTTGCCATAGCCGTAGACATAGCAGTTCATGCCGATTTCACCGGCGCCGCCCAAAGGCAGATATATCAGTCGTTCACCGCTCATGTCCGGTCCTTATTATATTGATGGATCACGGTCAGACCGTGCATCGTCAGATCGTCCTCGATGGTGTCAAACAAGGTTTCGCCCTGCGCAAATAAAGGCGCCAGCCCCCCCGTCCCAACAACCTTCATTGGACGTCCGTATTCGGTTTTAACCCGCGTGATCAGGCCTTGGATCAGACCGACATAGCCCCAAAACACCCCGGATTGAATACAATTCACGGTGTTGGTGCCAATCACCTTGGCGGGTTGTCGGATATCCACATGCGGCAGCGCGGCGGCGCCTTGGTGCAATGCCTCAAGGCTGAGATTCACACCGGGGGCAATCACGCCGCCCACATAGGCGCCGTCATGGGCCACAACATCAAAATTGGTCGCCGTGCCAAAATCCACAACCACAACATCGCCGCCATGCCGATCAAAGGCACCGGCCGCATTGGCCAGCCGATCCGGGCCAACCCCGGTCCCGGCATCCACGCGCGGGGCATGAGGCAGCAGGCATTCTTCGTTGCCAACCACCAAAGGGCGGCAGCCGAAAAAACGATCTGCAAACACGCGCAGGTTAAACACCACACGTGGCACGGTCGCAGAAATCACCACATCGGTGATGTCCACATCCAGATCGTAATGTTTCACCAGTGTCGAATACCACGTGAAATAAGCGTCCGCCGTGCGGGAATGGTGGGTCGATGTGCGTAACGTGCACAAGAAACGCGACCCGTCCCAAATGGAAAACACGGTGTTGGTATTGCCGCAATCGATAGCAAGAAGCATCTGGATCGCCTCCTAGAAAAAGATATCCGCCGCAGGGATCACACGTGTGCCCCGGGCTGTGATCAGGATCAGATTGCCGTCATCGTCCACATCGTCAAAAATTCCGGCAATGTCCTCTTGGGTGGTGCGGGCGGTGATAACTTCGCCCTTTCGGGCTGCGTGTCGCAGCCATTCTGTACGGATGCCATCAAAGCCATGTTTCACCATACGCGCCTCTCGCGCAGCAAAGGTGGCGGCCAGATGGGTCAAAAAGGTTTCAGCATCCGGCGCGTCTGTTTCGGATGACAAGGCGACGGGCGGGAACGCTGAATCATGCACGTTTTCAGGCGTATTGGACAGGTTGACCCCCACCCCAATCGACAGCCAGTCAACTTGACCACCCTGCCCGCTGCTCTCTAACAGGATACCTGCGATTTTGCCGCCGGCCAGTAAAACGTCGTTGGGCCATTTCACGGCCAATTTGTAATCCGGAACAAAATCCGCCAGCGCAGAATACAGCGCATTGGCCATCACAAAACTACGTTTTGCGGCCTCAGCTGGGGGCACATTGGGACGATAGATCAGCGTCGCTGCAAGATTGCCTTTGGGGTTGGCCCAGACCCGCCCACGACGACCGCGACCGCGGGTTTGTTCATGGGCCAAAATCCAAGTCGGGCGGGTGATATCACCCACCCGACGAGAGGCCTCTGCCATTGTGCTATCAACCTGATCGAGGATCAGACGATCATATCCGTCAGGCCAGATCGCAGCTTGGCCCGGTTCAGTTGACAAGCGTACCTGCCGCAACCTGTGCCAGTGCTTCGATGCCAAACAGGTTCAGACCGGGCAACCAGCCGATGGCGATCACTGCGGCGGATGCCATCAGCAGCCCCCACAAGATCGGAGAGGAACCACTGTCCAGTTCGTCACCTTCTTCGCCGAAATACATGTAGAACACGATGCGCAGGTAATAAAACGCCCCGATCACAGATGCGATCACACCGGCCACGGCCAACCATGCGATGCCGCCTTCGACAGCGGCGCGCAGCACGTAGAATTTACCAAAGAACCCCACCATGGGCGGCACACCGGCCAGGCTGAACATCAGAACCAACACGGCCAGCGCCTTAAGCGGTTCGCGTTTGGAATACATTTTCAGCGCGCCGATATCAGTGACGGGCATCCCGTCCTTTTCCAGCGACAGGATAAAGGCGAATGTGCCTACATTCATGGTCACGTAGATGGCCAGATAGATCAGCATCGCCTGCACGCCAAATTCGGTACCCGCGGCCAGACCCATTAGGGCAAACCCCATATGCGCAATGGATGAATAGGCCATCAGACGTTTGATATCTGTCTGACCGATCGCAGCAATGGCGCCGACAAACATCGACAACACAGCAAGGAAGGCCAGAATTTGCTGCCAATCGCCAACAACACCGCCAAAGGCATCATGCAGCACCCGCGCAAACAGACCCATCGCGGCCATTTTCGGCGCGGTGGCAAAGAACGCGGTCACGGGTGTGGGCGACCCTTCGTAAACGTCAGGTGTCCACATGTGGAACGGTGCGGCCGACACTTTGAAGGCCAAACCGGCCATCATAAAGGCCAGACCAAACAGCAGACCCAAGGATGCGCCGTGATCCATCGCTTCGATGATGCCGCTGAACAATGTTGTACCAGCGAAACCGTATGTCAGCGATGCGCCATACAGCAACAGACCAGATGACAACGCGCCCAGAACGAAGTATTTTAAACCGGCTTCTGTGGATCTGACGCTATCACGACGCAGCGACGCCACGACATACAGCGACAGGGACTGAAGCTCGAGGCCCATATACAGCATAATCAGGTCGCTGGCAGACACCATCACCATCATACCAATCAGCCCGAGCGTGACCAAAATAGGGTATTCAAACCGCAACATGCCCCGTTTGGACATGTAGTTTTCGCCCATGATCAACACAGCCGAAGCTGAGACAAGGATCACAACCTTGGAAAACCGGGCAAAGCCGTCATCCGAGAAGGATCCGTCAAACGCCATCTGCGCGTCCCCGCCCCGTGTGCCGATCCACAAAGCAACCGCAAGAAACACAGCCGATGTGACCCAGACCAGAAGCGAGGCCATTTTGTCTTTGGTGGTGTAAACGGCCGCCATCAACGCAACCATCGCATAGATGGCCAGCGTGATTTCCGGCAGGACAACCTGAATATCAGAAGAGATCATGTGCCCGTCCTCTTAGTGGCTTGTGGTGGCCGTTTCGGCCATCATGGTTTCTGGGCCAAAGGCGGCCTGTGCGGCGGTGACTTGGCCAACCAAGGCTTCGACACTTGGACCGATGATGTCGGTGATCAGGCTTGGGTAAACACCCAGCAGGATCGTCATGAAAACCAGCGGCGCAAAGATCGCCTTTTCGCGGGTTGTCATGTCTTTGATGGTTTTCAGGCTTTCTTTGATCAGATCGCCCATCACCACCCGGCGATAGAGCCACAGCGCATAAGCGGCTGAGAAGATCACACCAGATGTGGCAATCGCAGCAACCCAGGTGTTGGCCTGGAACGCGCCCATCAGCACCAGGAATTCCCCGATGAACCCGGATGTGCCCGGCAGGCCCACATTGGCCATGGTAAAGAACATGAAGATCAGCGCATAGGCCGGCATCCGGTTCACCAGACCGCCATAAGCGTCGATTTCACGGGTGTGCATCCGGTCGTAAATCACGCCCACACACAGGAACAACGCGCCCGAGATAAAGCCGTGTGACAGCATTTGGAAAATCGCGCCGTCAATCCCCTGTTGGTTGACCACAAAGATCCCCATCGTCACGTATCCCATATGGGCCACGGATGAATAGGCGATCAGTTTTTTCATATCGTCCTGCACCAGCGCGACAAGTGACGTATACACAATCGCAATCGCTGATAGCCACAGAACCAACGGCCCCATCACTTCGGACCCAACCGGGAACATGGGCAGGCTGAACCGCAAGAAGCCGTAACCGCCCATTTTCAACAGGATCGCCGCCAGTACAACGGAACCGGCTGTTGGCGCCTGAACGTGTGCGTCCGGCAACCATGTATGCACCGGCCACATAGGCATTTTCACCGCAAAGGATGCAAAGAAAGCGATAAACAGCAACGTCTGCATGCCGCCGACAATCTGAATGCCAAGCACGCTGAACGTTTCTGTACCAAAGGTGAAATTCATCAAGGTCGGGATGTCTGTGGATTGCGCCTGATAGAACATGCCCACCATGGCGACCAGCATCAGAACCGACCCAAGGAACGTATAAAGGAAGAACTTGAACGATGCATAAATGCGGTTCTTACCGCCCCAGATGCCGATGATCAGGAACATTGGGATCAGGCCTGCCTCAAAGAACAGATAGAACAGAACCAGATCCAGCGCCATGAACACGCCAAGCATCAGCGTTTCCAGCAGCAGGAACGCGATCATGTATTCTTTGACGCGTTTGTTCACATCCCAGCTGGCCGCAATCACCAGCGGCATCATGAACGTGGTCAGCATCACAAACAGGATCGAAATCCCATCGACACCCATTTTGTACTGCATGCCCAGCAGCCAGTCGCGTTCTTCTACCATCTGGAAACCAGTGTCAGACGCATCAAACTGGAACAGGATAAACAGCGAAATCACAAACGTCGCCGCCGTGGTGGCCAAGGCCACCCATTTGGCGTTGCGCTGTGCAGCTTCGTCTTCGCCGCGCAGGAACAAGGCTAGGATCACGGCCCCCAAAAGTGGGAAAAACGTGGTGAGCGAAAGTAGATTGCCCATTAGTGAGCCCCTCCGGCGAGTGAGAGCCATGTCAGCAGCAAGGCAATGCCGATGACCATAGCGAAGGCGTAAGTAAAGACGTAGCCAGATTGTGCCCGGCCAGCGAGACGGGTCAGGAAGGGCACGATGCCCAAGGCCAGACCGTTCAGACCCCCGTCAATGACAGTGCCGTCGCCGCGTTTCCAAAGGAAACGACCAATGGCCAAGGCAGGTTTGACAATCAAGAAGTCGTAGATTTCGTCGAAATACCATTTGTTCAGCAGGAACTGGTACAGATGCGGCTGGTTATTGGCCAGACGTTCGGGCCAATCGGGCCGACGGATATACATCTGATAGGCTGTGGCCAGCCCCAGCAACATGGCTATGAACGGCGCGATTTTGACCCATTTGGGGACGTAATGCGCGTCATGCAGCACGTGGTTATCTGGGTGCATGTAAATCGCACCCTCCCCCGGAGCCGCCATTTCTGCGCCATGCCCATCATCTGCATGATCATCGCCGTGGCTGTCTGTTGCATGTGCATCATCTGTGCCCGCCGCATAAGCAGGCGCAATCAGGTTAAACCCGGGCTCAACCGCGGCATGTTGTTCCGCATCCCCACCAAGGTGGAAGAACCGGTTCACATTGTCGCCAAAGAAGCTGCCGTACCAAACCATACCAGAGAAGATCGCGCCCATCGCCAGAACACCCAGTGGGACCAACATGACAGTTGGGCTTTCATGGGCATGTTCATGGGTGTGCTTGTCGCCACGCGCTTCGCCAAAGAAGGTCATGAACATCAGGCGCCATGAATAGAAGGACGTGAACAAGGCCGCGATTACCAGCAACCAGAAGGCATACATCGACCCGCCGGCAAAGGCGCTTTCGATCACCGCGTCTTTGGACAAGAAGCCCGCGAACCCGATCGTGGTCAGCGGCACACCAACACCGGTGATGGCCAGCGTACCGATCAGCATTGCGTAATAGGTATAAGGCAGCTTTTTGCGCAGCCCGCCGTAATTCCGCATGTCCTGTTCGTGATGCATGCCATGGATCACCGACCCAGCGCCCAGGAACAACATCGCCTTAAAGAAAGCGTGTGTGAACAAGTGGAACATCGCAACCGAATAGACACCAACGCCCGCCGCCACAAACATATAGCCCAGCTGCGAACAGGTTGAATAGGCGATCACACGTTTGATGTCGTTTTGCACCAGACCCACGGTCGCCGCAAAAAACGCGGTGGTTGCGCCCAGCACCACGATAAACGCAGTTGCCGCAGGGGCAAATTCAAACAGCGGCGACATCCGACAGACCAAGAATACACCAGCCGTCACCATGGTCGCGGCGTGGATCAGGGCGGACACGGGTGTCGGACCTTCCATCGCGTCGGGCAACCAAGTGTGCAGGATTAATTGCGCCGATTTACCCATGGCACCGATGAACAACAACACACCCAGCAGGTTCGCCGCGTTCCAGTCGGTCCACAAGAAATGCAATTGCGTTTCGGCCAGCATTGGCGCGGCGGCAAATACATCGTCAAAATTGATGCTGTCGGTCAGATAAAACAGCCCAAAGATCCCCAGCGCAAAGCCGAAATCCCCAACGCGGTTGACCACAAAAGCCTTCATCGCGGCAGCATTGGCGCTGGCTTTTTTGTAGTAGAACCCGATCAACAGGTAGGATGCGACGCCTACGCCTTCCCAGCCAAAGAACATCTGAACCAAGTTGTCCGACGTCACCAGCATCAGCATGGCAAAGGTAAAGAATGACAGATAGGCAAAGAAGCGGGCTTTGTAATGCTCGCCCTCTTTGAAATTGTCATCATGGGCCATATAGCCGAAAGAATATAGATGAACTAAGGCCGATACCGTGTTGACAACAATCAACATAATCGTTGTCAGACGATCCACGCGGATAGACCAGGACGTGTCCAAACTACCGGATTGAATAAAGGTCAGGATATGGACCGGATCGTCCATATGCGCGCCTTGCAGGAACACGATCCACGACAGGAACGCGGCCAGCATCAGCAACCCAGTGGTCAGATATTGCGCGGTTTTTTCGCCAATGATCCGCCAGCCAAACCCGGCAATGATCGCTCCGATGAGAGGCGCAAAAAGGATGGTTTTAAAGATCATCAGATCAGCCTTTCATCACGTTGACATCTTCGACGTCGATCGTGCCACGGTTGCGGAAGAAACAGACAAGAATGGCCAGACCAATCGCAGCTTCGGCCGCGGCCACGGTCAGGACCAACAGGGTGAAAATCTGACCAACCAGATCGCCCAGATGACTGGAAAACGCGACCAGATTGATGTTCACCGCCAGCAGCATCAATTCGATGCTCATCAACAAAATGATGATGTTTTTACGGTTCAGGAAAAGCCCGAAAATCCCGATGACGAACAACGCCGCCGCAACGGAAAGATAATGTTCAAGTCCGATCATTATGACAGCCCCTGCCCTGGTTTGATGTCTTTGAGTTCCATCGCATCCGCCGGATCACGATAGATCTGTTCCAGAATATTTTGACGTTTCACGTCCTTGCGATGGCGCAGTGTCAGCACAATGGCGCCGATCATGGCGACCAGCAGGATCAGACCGGCCAGTTGGAACAGCGCGATATATTTGTCGTAGATCAGCATGCCCAATGCATGGGTGTTTTGTTCATCCCCGGCGGGCGCTGCGATCCGCGATGTTGCGCCTTCGCCAAATTCCCAAGCGCCCATGGCGATCCCGAGTTGCATCAGGATGACGACCCCGATCAGCAGGGCCAGCGGCATGTATTTGGCCATTTCTGCCTTTAGCTCAGCGAAATCAATGTCCAGCATCATGACCACAAACAGGAACAAAACGGCGACCGCGCCCACATAGACGATGATCAACAACATGGCGACAAATTCAGCCCCCAGCAGAACGAAAAGCCCCGCCGCAGACAAGAAGGACAAAATCAACCACAGGACCGAATGGACCGGGTTGCGGCTGACAACTGTCATTAAACCGCCGGTGATTGTGCTCACCGCAAAAACGTAGAACGCGATTGCTGCTGGTGTCATTTTCCCTCGTCCTCTTCGTCGGCCATGGCCGCTGTGGCGATTTCCATCGCTTTGGTCATTGCCGGAACGCCGCCAAACATCGCGGCTTGGGCGATGGTTTCGGCAATTTCCTGTTTCGTGGCACCTGCAACGCGCAGATTGCGCACCGTCAGGCGAATTTGGCTTTCGGCGGTTGCGCCGGCGATGGTCAGGCCCATCAATGTCAGCAACAGCCGGGTTTTTGCGTCCAGACCTTCTGGGTTAAAGGTCTTGCCCATAAAGGTTTCCATGAACTCTTTGGGCATGGTTGGGAACAGGTCCTCAAACCCTTTGGGCGAAAAGGATTCCAGATCAGGGTTCAAGGATTTCGCAAAATCCTGCCCTGCCTTCATCATGGCCTCAAATGGGTTGGTGGGATCGCTCATCGGTAAGGTGCATCCAGTTCCAGATTCCGCGCGATTTCGGCTTCCCAGCGGGCACCATTATCCAAGAGCTTCTCTTTGTTATAAAACAGCTCTTCGCGGGTTTCGGTTGAAAACTCAAAGTTAGGACCTTCGACAATGGCATCCACTGGGCAGGCTTCTTGGCAGAAACCGCAATAGATGCATTTGGTCATGTCGATGTCATAACGTGTGGTCCGGCGGCTGCCATCATCGCGCGGTTCGGCGTCGATGGTGATCGCTTGGGCCGGGCAAACGGCTTCGCACAATTTACAGGCGATGCAGCGCTCTTCTCCGTTTGGATAACGGCGAAGGGCATGTTCCCCACGAAAACGGGGACTTAGCGGGCCTTTTTCATGTGGATAATTCAACGTCGCCTTGGGGGCGAAGAAGTATTTCATCCCCAGCTGGAATCCTTTGATGAAATCCGCCAGCAGGAAATATTTTGCGGCGCGGGTGTAATCGATCTGCGTCATAGATCAGCCTCCAATCGCCCAGCGGGCCCAGAACCCACCGAGAACTTCGAATTTCGCAAGGAACGACACCAGAACAACCCATGCCAGCGACATTGGCAGGAACACTTTCCAACCCAAGCGCATCAATTGGTCATAACGGTACCGCGGGGTGATCGCTTTGATCATCGAGAAGATGAAGAAGCAGAACAACATTTTGCCGACCATCCACAGAACCCCATCTGGCAGGAATTCAACGGGGGACAACCAACCGCCCAAGAACAGCAGCGTGACCAGTGCGCACATCAGCACGACGGCGGTCAATTCACCGATCATGAACAACAGGAACGGGGTGGATGAATATTCAACCTGATAGCCGGCGACCAATTCTGATTCTGCTTCGGGCAGATCGAATGGGGGACGGTTGGTTTCAGCCAGCGCCGAGATAAAGAACAGGAACAACATCGGGAAATGCGGCAGCCAATACCAGCTGAACACCCCTGCCCCGTCTTGGGCCATGACGATGTCGGTAAAGTTCATCGAACCGGTGGAAATGATCACACCGATGATGATCAGGCCGATCGACACTTCGTAGGAAATCATTTGCGCGGCGGACCGCAGCGACCCCAAGAATGGGTATTTCGAGTTGGACGCCCAACCGCCCATGATGACGCCGTAAACTTCGAGCGACGAAATCGCAAAGACATACAGAATGGCGACGTTCAGGTTGGAAATCACCCAGCCTTCGTTGAACGGAATAACCGCCCAGGCGATAAAGGCCATGATCAAGGAAATCATCGGCGCAAGGAAGAAGACAAATTTGTCAGCCCCTGCCGGCACAACGATTTCTTTGACGATATATTTCAAGAAATCCGCAAAAGATTGCAGCAGGCCATAAAACCCAACCACGTTGGGGCCCCGACGCATCTGCACAGCAGCCCAGACCTTGCGGTCCATATACATCAAAAACGCCAGCGAGACGAGGAGCGGCACCAGCAAAAGCAGGATTTGACCCAAAGTCAGCAGGACAATCCCCAGATTTGTGGTGGTGAAAAACTCGATCATGTTGTTCCCCAGTATTCCTCAGTAGTCACTGGCCTCTCGGCCTCTTAAACCGTTGGTATTCCCGTCACTTCGCAATCAGCGACGGTCACTTCGGCGTCTATGGTGCGCAGCCCCCGCGGGAGAGCTGGCGAGATGGTGTAAACAGCATCCGCCCGCCAGATGCCAGCGCTTTCATCGACTTGTGTGCGGACATGCCGCGCAAAGCCGTAGCCCCGGATCAGTGCATATTGCGCGGCGGCGCATTCTGCATATTTGATGACATCTTCGTTGCTGCGGGCACCGCCCATTTCAACTCGGAAATTCACCAGATCCCCATCTAACAGACGGGTCTCAACACCTTTATAATCGGGTGCAAAGGGCTCTTCTCCACCGGATTGTGGATCTGTGCAGGCCGCCAATGCGACTGCGCAGAATATAAAAGCCCCCTGCTTCATCATTCCGCCGCGATCGGCGCCTCGGCGCGGGCTTTGGCATTTGCCGACAATTCCGCCATCAACTGGCTGGCCCGTGCAATTGGATTGGTCAGATAGAAATCTTTGACGCTGGTTTGGAACTTGCCTTGTTTCAGCTCTTTGGTGGGCAATGCATCCCAGCCATTGTCGGCCACTTCGTCGATCCGTTCCAGATGCGGCAATTCTGCGACCATCGCGCTGCGCAATTGCGCCAGCGAATCAAATGGCAGCGCCTGCCCCAGTTCCGCAGAAAGCGCGCGAAGAATCGCCCAGTTTTCTTTGGCTTGGCCCGGTGCAAACCCTGCGCGCTGTGCCAATTGTGGCCGCCCTTCGGTGTTCACAAACAGGCCGGGTTCTTCGGTATAGGCGGCTGCGGGCAGAATCACATCGGCGCGGTGCGCGCCGCGATCCCCGTGGCTGCCTTGGTAGACAACAAACGGCCCCACCGCGATGTCCAGCTCATCCGCGCCCAGATTATAGACAACGTCTGCACCTTCCAGTGCAACATCCAGTCCGCCTTCGGTGGCGGCCCCCAGATCCATCGCGCCAACCCGAGATGCCGCGTTGTGCAGAACCAGCATTTTGCCACCCAGTTTTTCTGTCAGCGCCATGGCCTGCCCCAGAACGGCAATTCCGTCGCCTTCTGAAACCGCGCCCTGCCCAACAATCACAACTGCATTTTCAGTCGCGGCCGCATTGGCAACCAGGTCGTTCAATGGTTTCCGGCCCGGTCCAACATAGGTGTAGTCATAGGTCAGGTCGGTGTCTTTGGGCCCGATGAAATGCACCTCAGCGCCATTCAACCAAGCACGACGAATGCGCGCGTTCAAAACCGGCGATTCTGTGCGTGGATCGGTGCCAACCAGATAGACAACCTTGGCGTCGTCGATATCTTCGATTGCGGCGTTGCCCACATAGGCAGACCGGTTGCCAATTGGCAGAACCGCACCGTCAGTGCGGCATTCAATGGTGCCCTCAACAGATTTGACCAATTCACGCAGGGCATAAATTGCCTCAGTCGGGGCCAGATCGCCAATCAAGGCGGCGGTTTTCTTGCCTTTCATGGCGTCGGCAACTTTGCTCAACGCTTCGGGCCAGGTGGCGGGGCGCAATTTACCGCCCTCACGCACATAAGGTGTGTCCAGACGTTGACGACGCAGACCGTCCCAAACAAAGCGGGATTTATCGGAAATCCATTCTTCGTTCACACCGTCATGGTTGCGCGGCACAAACCGCATCACTTCGCGTCCCTTTGTATCCACACGGATGTTTGAGCCAAGCGCATCCATCACGTCGATAGATTCGGTTTTGGTCAATTCCCATGGACGGGCGGTAAAGGAATAAGGTTTCGATGTCAGCGCCCCAACCGGACACAGGTCAATGATATTGCCCTGCATGTTCGAATCGAGCGTCTGGTTCAAATAAGACGTAATTTCAGCATCTTCGCCGCGGCCCGTTTGGCCCATTTGGGTGATTCCGGCGACTTCGGTGGTGAACCGCACGCAACGGGTACAGGAAATGCAGCGGGTCATCGCGGTGCCAACCAGCGGTCCCAGATCCAATTCATCAGCGGCACGTTTGGGTTCCGTAAAACGGGACCCGGACACGCCATAGGCCATGGCCTGATCCTGCAAATCGCATTCGCCACCTTGATCGCAGATCGGGCAATCCAGCGGGTGGTTGATCAACAGGAATTCCATCACGCCTTCGCGGGCCTTTTTCACCATGGGTGAATTGGTCTTGACCACGGGGGGCTGACCTTCTGGTCCGGGGCGCAGATCGCGCACTTGCATCGCGCAGCTTGCGGCGGGTTTTGGTGGGCCGCCAACAACTTCGACCAGACACATGCGGCAATTGCCAGCGATGGACAGACGTTCGTGGTAACAGAAACGCGGGATTTCAACGCCGGCTTCTTCGCAGGCTTGTATCAGGGTCATCGCCCCCGGTACTTCAACCTCTTTTTCGTCGATAATGATTTTCCGCAAATCGGACATGCCCGAGCCCTTTGTTCCCGTGTCTCTTACACGTCGGGACCGAGCGTAGCTGTGGCTCCGACCGTGGCTGATGCGGTTCTAACGCGGGAATTTACGAGACGCCAGTGTGAACCAGCGATTTCAAGGGCAGTAATGTGGAAAAATCGACGCGGGGCGGCATTTCTGCACACCCCGCGTTAAGGTTCTGTTCACAAACGGGACATTTTAACGCAGCAGACGCCCAATTTCGGTCCGCGCATCAATCTGCGCCTGACCAACCGCGCAATAGCTGGCCCCGTTTCCGGGCACCGCCCCCAGCGCGACCAAACGATCCCGCGCGATCGCCTCCAGGCGATCTTTTTCGGCGTCATCATCTGTATAAGCCTCAATTTCAGCATCGGAATAGCCGCGGTCACGCGCGTCTTTTTCGATGTTCTGCAAAAAGCTATAGCCGCGCACCAGCCGCATCGAAATGTCATCACATTTTTCATCAATCTCAACGACCATTCCGGCAGTGATCAATGCTTCGCGCACGGATTCCACTTCGGCCAATGGCGGGTTGGCCAAAGCTGGGCTGGCAACACTAAAACTGGCCGCGATGGCCGACATAAAAATACGCATAAAAGCTCCGTTTGGATGCATAAGGTCTGGGGTATAATTTGGCTTTTGGACGCTGTTATTCAATATCAGACCCATGAAAAGCCCTGACATGGCAAGGACCTGCCGATTATGGCAAACAATTTGTGCCTCATAAAAAACGGCCCCTCAAAGAGGAGCCGCAAAGCATTTCGAAACCGTATTTGGGTCAAAGAGGGGTGAAAACCAACTTGCCCCAGAATTCGTATTGGTTGTGACCAATCGAACGTATTCCGCCAAATGTGTTTTCCCGGGCCTGAACCGAATACACTTTGCCGCTGGCATATCGCGACCCACGAGTGAACAATTCACGGTGGCCGGTGCTGGAAAATTGCTGACCGGATTGATTGGTACACACAATCGTCGACGTCATGATCTGACCCGCCGCGTTAAATCCGGAACCCATCATATTCTGGTTTTGCTCAATCCGCAGACCTTCGCCTTGCAACGTGCATTCCGCAGATCGTGGGAACGCAAACAAAAACCACGCCTCGCCCGGCCCATCCAGAACCTCTGGCCCCGACATACAGCCCGAAAGCGCAGCAACCCCAGCAAAACAAAGTGCTTTGACAGCAATGTTCATACCCAAACGCGTTTTATTCAGCGGCGATCGCGCGCCCCTTGATGCGATCTTCGATTTCATCGCGGAAATTTTTGATAAGGCCCTGAATTGGCCAAGCCGCCGCATCCCCCAGCGCACAGATTGTGTGGCCTTCGACCTGTTTGGTCACATCAAACAACATGTCGATTTCTTCGACGCTGGCATTGCCCTGCACCAAACGATCCATCACGCGCATCATCCAACCTGTGCCTTCGCGGCATGGGGTACATTGGCCACAGCTTTCGTGTTTGTAGAATTTGCTCAGACGCCAGATCGCTTTGATCATGTCGGTGGAATTGTCCATCACGATCACAGCAGCGGTGCCCAGCGACGATCCTTTTTCCTTCAGCGCGTCAAAATCCATGATCGCGTCGCGCATGTTTTCGCCACGCACACATGGTACGGAGGAACCACCGGGAATCACAGCTTTCAGGTTGTCCCAACCGCCGCGAATACCGCCGCAATGTTTGTCGATCAGTTCTTCGAACGAAATCGACATGGATTCCTCAACCACACAGGGGTTGTTCACATGGCCCGAAATCGCAAACAATTTTGTGCCTGCATTGTTCGGGCGGCCAAATCCGGCAAACCATTCCGGCCCGCGGCGCAGAATGGTCGGCACCACAGCGATTGATTCGACGTTGTTCACCGTGGTCGGACAACCATAAAGCCCCGCCCCGGCTGGGAATGGCGGCTTCATCCGCGGCATGCCCTTTTTGCCTTCCAGGCTTTCGATCAATGCGGTTTCTTCACCACAGATATAGGCCCCGGCCCCGTGATGCAGATATAGGTCAAAATCCCAGCCTGATTTGGCGGCGTTTTTACCCAACATGCCTGCGTCATAGGCTTCGTCGATGGCAGCCTGCAAAGCTTCGCGTTCGCGGATATATTCGCCACGAATGTAGATATAACAGGCATTTGCATTCATCGCGAAAGAGGCAATCAGACAGCCTTCGATCAATGTATGCGGATCATGGCGCATAATTTCGCGGTCTTTACAGGTGCCCGGTTCGGATTCATCGGCATTCACCACCAAATAGGCGGGACGCCCGTCTGATTCCTTGGGCATAAACGACCATTTCAGACCGGTCGGAAACCCAGCGCCACCCCGGCCCCGCAGGCCAGATGCCTTCATCGTGTCAATAATCCAATCCCGGCCTTTTTGGATGATCGCGGCCGTCCCATCCCAGTGGCCCCGTGCCTGTGCGCCTTTCAGCGAACGATCATGCATCCCGTAAAGGTTCGTAAAAATCCGGTCTTGGTCCTTGAGCATCGTGGCTTTCCTCTCGCGAGTGTCGTTTGGCGCGAATATCTTGGCTCTTTTTGGGGCCCCGTTGGGGTTTACCCGTCTTGTTTGGCCTTTTGCCAGAGTTTCACAGCGACGACCAGAGCCCAAATGAACGCAGCCATCGACATGAGGTAAAACAGAAACTCGTAACGCGCGGGTAAACCCGTCATCGAAATGATCATTGGCGCCAAAATCGTGAGCAGCCCCGCCGCCACAATCACCATCGCGATGTTGCGTCCGGCGCGGGCGCGAATAGGGTCAAACCCATTGTTATCATTAGGGTTTGACCGGTTGTTAGCAAGCTTTTGTGACATTAATAAACGTCGCCTTTTTTCACCCGAGCGGAAAATTCGGTGGTGCCGCCAGCAGCCAGAGTTTTTGCCTGATCGACCCAATTGTCGCGGGTCACACGACCGCGCGCACCTTTGACATTTTCATCGATCCACGCCGCTTCTTCTGGGCCCCAGGCGGCAATCTGATCAAAATGGAAATATCCCAGCGAATGCAGCATCTTTTCCAGAACCGGCCCGACGCCTTTGATCTGTTTCAGATTATCAGGCCCGCCGTCGCGCGCCGCATCCAGACCGGCAGGTGCCGCAGCATCCGATTGCGCAACAGACGTGGGCGCAGGTGCCTTTGGTTTTGCGGTTTTTGTCTTAGCTGTACCGTCTGATTTGGACTGTTTTGCAGGCGCTTTTTTGGCGGGATTTTTCTTGGCGCTGGCTTTGCTCTCAGCTTCGTTGCTCTCAGTTGCTTTGCTGTCTGTGGTCGTTTGGGCAGACGCAGCAGCGCTTGTGCTTTTGGGCGCATCTTCCGCCTCAGCTGCGTCAGCGCTGGCCGCTTCATCCGCTGCTTTGTCCAGTGCAACCGCCGTATCAGACGCAGTTGTCGCCGCAGCAGTCGTCGATTGCGAAGCATCAGCCGCCGTGGCTGTTTCAATCGGCGCAGCTTGATTCGCAGATGCGGCGGATGCCGGCGTCGGGGATACATAGGATGGCGTCGCAGCAGACGCCGTCGAACGCGGGGCAACATTGGTCTGGCAGAACAACCAATTGAGCAGCACGCCCAGCCCGATCACCACCAAAGCCCCCAGAAACAGCGCCGTAAAGAACCCGCGATGCCCAGTTGTCAGGGCCAGCAAAAACGCCAGCACCCCCAACAAACCCGCAATGATCCAACAGCTGCGGGTGCAGCTGGCTGAGCTATTAAAATCAATCATAAATCATCCCCATTTTTCACATCCCGCTTTTGGCAGATTTGCGGGGTTAACCAACATTAGAACCGGTTTTGCCCAACACAAAGGGGAAATCTATGCCAATGGGATCGTTTTCGCGGTGTTTTAGCCGATTTTTGGCCCGAAACGACAAAAGGCGCAGCAAGTGCCGCGCCTTTCGATCTGATTTTTGAGGATTGGCTTAATCTTTCTTTGCCAATTCAGCGGCTTGCGCCATCCAATTGTCACGCTCAATGCGGCCTTTGAACTTCAACCGGTTATCGACCCAAGCAATTTCTGCCGGGCCCCAGGCCGCGATCTGATCAAAGTGGTAAAACCCTAATTCGTTCAAAACACCTTCTAGCTTCGGACCAACACCTGAAATCAGTTTCAGATCATCCGCCCCGCCATCACGGGCTGCCGCTAGGGTTTCTGGCTGGGTTTCAGCCACATCCGCAGCGGCTGGTTTGGCATCCGCTTTTGGCTTTGCGGCGGCCTTTGGTTTGGCCTCAGCCTTTGGCTTTGGTGCCGCCTTTGGGGTGGCAGGCTTTGCCGTTTTCTTTGCTGCGCGATCTTCGTCCGCTTTGTTGGCGGGTTTGCGATCCGCGGCCGTTTCCGCAGGTGGCACGGATTCATTTGCGGCCTTCGCCCCATCGCGCCCCTTCAACCAAGGCGTCAGCAGTGGCACTTCGGTGCCATCAATCCGTTTGATCGTATCCCCAATGTCGGTCGCCAGTTGAACAGATGCATTATACTGGGTTTTGCCGCTGTCATATTCGGTCAGACTGGACAATCCGGACAATGGTTCAGCCGCATAACGACCGTTCTGCGGGCCCGGCACAGGCACCTGACCAGCGGCCATTTGATCAATCAACTCACCCATTTTGGCGGCCGTTAGATCTTCGTAATAGTCTTTGCCGATCTGAGCCATGGGTGCGTTGGCGCAGGATCCAAGGCATTCAACCTCTTCCCAGCTGAATTTGCCATCTGCGGACAATTGATGTGCATTTGGCGCGATTTTGTCTTTGCAAACCGCAACTAGATCTTCGGCGCCGCAAATCATGCAGGATGTGGTGCCACAAACCTGAATATGTGCAACAGAACCAACCGGTTGCAGCTGAAACATAAAGTAGAATGACGCCACTTCGAGGACCCGAATATAGGCCATGTCCAGCATGTCACCCACATATTCAATCGCCGGTTTGGTCAACCAGCCGGTTTGTTCCTGTGCGCGCCACAATAGTGGGATCACAGCCGAAGCCTGGCGTCCCTCTGGATACTTGGAAATTTGCCCTTCGGCCCAAGCAAAGTTCGCGTCTGTGAAAGCAAAGCTTTCGGGTTGGTCATGGTGTAGTCGGCGCAACATCGTATGGCTCCGTTTTCTAATCTCTGGCGCTTGGCGCCGCTATTCTTACATCCCGGCCCAAATCGCGCCTGTGGTCAATGTGGCAAAAATCGCCATGGGTACGATCTGTGTGCCAAAGCCTGTCGTAACAAACAGCACAGCGGGGATCATTCCCAAAACCATCATCGATCGATTTCTCCGAATACGACGTCCATTGTCCCGATAATCGCGGCAACGTCGGCCAATTGGTGCCCGCCTGCCACGTGGTCCATTGCCTGCAAATGCAAATAGCCCGGTGCGCGGATTTTGCTGCGATACGGTTTGTTGGTGCCGTCAGACTTCAGGTACACGCCAAATTCGCCTTTGGGGGCTTCAACGGCGGCATATACTTCGCCTTCGGGCACGTGGAACCCTTCGGTGTAAAGCTTGAAGTGGTGAATCAACGCTTCCATCGAGGTTTTCATATCGCCGCGTTTGGGCGGTGTGACCTTGCCGCGGGCCAGAACATCACCCTGCCCTTCGGGGGCGCGCAATTTTTCGATGGCTTGCAGGATGATCGACGTGGATTGGCGCATCTCTTCCATGCGGCAGAGATAGCGATCATAGCAATCGCCGTTTTTGCCAACCGGGATTTGGAAGTCAAATTCGTCATAACATTCATAAGGTTGCGCGCGACGCATATCCCATGCCAGACCAGAGCCACGCACCATGACGCCAGAGAACCCCCAATCGAGGATATCCTGTTCGCTGACCACGCCGATATCAACGTTACGCTGTTTGAAAATCCGGTTTTCGGTCAACAGGCCATCGATATCAGCCAGCTTTTCCGGGAATTCATGCGCCCATGTTTCGATGTCATCCAGCAACGCATTTGGCAGATCCTGATGCACACCACCGGGGCGGAAATAGGCGGCGTGCAGACGCGCTCCACAGGCGCGTTCATAGAACACCATCAGTTTTTCACGTTCCTCAAAGCCCCAGAGCGGCGGCGTCAGCGCCCCCACATCCATGGCTTGTGTTGTCACGTTCAACAGGTGGTTCAACACCCGGCCGATTTCAGAATAAAGCACCCGGATCAGTGATCCACGACGCGGCACAACCGTGCCTGTCAGCCGTTCAATCGCCAGACACCAAGCATGTTCCTGGTTCATCGGCGCCACATAATCCAACCGGTCAAAATACGGCAGGTTTTGCAGATAGGTCCGGCTCTCCATGAGCTTTTCCGTGCCACGGTGCAGCAATCCGATATGAGGATCACACCGTTCTACAATCTCGCCGTCCAGTTCCAGCACCAGACGCAAAACGCCGTGGGCCGCTGGGTGTTGCGGACCGAAGTTGATGTTGAAGTTGCGGATCTTCTGTTCGCCCGTCTGAGCGTCCTCAAATCCTTTGCCACCATCCATCATGGGCCTATCCCCTTGCTAAAGATGCCTGCCAAGCGGCGGGCATGGGGCCGACATGTTCGGCCACCCATTCATATTGATCTTTCAGGAACCGCACGGTTTGCGGCACCAATTTATCACGCATCTGCGCGGCGTCACCTTGGTGAACGCGTTCGTTTTGGTTCTGTGCGGGCACGGAAATGCGCAAAAATTCACAGATTTTCGCCAGCCCCGGAACCGTGAACATGGATTCCGTAAACGCGACCATCAATTGTTTTGCCGGGATCACCTGACGCAATTTTTCAATTGTGCCTTTGTAATCGCCACGCTCCAGCAGATGTGTTTCTTGGCCCTTGTTGAGAACCCGCCACAACGTATTGTTGGCTTTTTCGGAATAATCTTCGCCATCGAGCATCTGCCGTTTGGCCTGCATGCGAACATGAGACCACAAACGCGCCAATGGATCGCGGATCAGAAACAGCACACGGGCGGCAGGATTATCGGCGACCATACGCTGATAGATATTCACATCAACCGTGGCATAACCGGGCGTCATATCCGCCACCAAAGTCGCATCCCCAAGCCCATCGATCATGTAGCGCCCATAGGCCAGATCATGGCTGCGATCGGCGTTTAACATGGTGATCAAATCGCCCATATCGCGAATGCGACGGTCCATATTACGCACTTTCCAGCCCTGTTCAGCGGCCAATGCGTCTTCGCGTTGGGCTTTGAACTTCAGCAGGTTGGCGTCTAGCATGACGACCTGTTTGTCGCGTTTTTCCGCGTCAAACGTATCCCAATAATGCACTTCTTTGACCGCCCGAACGTGACATTCGGGATGCTCATGCAAGGTGCGATATAGCCAAGACGTGCCCGCCTTGGTCGCGCCTACACAATAAAGAAATGTTGGGTCGCTCATGCTGGGTTAGCCTTTGGCTTTGTCATCACCAGGAAGGATATATTCGGCCCCTTCCCAAGGCGACATAAAGTCAAACTGACGATATTCCTGCACCAAGGATACCGGTTCATAGACAACGCGTTTGACTTCTTCGTCATAGCGCACTTCGGTATAGCCCGTGGTTGGGAAATCTTTGCGCAGCGGAAAGCCACGGAACCCGTAATCGGTCAGGATGCGGCGCAGATCCGGGTGGCCGGAAAAGATAATGCCGAACATATCGAACACTTCGCGTTCAAACCAATTGGCTGATGGATGCACGTCGATGATCGAAGGCACCATTTCGTCTTCTCGGATGGACACCCGCAGACGAATGCGGTGGTTTTGATACATCGACAGGAAATGGTACACCACGTCGAACCGTTTGGCACGGCCCACGTAATCCACGGCTGTGATATCCACCAACGATGAAAATTTGCACGTTGGGTCGGATTTCAGAAATTCGACAAAGCCGGTGATGTTGGCCGGGGCCACATCAACGTTCAGCTCTCCATGGGTGACGTCCCAGCCCAAAACACAATCAGACCGTTTGGCATCCAGATAAGCGCCCAGTTCATTCAGCGCGTCGACATTTGCGTGTTCGGTCATGGCTTACCTCACAATCGTGCCGGTACGGCGCATTTTGCGTTGCAGTTGCAGGATACCATAAAGCAGCGCTTCGGCTGTTGGGGGGCATCCGGGCACATAGACATCCACCGGAACAACCCGGTCACAGCCACGTACAACAGAATAGGAATAGTGGTAATAGCCACCCCCATTGGCGCAGCTGCCCATGGAAATCACATAACGTGGCTCTGGCATCTGGTCATAAACCTTGCGCAGAGCGGGGGCCATTTTGTTGGTCAGCGTTCCCGCCACAATCATCAGATCCGATTGACGTGGGGACGCACGCGGCGCCGTGCCAAACCGTTCCAGATCGTAGCGCGGCATAGATGTGTGCATCATTTCGACCGCACAACAGGCCAGACCAAACGTCATCCAGTGCAGCGACCCGGTCCGGGCCCAATTCACGATGTCAGCGGTGGACGTGACAAGGAACCCCTTGTCCTGCAACGCGGTGTTGATGGCCTGTGTCGCAACTTCGCGATCTGCACCGGCCGTATTCGAACCCGTCATCACTCCCATTCGAGCGCCCCTTTCTTCCATTCGTAAGCGAAGCCAATCGTCAGCACGCCCAGGAACACCATCATCGACCAGAACCCAACCATCGACATATCCCCAAAGGCGACAGCCCATGGGAACAGGAACGCGATTTCCAGATCAAAGATAATGAACAGGATCGACACCAGATAGAATCGGACATCAAACTTCATGCGCGCATCATCAAACGCGTTGAACCCACATTCGTAGGCGGACACTTTTTCAGGGTCCGGGTTGCGCACGGCCAACACGGCAGCGGCTAAAATAAAGACGAGACCAATAACAATAGCTAGTCCCAGAAAGACGATGATGGGGAGGTATTCCCTCAGAAACTCTTCCATTGGCGGTTTCCTTGTTGGGCGGGATGCTGACCCGCTGACGTTAGGCTTATTCAGGCTTTACCCCTGCCGGTTCGGGGGGTCAACCAAGCGGAGGGCAATCTAAGGCGTTTTGCCGCGTTCTCATCACTTCTTTGGTCAATCCTGCCCTGTCAACCGCGTGCCAGCGGCCAAGTAGATACAATTGTCTTAAAACGTTAACGGCATTTTTTGATGTTAACGTTTTGTTAGAACTTCAACATTTAAAGTGTCCGCATTCTTCGGAGGGTGGAATGGATAAGTTCATTGCGTATGTCGCACCCAAGTCAACTTGGGAAAAGGTTTGGAAAGGTGTATTTTTCCTTGCCCTGATCATTGCGACCGATCTGATCCTAGAAATTGCTATGTTCGGCGTCGAGGCTTTGCATTTGGAAACGCAAATCTTCATCGTTGCCGCCGTCGGGTCACCCTTCACGGTGTTTGCGATTGTGATGATATCACATCAATATAAATTGCAACTGAAACTGGAACAATTGGCCGCCACAGATATGTTGACGGGATTGCACAACCGGCGGGCCTTCTTGAAAAAGGCCAATTCCCTACTCTCGGATGAATCAGCCCCCGCGAAACAAGGTGTCGTTTTGCTGCTGGATGCTGATTATTTCAAAACCGTCAATGACACTTATGGGCACGGCGTCGGTGATATTTGCCTTCAGGCCATCGCGGATCGTTTGCGCGCAGAAATTCGCGAAACTGATATCGTGGGCCGGATCGGTGGCGAAGAATTCGCAATTTTTCTGCATGGCGCAGATCGTGAAGATGCAACAATGATTGGGCAACGTCTGACCAGCGGCATCCAGTTTGAAACGGTGACCGAGGAAAAACCTTTATCCGTCACCTTGTCGATTGGTGCCGCGATCATCCAGTTCGGCGGCAAAATCGAGGCGGCCATCAGCAACGCTGACAAAGCGCTTTATGCCGCCAAAGAAAACGGACGCGCCCGATTGGAATTTGCAACCACCTGATCCGCCTCATGATTCTGCTAGGCCCAGCTGGCCGGGCGTTTTTCAAAAAACGCGGCGATTCCCTCTTTGGCCTCATCACTTTCCCAGCGCGTCACCAAACCATCAATGGTTTCTTTGATCGTCGCTTCGTCAACCACTGGCCCCAAACGTCGCGTCAGGGCTTTGGCTTCGGCCACGGCCCCCGGCGCCACAGAAAGATAGGGTTTCACTTCCGCTTCGATCGCGTCGCCTAACATCTCCGCTGGCACCGCTTTGGCCAACACCCCCAACGTGACCGCTTCGGTGGCGTTGAAAATCCGGGCGGACATAAACACGCGCCGCGACATCGCTTCGCCAAGGCGGGCAATCACATAGGGGCCGATTGTGGCCGGGATCAGGCCCAGTTTGGTTTCGGTCAGCCCGAATTTGGCGCTGTCCACACCGATGGTTACGTCACAGACGCAGGCCATGCCGACCCCGCCACCAAAGGCGTTGCCCTGCACATGCCCGATCAACGGTTTTGGCATTTCGTTAAGCGCCTTTAACATCATCGCCAATTTGGTCGCCTCAATGCCGCGGGTCGTGGCGTCAGCGCGCATCTGATCCTGCATCCAGCCCAGATCCCCCCCCGCGCAAAACGATTTCCCGGTCCCAGACAAAACCACCACACGCACCGCAGGATCAGCGCCCAATTGCGCGGCGGCTTGGGTCAGTTCAGCAATCATTTGCGCGGACATTGCGTTGTGTTTTTCGGGGCGCGCCAGCACCAATTGCGCCACGCCACGTGCATCCACGTCGATCTTGATCGTTTCCATATTCTGTCCCACTTTGCTTATTTGGCGCGCATGGCCAATGCCATCGCCCCAGCCCGATTGATCAAGTCGCGATTCACGCCCGTTTCAAATCCAAGCGTGTCCAAACGATCCAGAACCAATTCCGTCGCGACATTGCCCTGTGCGCCCGGCGCATATGGACACCCGCCCAGCCCCCCCACGGCCGCATCAAACACCCGCAACCCACGCTCCAGTGATACTTCAATGTTATCAAGAGCTTGACCGCCAGTGTCATGAAAATGACCGGCCAATTCATCCGCTGGGGCAACATCAAGCACCGCTTGCAGCATCGCATCCACAGCGTCGGGTGTGCCCCGCCCGATTGTGTCGCCCAGTGAAATGGGCATGACCGCGAGGCCGCGCAACATTTCTACGGCGCGAGCCACATCCGCCGGTGCGGTGGGGCCGTCATAGGGGCAATCGGTGACGCAGGACACATAGCCCCGCACGGTGATTCCGGCCTGAATTGCCGCCTGAACCACGGGCCCCAAACGGTCAACAGAATCGGCAATGGTGCAGTTCAGATTGGCCTTGGAAAACCCTTCGGATGCGGAAATGAACACGGCGATTTCATCGGGCGATTGCGCCAGACCAGCACGTGCCGTTTCAAACCCGTCCCAGCCGCGCATGTTGGGGACCAACACCGCGTATTTCACACCGGGCGCATATGTGATCTGGCTGATCACCTGATCCGTGTCGGCCATCTGTGGCACCCATTTCGGTGACACAAAAGACCCAACTTCGATCCCATGCAACCCAGCCCCTGATAATGTATCGATCAATTGCACCTTGTCGGCCAAAGAAATGACCGATTTTTCATTTTGCAATCCATCGCGTGGCCCCACTTCGTAGATGTGAACGTGTTTGTTCATTTTGGCATCTCCCATGGGGTATAAAATTCTTTGTCATAGAGGGTTTGCGCCCCGGCGGGCGGCAGTGATTTCTGGAATGCAGGCCGGTCCGTGATCCGCGCATACCATGCGGTCAGGTTGGGAAACCCATCCAGATGCGCAAAATGACGCGACATATAAATGGCCTGCCCGATTCCGATATCCGCCGCGGAAAACCCGGATCTAAGCAGGTAATCCCGCCCTTCGAGCTGCGTTTCAAGGGCCTCATAGTTTTTGGCCAATCGCTTTGCCTCTAGGTTCATGACAACCGGGCTGCGTTGTTCATCGTGATAGATGGCGACATGTTGCTGAGTCAGGGCGGCGGAATGTTGGGAAATGCTTTCGGCGAAATGCAGCCAGACCAGATATTCCATCCGTTCTGCGTCCCCCGGCAATCGCCCCAATCCCGCATCCGGGAATTTTTCCGTCAGATATTCGGCCATTGCGCCGGTTTCAAACATCGCGGCATTGTCAATTTCCAATGCAGGCACGCGGCCCACCGGATGCAACGCGCGATATTCAGGACTGCGCAGGTTTTTACCAAAAGCATGCACCACAACATCAAACTCAACTCCCAATTCATGCAGCAACCACAATGTGCGCATGGATCGGGTTTGATGGGCGTGGTGCAGGCGGATCATGCCTCTTCCTCTAGTGCGACCAGCATTGCGCCTGCTTCGACTTGGTCGTCCTGAGACACCGCAAGCGTGGCCACGACGCCATCACGCGGTGCGCGCATGACATGTTCCATTTTCATCGCTTCTAACACCACAAGCCGATCGCCTTCGGACACGGCATCGCCCGCTTTGACGGCCACTTGTGTTACCAAACCGGGCATCGGTGCCTCAATCACGTTGCCCCCAGCACCACCGGACGTATCCACATCCAGCGCGTCAATCATGGTCAGTTTCTGCCCGATGCCATCAAACAATGTGACATGCGCCCCGTGCCGGGCAAAGGCAACGGCGCGTTCCCCATCAAAGGTCCAGCCATGGCGCCCCAAACGGGCATCCACCGCATGATCGGACACCACAATTGTGTGGTGATCGACGGAATGGGATTTGATCACAACATCCCCCGTTTCAAAACGGATCGTGCGATCCAGCGGCGCCCATAAGGTGAAACCGGTTTTTGGATCGAGTGCCCCAAGCAAATCTGCGGCGATCAGGGCCGCCTGCGCCATCAATTGAGGGCTCATTTCAGGTTGTGCGACCAACATGTCCAATTCGCGATCAATCAGGCCAGTATCCACATCCCCACGGCCAAATCCTGCGTGATCAGCCAACGCCTTTAGAAAGGCCACATTGGTCACGGTGCCCGCCACATGTGTATCTGCCAGCGCATTTGACAGTTTTTTCAATGCCTGCGTCCGGTTGCGCCCATGTACGATCACCTTGGCAATCATCGGATCATACCACGGTGAAATGACATCCCCCGCAACCACGCCGGTATCTGCGCGGGCATCTGGCGGAAATGACAAATGATCCAGCCGTCCGGTGGCAGGCAGGAACCCTTTGGGGACGTCTTCGGCATAAAGGCGCGCCTCAAAGGAATGACCGGTGATGGTCAGATCGGATTGCGCCATTGGCAGGGCTTCGCCGCTGGCCACGCGCAATTGCCATTCCACTAGATCAACGCCGGTGATCGCTTCGGTGACGGGATGTTCGACCTGAAGGCGGGTGTTCATTTCCATGAACCAGAATTTATCCGCATGAAGCCCGTCCGAGCCATCAACGATAAATTCGATGGTCCCTGCCCCGGCATAGCCGATGGCCTTTGCTGCTTTGACGGCGGCGTCGCCCATGGCGGTGCGCATGATTTCGGTCATGCCCGGTGCTGGCGCTTCTTCGATGACTTTCTGATGGCGCCTTTGCAGGGAACAATCGCGCTCAAACAGATGCACCGCATCGCTGCCATCACCGAACACCTGAACCTCGATGTGACGGGGGGATAAAACGAATTTTTCGATCAGAACAGCATCATTGCCAAACGCTGTGCGCGCTTCAGCTTGGGCGCTGCTCAGGGCTTCGGCAAACTCATCTGATGTGTTGGCCAGTCGCATGCCTTTGCCACCGCCCCCTGCGACCGCTTTGATCAGAACGGGATAGCCTACTTTTTCGGCTTCGGCGGCCAACAAATCGGGGTCCTGATCTGCACCGTGATAGCCCGGAACGACCGGAACGCCCGCCTCAACCATCAGGGCTTTGGCGGCGTCTTTTAGGCCCATGGCACGGATCGCATCCGCAGAGGGACCGATAAAGACCAACCCGGCAGCGGCCACAGCATCCACAAAATCAGGGTTTTCAGACAAAAACCCATAGCCGGGATGGATCGCCTGAGCGCCGGTATCCAATGCCGCCTGAATGATCACATCGCCGCGCAGATAACTGTCCGCAGGTGCCGGTGCGCCGACACACACGGCCTGATCGGCCAGATGGACATGGCGCGCTTGCGCGTCCGCTTCGGAGTAAACGGCAACAGTTTGCACGCCCATTTTGCGGCATGTTTCCATGATCCGGCAGGCAATTTCACCGCGATTGGCGATCAGAATCCGATCAAACATCTTGCATATCCTTTGTCGTCGGGTCGCTTTGTAACCGCTCAGGTGCCCCTTGGGTCAGCGCCGAATATTTCCGAAACCTGTGCCGATAGATGAAATTGGGCCGCTCACCCTCTAGCAGATAGCCCAGAATGCCAAACGCAATCAGCCCATCCACCAGCACCAGCGGCGTGGCCGCGGCGCGCAAACCTTGTAAAAATGAATAGGCGCCAACCCCGGCCAAAACCACAGCCAGAATGATCGACATCGGCATGCGTGCGATCAGGCCAAGCCCCGTGATGAAAGGCAAAATCCCCCCCAAAACCAACACCCAAATCGGCACGGATTGTCCGGCCAAAATCCAGACCTTGGCCCCGCCCGACAACAACAGATATGTCGCAATCAACCAAAGGGCGGCGTTTAACTTGCCTTTGGGATGCGCGCGCACCTGATCGCCGGGAACATGTTCCCAAGGGATCCCTGAATAGACATCGCGTTTGCCAGCCATGCTGTCTTCTCCGACTTTGGTTCACATTTGGACACATGCTGCGCCCATCGCCATAAGGCGTTGAAATTACATTCTAAACACGCCGAATTTCGTGTCTTCGATTGGGGCACATAGGCTTGCTGATAGGCTCAGCGCCAACACGTCCCGGCTTTTGCGTGGGTCAACAATGCCGTCATCCCACAACCGGGCCGATGCATATAATGGATGGCTTTGCTCTTCGAACATGTCGATGGTGGGTTGTTTAAAGGCCGCCTCTTCTTCAGCCGACCAGTCCCCGCCAGCACGTTCAATCGCGTCCCGTTTCACGGTGGCCAAAACGCCAGCCGCCTGTTCGCCGCCCATCACAGCCGTGCGCGATGTGGGCCAGGACCACATAAACCGAGGGCTATAGGCGCGTCCCGACATGCCATAATTGCCCGCGCCAAACGACCCGCCCACCAACATGGTGATTTTGGGCACATTAGTGGTGGCCACAGCGGTCACCATTTTGGCCCCATGCCTGGCAATGCCTTCGTTTTCGTATTTGCGCCCAACCATAAAGCCGGTGATATTTTGCAGGAAAACCAGCGGGATTTTGCGTTGGCTGCACAATTCCACAAAATGCGCGCCCTTTTGGGCCGCTTCGGAAAACAGCACGCCATTATTGGCCACGATCCCAACAGGCCAGCCGTCAATATGGGCGAACCCACAGACCAGCGTTTCGCCAAATCGCGCCTTAAATTCATCAAACCGGGACCCGTCCACAATCCGCATGATCACTTCGCGGATGTCATAGGGCGTGCGCAGATCTGCGGGAACGATGTCTAGCAATTCTTCGGGATCAAGCGCGGGCAATTCGGGCGTTTCGCGTTTGACCACCATTGGTTTTTCGCGGTTCAGGGACGCAACCGCCTGACGCACCAGCGCCAGCGCATGTGTATCATCTTCGGCCAGATAATCAGCAACGCCAGACAGACGTGTATGCACGTCACCGCCGCCCAGATCCTCTGATGTGACCACTTCGCCGGTCGCCGCTTTGACCAAAGGCGGTCCGGCCAGAAAAATCGTCCCCTGTTCGCGCACAATGATCGACACATCCGCCATGGCTGGCACATAAGCGCCCCCAGCGGTGCATGATCCCATCACAGCTGCGATTTGCGGGATACCTTTGGCGGACATGCGGGCTTGGTTATAAAAAATCCGGCCAAAATGGTCGCGATCCGGAAACACTTCGTCCTGATTGGGCAGGTTTGCGCCGCCGGAATCCACCAATGAAATCACCGGCAGATGGCATTCTTCGGCAATTTCCTGTGCGCGCAGGTGTTTTTTCACGGTCAACGGATAATAGGTGCCGCCTTTGACGGTGGCGTCATTGCAGATCACCATACATTCGATGCCGTGGATGCGGCCAACCCCGGCGATCACACCGGCACAGGGCGCTGCACCATCATACATGTTATGGGCGGCCGTGGCCCCGACCTCTAGGAAGGGTGATCCGGGGTCCAACAGATTGGCAACCCGTTCACGTGGCAGCATTTTACCCCGGCTGACATGGCGCGCGCGGGACCGTTCGCCCCCGCCCAGCTCGGCCGCCTGCGCCGCCTCTGCGACACGCGCACGTTCTGCCCCATGACCGGCCCGGTTTTTGGCCTTGGTCTCAGGATCAACAATCGCTTTGGACTTCAAAACTGCCATCTTCGTCTATCCCTCTTGCACCCGCTTGGGTGTCACATCTCTTGCCACATAAAATGCAGCTTTAGCGTTCGTGTTGCGGTCATATCCAATTGGCATCCGGCATGGGCCAAACTGCGCATCGATCCGGCGCCCCATTCTGCATAGGCCAAACCGCATTCCGCATCCCGAAACACGATCCAAGCCCGCTGCGCATCACGCAAAGAATCCGCACGATTGGCATATTCAGGAAAGGTTTCAGCTTCTTCTGCGTCCAACACGCGTGCGGTGGACATGGCCGTTTGGTAGTCCCGGTTCAACAGTTCATCCCAAGCCTGATTTTCGGCCAAAGTGCAGAATGTCATGCCATAATTCGACCAACCGCCCTCTTCTGTTTCCATGCAAGCGCTGGCAAATAATCCGACGCATTCTTTGGCAGCAGCCAAGTCGGACGCCCCATCAACACAGTCAGGCAAGGCGGTCATATATGGCATCAAACGATCAATATCCGAATTGGTCTGCGCCACGACTGCGCTGCCCCCCAATACAGAGATCGCGATCCCAATGACGCCCCCCCAATTGCGCATTACATCGCGCCCATCAATTCGCGGCCGATCAGCATGCGGCGGATTTCGGATGTGCCTGCGCCGATTTCCATCAGTTTGGCGTCCCGGAACAGGCGCGACACCACGCTGTCGTTCATGAACCCTGCCCCACCCATGGCCTGAACCGCTTGGTGGGCCTGCACCATGGCCTGTTCAGACGCATAAAGCACACATGCCGCCGCGTCCTGACGGGTCACTTGACCGCGATCACAGGCGCGCGCCACTTCGTAGACATAGGCGCGTGCGGAATTCATCGCCGTGTACATGTCAGCGATTTTGCCCTGCATCAGCTGGAAATTGCCAATCGGTTGGCCAAATTGTTTGCGTTCGGCCAAATAGGGCATCACTTCGTCCAGACAGGCGGCCATGATGCCGGTGCCAATGCCCGACAGCACCACACGTTCGTAATCCAGACCGGACATCAGAACGCGCACGCCTTTGCCTTCTTCGCCCAGCACGTTTTCAAACGGCACTTCGACATCTTCGAAAATCAGTTCGGCTGTGTTTGATCCGCGCATGCCCATTTTGTCGAAATGCGGCGACGTGCTAAAGCCAACCATTTCTTTTTCAATGATAAAAGCGGTCATACCTTTGGCGCCCGCATCCGGGTCTGTTTTGGCATAAACCACCAAAGTATCCGCATCAGGGCCGTTGGTGATCCAGTATTTGTTGCCGTTCAGGCGGTAATGATCGTTGCGTTTTTCCGCGCGCAAGCTCATGGAAACCACATCAGACCCAGCCCCAACTTCGGACATGGCCAACGCGCCGACATGGTCGCCCGAAATCAGACGCGGCAGGTATTTTTCTTTCTGCTCTTGGCTGCCGTTCAGCTTGATCTGGTTCACGCATAGGTTGGAATGCGCACCATATGACAGGCTGATACTGGCGCTTGCGCGGGCCATCTCTTCGACGATGATCACATGCGCCAGATAAGACATGCCCGCCCCGCCGAATTCCTCAGGCGTGGTGACCCCCAACAGGCCCAATTCACCCATTTCTTTCCACAATTCATTGGGAAAGGCATTATCGGCGTCGGTTTTAGCTGCAATGGGTTTGATCCGGTCCTGAGCCCAACGATGCACCATGTCGCGCAGCGCGTTAACCTCTTCTCCCAAATCAAAGTTCATCGAATGCGTGAACATCGCGGCCTCCCTTGCAGCTTTATTGAACGCTCGTTCATTTCTAAGCCGACAAAACGCGATCCGTCAATCATAATTCGCAAAATTCCCACGTTCATCCCCCAAAGACAGGTGCAAACGTCGCAAGGAACCAGCGAAAATCAGGTCTGAGATTGATAAACGGCGCTGACTTCGGAGCGAATGATCCGCGCGATCAGGGCGCAATCATCCGTTGAAAATGTCAGGGGTAAACGCATGTCCAAAATCCCCTGCAACACCCGATCTGTGCGCGGCAATTTAGGGACAGGCGCGTAACGCCATGAATCGTAACGGCTTGTAAATGCAGTGGGTTCTGCGCCGCCGAACCATTTCAACTCAACCCCGCGGGCCAGACAGCGTGCCACAACATCCTGCACCGCATCAGGCGTCCAATCCACCAGCAGGAATTGAAATGATGACGCCACAAACGCTTCTTTGTCCGGGCGATGCAGCAATGTCAGACCCGGCACATCCCGCAATCCATCCTCAACCGCATGATAAAGCGCGTTCCAGCGGGCCGCCTGAACCGAAAGATCGCGTAATTGCGGTCGTAGAATCGCTGCACGCAGATTGTCCATCCGTCCCGAAATATTCGGCGTTTCATAGCGGATTTGGTCAAACGCCTCGGCCGGTGGCGCCGCCAGATGCCGTTCGTACAACATATAAGACCCCGACAGAATGATCGCCCGCGCCATCGCATCGGGATCATCCGAGATCAGCAATCCGCCTTCGCCCGAATTGACATGTTTGTAGGTCTGCGTCGAATAGCAGGCAAATGTCCCAAACCGCCCCGACGGCACGCCGTTCCAGGATGCCCCCATTGTGTGGGCGCAATCTTCGATGACGGTCAGGTTGTGATCCTGCGCGATCTGCATCAGCCGGTCCATATCACAGATATGGCCGCGCATATGGCTCAGCAGCAGCACATCCGCCATCGCCGCCTTGTCGGCCAGATCGTCCAGATCAATGACCAGATCTTCGGTCACTTCGACATAGATCGGTTCCGCACCCACCGCCGCAATGGCACCGGGCACAGGGGCCAGCGTAAAGGCATTGGTCAACACCTGGTCGCCATGTTTCACCCCAACGGCGCGCATCGCGGTACACATCGCATAGCCACCAGATGCGACGGCCAGACAATATTTGGCCCCCACTTGGGCGGCAAATTCCTGTTCCAACAGGGCCGCTTCGCCATATTCGCCTGCGGCATTGTTATAACGATGCAAACGCCCGTGACGCAGCACATCTAAGGCGGCGTTAATTCCATCTTCTGGAATGGGCTCTTGCTGGGTGAAACTACCGGTAAATTTTTCAGTCATAGCCATGAAAAAGCAGCCCAGCTGGGTTGCGTCAATCCCAATTCATAGGTCCAGTTGGGTCACTATGTCGGGCAATTCATCAAAATGCCCGATCAAAGCGTCCGGATTTAGCGCCGCGACATCCATTCCGGCGGGGCCAAAGGTCACCAACACACTTGGCACCCCTGCGGCGCGGGCCGTGTCGCGATCGGTGATCGTATCCCCAATCAGGCATGTGCGTTTTGGATCACAGCCCAGCCGGGTCACCGTTTCGATCAACGGCGCTGGATTGGGTTTGCGAACCGACAAAGTATCCGCGCCAACCAAGGCGTCAAACGCATCGCGAATGCCCATGCGCGTCAACAATGTCTGTGCCAACGCTTCTGGTTTGTTGGTGCAGATACCAACGGGATACCCCGCAGATTTCAAATCCGCGACGGCCTGCATCGCCCCGGGATAGAGCGTGGTATGCACATCAATCGCATCCCCATAGGCCTGCAATAAAACGGGATATTGCGCCTCAATCGCTGCATCACCAAACCCGTCGACACGCGAAAACCCAAGCGTCAGCATCGCCCGGCCGCCGTGAAACGCCGTCACCGCGTCGGCCACGGGATCCAACAAATCCCCCAAACCCAGCCCGCGAAAGCAGACATTGGCCGCCTCGATCAAATCGCCGCTGGTATCCGCCAATGTTCCATCTAGGTCAAACACCACTGATCGCATGAGATTTCTCCGTTCCACACCGCATTTAGTGTCTTCTGTAACGAAAAGACATGTCATGTGAACCCCCCACCCTTGCGACAATCCCTGCACACGCTAGAAGGAGGCAACACATAACGAGGCAAACGCATGAGCACGAGTTTGATAATCCTGGCCGCTGGCCAAGGCACACGTATGAATTCTGACCTGCCCAAGGTCTTGCACAAAGTGGCGGGCGCCCCGTTATTGGTGCATGCCATGCGCGCGGGCGCGGCACTTGAACCGGAACGGACCGTGATTGTTACCGGCCATGGTGCAGATGCCGTTGCCAAAGCCGCGATGGATTTTGATCCAGATGCCCAAGTTGTGTTGCAGGATGAACAATTGGGCACAGGCCATGCCGTGGCACAGGCGCGCGAGGCCTTGGCGGATGTAACGGGCGACGCGATTGTTCTTTATGGGGACACGCCGTTTATTCAGCCCGAAACCCTGACCGCAATGGCCGCAGCCCGGATGTATTCCGATGTGGTTGTCTTGGGCTTTGACGCCGCTGATCCCGGGCGCTATGGGCGGCTGATCACCGACGGTCAAACCCTGACAAAGATTGTTGAATTCAAAGACGCCACAGAAACAGAACGCGCCATAACGCTTTGTAATTCTGGCGTTATATCTGCAGATGCAAAGGTGCTCTTTGACCTGATTGACGCGGTTGGCAATGACAATGCGGCGGGTGAATATTACCTGACCGACATCGTTGAAATTGCCCGTTCACGCGGGCTATCTGCCAGTGTGGTACGCTGCGATGAGGCCGAAACACTGGGGGTGAACACCCGTGCTCAACTGGCTCAGGCCGAAGCGGCCTTTCAATCGCGTGCCCGCGCCGAAGCATTGGAAAATGGCGTGAACATGACCGCGCCAGAAACCGTGTTTTTCGGGTTTGACACCTATTTAGGGCGCGACAGCATCATTGAGCCCAACGTGGTGTTTGGCCCTGATGTGACCGTTGAATCAGGCGTTGAAATTCGCGCTTTTTCCCATTTAGAGGGCTGTCATGTCTCGCGCGGATCGGTTGTCGGGCCTTATGCCCGCCTGCGCCCGGGCGCGGAATTGGCCGAACATGTCAAAATCGGCAACTTTGTCGAAGTCAAAAACGCGCAGATCGCGGATGGCGCCAAGGTTAATCACCTGTCTTATGTGGGCGACGCGTCTATTGGCAAAGCGACAAATGTCGGGGCTGGCGTGATCACCTGCAATTATGACGGCGTCTTTAAGCACCGCACCACCATTGGTGAAAACGTATTTGTTGGCTCGAACACGATGTTGGTTGCACCGGTTACATTGGGGGACGGATCGATGACGGCCAGCGGGTCCGTCATTACATCTGACGTGCCAGCAGAAGCATTGGCCGTGGCCCGAGCGCGTCAGGCCAATAAACCGGGTCTGGCCAGACGAATGTTCGAAAAGTTAAAGAATCTAAAGGCAAAAGCCGAAAAAGGGGCGTAAAATGTGTGGAATTGTAGGAGTCCTCGGCAGTCACGAGGTTGCACCCCAATTGGTAGAAGCGCTGAAACGGCTGGAATATCGCGGCTATGACAGCGCAGGTATCGCGACGATCCAGGACGGCGCATTGCGCCGCCGCCGGGCTGTGGGCAAGCTGGCGAACCTGTCAGATTTATTGGTGCATGAACCGCTATCGGGCAAAGCCGGCATCGGACATACCCGCTGGGCAACCCATGGCGCCCCCACCATCGACAACGCCCACCCACACCGGTCCGGCCGCGTCGCTGTGGTGCATAATGGGATCATCGAAAACTACCGCGAATTGCGGGCGGAACTGGCCGAAAAAGGTATCGCACATACCACCGACACAGACACGGAAACCATCGCTCATCTGGTTGAGGACGGGTTAAACCGCGGTCTGTCGCCGCGCGATGCGGCCCATGAAACCATTGCGCGATTAACCGGCGCATATGCGTTGTGTTTCTTGTTTGAAGGCGAAGAAGATCTGCTGATCGCGGCGCGCAAAGGGTCCCCATTGGCCATTGGGCACGGGGATGGCGAAAACTTTGTTGGATCAGACGCGATTGCATTGGCGCCCATGACCAACCGGATCACCTATCTGGAAGAAGGCGATAGCGCGATCATCACCCGAAACTCTGTCGAAATCCGCGACGTGAACGGGCAACAAATCCATCGCGAAATTTCGACCATCCGGGTGGATGCCGCCCGCGTCGACAAAAGCGGCTACAAACACTTTATGGCCAAGGAAATCGCCGAACAGCCCACCGTTCTAAATGGGGCGCTGACCCATTATATCGGGCGCGATGGCCAGATCACCCTGCCGGATCCGGGGCTGGATTTCACTCAGATCGACCGGCTCAGCCTCGTTGCCTGTGGGACGGCCTATTACGCCTGTCTGGTTGCGAAATATTGGTTCGAACAGGTCGCGCGCATCCCGGTAGATGTGGATGTGGCCAGCGAATTTCGGTATCGCGAACCCCCCATTCCGGCACGTACCGCTGCTTTGTTTGTGTCGCAGTCCGGGGAAACGGCTGACACATTGGCCGCCTTGCGGTTTTGCACCGGAAAAGCCGACAAGATTGTGTCTGTCATCAATGTAGAAACGTCGTCGATTGCCCGCGAAAGCGACCTGCCATTGCCAATTCTGGCGGGCACTGAAATCGGTGTTGCCTCAACCAAAGCGTTCACCTGTCAGCTGACCGTTTTGGCAATTCTTGCGCTAAAGGCCGCCAAAGATCGCGGTGAAATCAACGATGCCCAACTGGCCAAACATGTCGCTGATCTGCGTGGTTTGCCGGGATTGATGAACCATGCCTTGGGCATTGATCATGCATGTATTGATGTGTCTGCCAAACTGGCCGAAGCCCGCGACATTCTGTTTCTGGGACGCGGAGCGATGTATCCCCTCGCCCATGAAGGCGCATTAAAACTGAAAGAAATCAGCTACATACACGCCGAAGCTTATGCGTCTGGAGAGTTGAAACACGGCCCCATCGCGCTGGTGGATCAATCGGTGCCGGTCATCGTGATGGCGCCGCGGGATGCGTTGTTCGACAAAACCGTCAGCAACATGCAAGAGGTCATGGCGCGGTCTGGCAAGGTCTTGTTGATCACCGACGCCAAAGGGTTCGAAGAAGCCGGAGATGGTGTGTGGGACCATATCATCATGCCTGAAATCGACCCGTTTCTTGCTCCGATCCTCTATGCTGTGCCGGCGCAATTGCTGGCCTATCACACGGCCATGGCCAAAGGCACGGATGTGGATCAACCCCGCAATCTGGCAAAATCGGTGACGGTCGAATGATGCTGGAACAGGCGCTTGAAACTTTGCGCAGCGCCATTGAACCGGGCCGTGCCGCGCAAATGGCGGCCTATCACAAACAAACCCGAGACGTGTTGGGGATATCCAACCCCGACATCAACCAAATTGCGCAAAACTGGCGTCAGACACTGGATGTTCCGGCGCGTGTTTCGCTGGCTAGGGACCTGTGGGATACGGATATCTTTGAGGCGCGCATCGCGGCGGCTAAATTGCTGACCCAAGCACGGCTGCGCCCGGATGAAGAGGCCTGGACGCTCATTCAATCCTGGGTGCCGGACTTTGATTCATGGGCCATAGCGGATCATGTTTGCAGCGCGGGATCAAAACGCCTGATCGCCGATCCAACCCGTGTTGATCAGGTCGAAACATGGACCAAATCAGATCACATGTGGACGCGCCGTGCTGCGTTGGTGATCATGTTGCCATGGACCAAACAGAATTTTCCGAAACCGGCCGAATTGGAAATACGCGACCGGGTTTTGGGCTGGGCAGCTGGCTATGTGACCGACCCAGATTGGTTTATTCAGAAATCCGTATCGTGGTGGCTGCGGGATTTGTCCAAACATGACCCCGACCGCACCCGTGCCTTTTTGGCGCAATATGGCGATCAGATGAAGCCATTTGCCCGCAAAGACGCCGCGCGCAAACTTCCTTAACTTTTGAAAACGCTCAGCTCGATCACACCTGTCAGCGGGGCATTTAGCAATCGCATGGCAGGCAGGCTGATTTGACTGCCCGACCCGGCATCGCCACCGCTGGGGCGCAGTTCAACATTGATGCTTTCGCCTTGGTATTCGACGCGCCCTTGGGTCAATGCATCCACCAACGGCGTTTTCACCCAGATACCGGGATCTGTTGGCGATCCCAATGTGGCCAAAGTCACCCCCAACGCTTGCTCTCCCGCCGGTTCTGGCGCGGCTTGTGCCTCGGCGCGGTCCTCAGCGGTTGTGGTGTCGAATTGCTCAACTGTTGTGGCAGAGGTCGGCGGCGGAGGTGGGGGTGTTGGATCCAGTGTCTCAACCGGCACTTCGGCCACTTCTGGCGCGGGTTGCGCGGCGGCAACCACAGCGGTGTCAGGTGCAGTTGGGGTTTCAAACAAGCCCTGTAACGAAGGAGACGTACAAGACATAAGGAACAGGCCAGACAGGCTAAGAGCAATACGTTTCATACGTGCAAATTACGCAGACCCACGAAACAAAACAAGCGTGTTTTCAACCTTGCACGTCGGCCCGCGCATCCCTACCTTTGATCCATGACAGCACCCCTGATAGACCCGTTTCAACGCCCCATTTCATATCTGCGCCTGTCGGTCACTGACCGCTGCGATTTTCGGTGTGTGTATTGCATGTCCGAACAGATGACATTTCTGCCCAAAAAGGACCTGCTGACCCTCGAAGAACTGGATCGGCTTTGCACGTCGTTTATCAATCTCGGGGTTGAAAAGCTGCGGATCACGGGGGGCGAACCTTTGGTGCGGCGCAATATCATGAGCTTTTTCAATGCGATGTCGCGGCATTTGGACACCGGCGCATTAAAGGAACTGACCCTGACCACCAATGGGTCGCAGCTGGAAAAATACGCCAAGGATCTGTTTGCCGCCGGGGTGCGCCGGATCAATGTGTCGATTGATACGTTGGAGGATGCCAAATTTACCGAAGTGACCCGCTGGGGTCGGTTGTCACAGGTTTTGCGGGGGCTTGATGCCGCGCAGGATGCAGGTTTGCGGGTGAAACTGAACGCGGTTGCGCTGAAAAACTTCAACGAAGACGAACTGTTCACCATGGCCGAATTCTGCGCCAAACGCGACATGGACATGACGTGGATCGAAGTCATGCCCATGGGCGATATTGGCAACGAAACCCGCATTGGGCAATATTGGTCGCTCAAAGATTTGCGCGCTACATTGGCGGAAAAATACACCCTAACCGACCTGAGCGAACGCAGCGGTGGCCCGGCCCGATATGTGCGTTTGGAAGAAACCGGTCAGAAAATCGGCTTTATCACGCCGCTGTCACATAATTTCTGCGAAAGCTGCAATCGGGTGCGGATCACCTGCACCGGGTCGATCTATACCTGCCTTGGCCAAGAAGGAAATTCGGACCTGCGCGCCCCGCTGCGCGCCAGTGACGATCCCGATGCATTGGCCGACGCGATCCGTGCGGCCATTTCGCTAAAACCCAAAGGGCATGATTTTGACTATTCCCGTCAATCGGTTGACGGGCGCGTTTCACGTCACATGAGCCATACAGGCGGTTAGTTTTGTCGGTTCAGTCAGGTCTCTATTCCGGGGCGACGTTCCTCGCCGCGCCCATTTTGCGCTATGCCATGCGGCGCAAACATCAAAAAATGTCGGCCCCTGCATCGCGTTTGCGCGAACGGTTTGGGCATGCCACCCTGCCCCGCCCGGATGGCACGCTGATCTGGTGCCATGCCGCGAGCATGGGTGAATTGCGCGCGGTTCTACCGGTGATCCAAGACCTGATGTCACGCCGCAGCGACGTCC